>NZ_QODI01000002.1:0-488446 GCF_009935975.1 Pseudomonas sp. Q1 | reverse complement strand
GCCCCTTATGGCGGCACCACGGGCTGTGATGAGGCGGCGACCGAGGTCAGTCGCCTGGCCCAGCGTACGCGACGCTATTCGGGCAAGGAGTTGGACGCCACGGGGCTGTATTACTACGGTTGGCGGTACTACCAGCCGGCGCTGGGGAGGTGGTTGAGTGCCGATCCGGGCGGGTTGGTGGATGGGGTGAATTTATTCCGGTTCTGCACAAATAATTCTATTAACAGGACGGATTGGGACGGACGTATGCCGCCGCCTCTGGTGCCACGGCCGGAGTCAAGGTTGAGCGCGGCGAGTACTTTTTTACCAATAAGTCCGAAAAGCGAAGTCGTCCAAAAGGAGCAAGGAATAGCTAAGTTGGCGACTTCGGCACGACCACTAAACGAGTGGTATCAGGATGTGTTAAGGCCTTCTACGGTAAAGGGGGGGACGGCAGACCCAGAAAGAGTCAACGTTTTAAATAAGGTTCTGCAGAATAAAATTCGTGACATTGATGGACTTACAACTAGTGTTTACAACAAGCTTCTCCCGCAGCTTGAATTGCCCGATGAGTTTGTTTATCGACTGCGAGTGATCGAGGAGGATGCATACATCCTGGAGCCGGTATCTATTAAAATGCCACCCAAAATACCCGCCGGGCGGCTAAGCTATGTAGTTCGTGAGGCTGATCCTTTAAGTGTGTATGCATTTATGCACGATGACATTGAGCGAAGCTCGGCCCTCGTTGAGATGGTGACGCCGATTTTTAATTTTGGGCATTCATCCCTGACCTTCGATGCACAGGGGTTTCGAAATAAATTTAAAAAGCCGAGCACTATGTCAGAGCGACAACATTTTGCCCGGTCTGCACACCCTGTGCTATTGGCCGGGCATCTATATTTTCCTGAAGATGACAACCCATTAACGGGTGGCGGGACTTTAAGGTATTGGGATAATGATAGTGGGCATTTTAAGCCTACCGAGGAAGATAGTATTAAAAACAGAGTGGGTGTGGTTAGGGAAGTATTGCCGACTAGGAAATTTAGATTGTTTGTGCATGATATATAATATCAATGCCACTGCTTCCCGCCTCGTCGTAGTAAATTAGGCTGTCAATTTTAATTCTGATCATCAAATTAAATTTAAAGAGTGGCTATAGATTCATCGGGCGAATACCTAAAACGCTGGCGGCTGACTATTATTATGGATAAGTGTTTACATTACGTCACAGCCAAACAATCCCTCTGCCTCTGCAGGCAAAAAAGGTGTGTTCCAAGGCCAAGCTATTGGTGACGACGATTGGACGCCAAATTTGCAGCCAGGGCAAATAATAATCCTACCGTCAAGCCGATTATCAGACTCAGCACAATGATTAATCCTCGGCGAGGCTTTATAGGGGCCAGGGGCGCTTCTGCACGCCGATCAATTGAGACGAGCTTCACGTCGCTGGAGTTGATATTCAAATTGCGGAGTCTCATATCTCCGGCTCGTAGCGACTCGACGTTTTGCATAAATAAGTCCTCGTTATCACGTTCACTGGGGTCGCTGTAGGAATGGCAGTCACCTGCCATTCCTACAGCGACCCCTTCAATGGATCTGAAAGCCAGTTCATCCGCCAACTTTTGAGACAGGTCTTATGTGCCCTGCCGAACCAGCTCTAGAGAATTGACGACAGTAGGGAGTCTTGGCGTTCAGCTGGGATGCCCTCAAGGAAGTCAAGTGTTTAGCGCACTCAGATGTAATACCGATTCAACTATTTAAAGAGGAAGATGTGAATGAAGTCAAGGGCCAGCGCTGGCCGCAAGTACAGCTCGGCACGCAATCGAAATCGAAATCGATGGAGTTCGGTGGAGAGGAGAGCGGTGCCAGCGGCAATGCCGTGACGCTGAATGTAGCCACCACGGTGTATGACTGGGGACGCACCCGTAAAACCATCGATAGCCGCAAACTGATGGAGGACGCGGCGAACAAGAACATCGAAGCGGAGCTGGAGAGCATTGCCTATGAGGTCACCAGTACGTTGGTGGAGTTGGGTAAGCAACGGATCCTGGTGGATGTCAGTCAGGGATTCGTCGTGCGCATGGAAGAACCGGTCAATATGCTCGGCGGTATCGTGGCGGTCGATCAGGGGCGTGCCAGCGAACTGACCCAGGCCAAAGCCCGCTTGCTGCAAGCCCAGGCAGCACGTGATTCGGCACAGGCGAAGGCTCGCGATGCAGAGATCAATTTGAACAAGCTGGTGGGTGATCGTCCGGTGCCCATTCCTCGCACCAAGGCGTGGAATATTCGCCTGGCAAATCTGGATGTCCTGTTGCAACGGGCGGCGGACCATCCCACCGTCCAGCAGGTCCAGGCGCAAGCCGCGGCGGCCGAGCAGCAGTCCGGCGCGATACGCGCCTCATCGTTGCCGCAACTGAACTGGGGCGTCAGCAAATCCACCGGCAAGGACGAACTGGGGCGTGAGCGAGCGTGGCAGACCAATCTGTCGATGAATTGGTCGGTGTTCAGCGGCGGATCCACCCGGGCTTCCGAGCGAGCGGCACGACAGCGTGCGGAGGCCAGCCGGCAAGATGTGGACTATCAGCGTCGGGACCTGGAGTTTCATATTCGCACCTCCGATCACGATGCCCGGACCATGCTCGAACGCGCCGAGCTGTATCGCGACCTTTCACTAGAATCGGATCGTATTCGCGAGGCCTTCTTCCAGCAGTGGTACCACTTGGGTAAGCGCACGCTGCTGGACGTGCTCATTGCGGGAAATGACTATTACGGTAACCAGGTCAGCGAAATCAACAATCGCTTCGATGGGTACCAGGCTATTTTCCGGCAATATGCCGGGGCGGGTTCGCTGATCAGTTGTTTGAACGGCCGCTGAGTGGAAAGCCGGTGATGTGTCGTCATTGGCATGATTAGGAGAATGGGATGGGAAATATTTCGGATCACCTGGTTGTCGGCGGCCGTCCTGGCGTGCTGACGACATTCAGGCAATGGGAGCCGGCGGGAGGCGTGGTGCTCATGCTGTCCGCGTTGGCGGCGTTGATCGTGGCCAATACTTCGTTGTACCCGGTTTATGCCATGGCTTTGCAAACGGCCGTGCTGGGAATGAGTATCGAGCATTGGATCAATGATGCATTGATGGCGATCTTCTTTTTGATGGTCGGCCTGGAGATCAAACGGGAAATACTGGCCGGGCAACTGTCCACCTGGAGCCAACGAGCGCTGCCGGGTTTCGCCGCGATTGGCGGCATGGTCGTCCCAGCGTTGATCTACGTCTGGATCAACCGTGGCTCGCCCGACACCATGGCGGGCTGGGCGATTCCGGCGGCGACCGACATTGCCTTTGCCCTGGGTGTGCTTTCGCTGCTGGGAAGCAGGGTGCCTGTGTCCCTCAAGATCTTCCTCTCCGCCCTGGCGATTCTCGATGATCTGGGTGCGGTGACGATCATCGCGATGTTCTACACCTCAGACCTGAATATCGGCATGTTGCTGGCTTCTGCCGCTGCCATCGCGACGCTAGTCATCATGAACAGAATGGGCGTGACCCGATTAGCTCCCTATATCGTGATTGGCGCAGTGCTATGGATACTCGTGTTGAAGTCGGGCGTCCATGCGACGTTGGCGGGTGTTGCCCTGGCTTTCTGCATTCCGCTGAATAAAGGCACCGCGGAAAAGCATTCTCCGCTGTTGAAAATGGAACATGGCTTATCCCCTTGGGTTGCCTTCTTGATCCTGCCCGTTTTTGGATTTGCAAACGCGGGTGTTTCCCTGGCCGGCGTGTCCGCCAACAACCTGTTGGACCCCATTCCGATGGGTATTGCCCTGGGGCTGTTGATCGGTAAGCAGGTGGGGATCTTTATGCTTGCCTTGTTGGCAATCAAGACGGGCTTGGCGAAGATGCCGACAGACAGTAGCTGGGTTCAGATTTATGGAATTTCGCTACTGTGCGCAATTGGATTCACCATGAGTCTGTTTATAGGCGGCTTGGCTTTTCCTGAAGCGCCTCATCTTATCAACGAAGTCAAAGTGGGCGTTCTCGCCGGCTCGATCTTGGCGGCAATCGCAGGCGTGCTGGTATTGCGTTTTGGTTCAATGTCCAAGGCATGACGAGGGATGCGCCATCGGTTTGGGTGGTATCAGCAAGGGCCAAATGTAAGGCAGGTCTCTGCCAGGTATTTTTTATCAAGGAAATCGATTCATGTCCTGTTCATCGCTTCAAACTCGTTTCAAATCTGTTGTGATCGTCACACTTCCTTTGCTGGTAGGCGCCTTGCATATTCCGGTGGCCATCGCCACCACGCCTCAAGTCGAGGTGACGCAGTTACTGAAGACGACCCACTCTTGGGACGGCGTGCAATATCCCGCGTACCCGAAGGGTCAGCCGGAAGTCACGGTGCTGCGCTATAAAATACCGGCAAATAGTGCACTGCCGTGGCATAGCCATCCAACCATCAATGTCGGTTATGTTCTTTCCGGTCAGCTAACCGTCATTAGAAAAAGCGACAGCAAGAGCATGGTGATCGGCCCGGGAGATGCGTTGCCCGAGATGGTCGGTGCGCCTCATCGCGGCCAGAGCGGGGATGAAGCAGTTGAACTGATCGTGTTTTATGCCGGTACTCCACTCGTTCCGTTGACGGTGAGGTCTGAGACGGACTGATTGCGATCAATGCACGCAAAAGGCCTCAGGACCTCTTGGCATCGGCGCCTGATCGGGTGATTGCTGCCGCACTGGATGAGATCCAGGGCATTGTCCATGGCTAAGCAGCGTACCGAGTTCAGTGAGGGTAGGGCGACGCCTCCCACGGATTTGGCGGCGTCCGTTACCCCAGTGCCTGCGGCTACGTTGCACGTCACTTTCACCGTGATCGCCAAAGGCGATGTGCTTCATCGTGTGCACAGGATAAGTATCAGCCTGATCAATTCAATCCGGGTATGCACGGCAACGCACGCTTAAGCCCGACCTAGGATGATCAGGTGCGGGCGATTCCCACCTTGTATGGCGGCATGACAGTCGAATGTGCCTTGATGGAGACCGTCTTCCACGACGTTCCCCATACGGCTGGGTTTAAGAGCTTCGACAAAGGCAAGCTGACTGGACAGGTGCATTCTGCCGTCCAGGTTAGCCAACCGCTGCAGCTGGTTGACCTGTCCAGCGTGCCCATGCGGAAACTGGGCATCACGCGCAAACAATTGATTGGCACTGAGAAAGATCAATATCCTGCGACGCGCAAATGGGCCGAGGCAATCCACCGTCAGTGTCCAGATGCCCAAGGGCTGTCTTGGGTGTCGCGACAAGATGATTCGGCACGTGTGGTGGTGCTCTTCGGTGACCGAATTCCTGATGATGCGCTCCACCCACGGGGGCGTCACGCAGCTTGACCGGCGACTCGATGGTGTTCGACACGGTGCTCAATCTGGCAGAGCGGATTGGGGTCGTTATAATCGCGGGAAAAATCTGAGTCGAAAATGACCGAACAGTCGCCTCTGAAATCCGCATCTCTGCTACTGAAATCACCCTTCACAGTCATAAGATCTTGCTGAAGACGGCGGGCTTTGTATTAATGGTAATTTCCGTACAATTGCTGGCTTAGAATGCGGAGCGCGTTATGGACGTCAACCAGATGCTAAATGATGAACTGGTGAGTCGGCTGGAAGAGAAAATTCCAGCCATGGCGAAAGGCGCGATCAAGGCTGCTTACACCAACATCCTGGCGGTCGGACTCAGTGTGATGGAAATCAGGGATGGCATGCTCGTTGAAACAACGGTCGATGGTCCGCACGCGGTTATTCGAGCGGCCAAGCCCAAACACAAGATAGCTTCGGGCAGGATTATCAAAGTGCGCCATCTTTCATAGCGAGAGGTTGAGCGCCCGTATCTTAACGACTTCGCCGCGCAGCGCGCGGGAAATCGAACGCTTCGGCCTGCTCAGTCTTTATACGATGTAAGAAAGAAAGCCATCAAGCTCGCCGGCGCATTGGGTCGTTTAAATCAGTGCCCGTTGGCTGTCAGCTAGCCAAGCCCTGTTTGATGTGTCCGGCTTTCTCTCCGATGGTCTGAAGTGCACCTCGGACGTTGGCGCCAATCTCTGTTGCGCCTTGGTTTTCTACCTTCAAGGTGAGCTCCATCACCGCGGCCTCCAAGGCGAGCTGATTTTGGTACAACCGCTCAAGAACATCAGAACGCGAATATTCGGTGGGCATTGGTTCAACTCCATTCAATGAGCCGAAAGCGTAGCAGCGGAGAAGCAGAAACCAAAGATCAAAGACCGGTGGGGCGGGCGAGCATTTGCAGGAATCAAGTGGCTGCAATACTTCTAACGAATATCTACGGTATCGAGCAATCGAGCAATTTTTCTGCGAGCGATACTTTCCCGCTCGTTCGCCGCCTTCCGTTTTTCCCCGAACGCTTTTCTGTCACGAACCAGAGCCATAATTTCGGCTATGGCGTTGGTGCGATCCACACGAGCCCGGGGCAATTCCTCTTCGAATATTTCAGTAGTCACCTACCTCCTGGGTATGGGCGATGCTGCCCTTGCGTTAAAGCACCTCCGCGAAATGAACAAGCAATGTGTGCGTCCGGGCATCACGCCTTGTGTAGTTAAACCGGTTCGCCCAACGACATCACCGTTGGCATCCAACCCGAGGGTGCCCGAGAAATAGAGCGTGCGCACTACTTTTGCAGCTTCGGAAAATGGCAGACCGGAAGGTCGGTAGGACTGGGCGTTAGGACGATCGGATTGGGGGATGAGGGCGTGACCAGCAGGTAGCGGCTGACAATCGCCTGGTACTGACCGTTTTGCTTGACGCGTTCCAACCCACAATTGATCAGGGCGACCAGTTCCGGGTTGTTTTTACGGACGGCAATTGAAGGGCCCACCCCCAGCATTGGGTCGGCTAGAGGCTGTCCTGTCAGTTCGTAGCCCTGGCCTTGTGGGGTATTGAGCAAGGCAAAATTGATTTCGACGATGTCCTGCAATGTCGCGTCGATTCGTTGGGCTTGAAGATCGCGAATCAATTGCGAGTTAAGTTCGTAGGATAGGATCGTCACCCCTTGTGGCTCCCAACGGGCACGGGCGTAGGCTTCCCGCACAGTACCGGCCAATACCCCGATGCGTTTTCCTTGTAACGATTGCGCCGTAGCAATCAAGCCAGAGTGCTTGGCAGCCACCAACTGCGACTGGAGTGGGTACAAGACCCCGGTGAAGGCCACCCGCTGCCGACGAGCCTCGGTATCTGTCATTGGCAGGATAAGGTCGATTTTGTTGCCCTCCAGGGCATCGATGTTGGTGGCGTAAGGTGTTTCGACAATCGGGCAGCGCGAACCGATAGCTGCACAAGCAGCGTTGATCAGCTCGATGTTCAGGCCCGTCCGCGAGCCTTGCCCGTCGGTGTATTCAAACGGCGGAACTCCATTCTCATTACCGACACGGATGTGCTCCCACGGTCCATTGTCAGTGGCCACCGTTCCGCAACCTCCGAGCGTCAGCGCAAGCAGTACTGGGGAAACCGATTTGATACCAGTCATGGGCTATCCTTCTTTTATCCGGCAGATTCCAGCGGCAAGCTGATATGAATTTCACGTCAGATGATCTTTTTTGGACTAACAAAGCAATCCTACGAGCGTTGCAAGATATTTTTGTCTTGTTGTTTTTGGGTCAGGAGTTGCGAGGGTTTCCAACCTGATTTTTATCCCGTTGTGCTCGGGCTCCAGAACGCTTGGCGTACGCCCGGTACGGCCGCCAGCTTGCGAATCAGGGCTTCCAACTCATCGCCATCAATTGAAGTTACAGTGAGGGTGGCTTCGATCTCCACATCATCCTCGCCAAAGGCATGAACCTCCAGATCGCGTACCGGGTAACGGCCATTTTCCAGGTTGACCTCCAGCGCCTTCATGATTTCCTTCTGACGATCCTTGTCGGCGATGACGTAAACCGTGTTGGTCACCTCCACCGACTCCACGTCGAGCGGTTGACGGTTGATGGCGTTGACGATAGGGCGCAGCAAGGTATTGGCTGCCAGCACGAACAAGGTGCCTAGCACGGCCTCGATCAGCATGCCGGTACCGGCGGCCACGCCGGCCGCTGCCGAACCCCACAGCGTCGCGGCAGTGTTGATGCCGCGGATATTGCCCTCCTCGCGCATGATCACCCCGGCGCCGAGAAAGCCCGCGCCCGAAACCACGTAGGCCACTTGCAAGGGGCTGGGTGTGCCGCCGTAGAGGGCGTGAAAGCGCATGGCAATATCGACAAATAAAGCGGCGCCGACAGCCACCAGCACGTTGGTACGCAGCCCGGCCGTGCGCTGACGATACTGGCGCTCCAGGCCTATTACGGCACCAAGCAGGAACGCGGTAAGCAGGCTTGCCAGGGTATTGAGCGACGCTGCCAGATCCAGATGCTGAGTGATGTACATGATCCCTCCTTAAACGGTGAGGCCTAGCTTAGCCAGGCCTCATGACACTATGACTCGATCAGGCGGTCACCCGCGTCAGCAGATCGCCAAGGAAGGCATAAGCAAAGCCGAAGTAGATGAACACGCCGATCAGATCCATGACCGAGGTAATCAGGGGCGAGGACTGGGTGGCCGGGTCGGTGCCGATACGGCGTGCCAGAAAGGGCAGCAGCGCGCCGATGACACCGCCAAGCACCGTGCACACCAGCATGCTCAGGCCCACCACCATCAGTGCATCGAAGCCGACGCCCTTGGAGAGGTGCGCCAGAATTACCTCAAGCACCACAATCGCTATACCCAGCGCTGCCGCCACCGGCAGTTCACGCTTGATGATGAACCACACATCGCGCCACTGGAGCTTGAGTTCGCCGAGGGCCATCGCACGAATCACCAGGGTGGCCGACTGGCTGCCGGTGTTGCCGCCCATGTCGACAATCGGTGCGATGAACGCTGCCAGTACGATGACCTGAGTGAGGAACTCCTCCTGTGCAGCGACAAAGGTGCTGGTCAGGATGCCGAAGAGGGTCAGGATTGCCAGCCAGAACACGCGCATCTTGAACATCCTCCCGAACGGCGAGACGAGCACGTCCAGATCGGGCCCGCCCAGACTGGCAGTACCACCGAAGCGGGCGAGCTGAGTGGCGTCTTGCTCTTTCTCTATGTCCATGGCGTCGTCGACCGTGACGATACCGATCATGCGTTTGCCTCCATTGGTCACCGGCAGGGCAAGCAGGTCGTAACGGCGGATCATTTCGGCGGCCTGTTCGCTGGGCCACAGGGCGCGAGCAAACACAGGATCGCGACGCATAATCGCACCAATGCTCGCTTGTGCATCTCCAACACCAAATCGCGCAACGATACAGTGCCGCTGAGGCGGTAATCCTGATCGAGCACGTAAATGCTGTAGATGGTTTCCTTCTCGGGAGCCGTGGCGCGAATATGAGCAAGTGCTTCAGCCACGGTCATGGTCGGCGAGACGTGAACATAATCTGAGGTTGTCACCGAGCCGACAGAGCCTTCCGGGTAGGCCGCCAGGCGTAGGATGTCATCCCGCTCGACCTTGGCCAGCGCCGGTAGCAGCTTCTGTTCGGCTTCCTCGCTCAGGCGGTTGTAGAGGTCGGCGCGGTCGTCCGACGGCATATGTTCGAACCGCTGCACCACTGATTCCCGGGGCATTGCACGCAGTAAGGCGTCTTGACGTTTTTCGGGAAGGTGGGCGAACAGCTCGGCGCGCGCGGATGGGGCCAGGAGCAGCAGTAGGGATACGGTTCCGTCCATGGTCAGGACATCAAGTGCCTCGACCAGGTCGGAAGGATGGGGGTGCTTGGCAAGGCTGGTGAAGCTCGCGGCATCGAGCGAGCGGGACAGAATGTGAACAGAAAACAGCAGGTCTTCGCGGTTCATGGACATGCTCCTTGTGGCCTTTTGGCGGCCGCAGGCATGCCCGATCTGTCAGATCATGGACAGGCCCCGGCGGCCGCAGGCCGATAATGGGGTAAAAAATTGATGTTCAAGCGACAAGGCGGACTAGGGGCGGGGTCCATGACGGTCTCCAGCAGGTTGATGAAATACCAGGGGGCCTAAACACCCGAGGCGCGGCAGAGCTCTAACAGGTCACTGAAAAACGTAGGCGGTGGCACGCAGGTGGTTTTTCCACAGCCTGCTATCTCTTTGGGTGATGCTGAAGTGAAAGGCGACCGAAGCTCGGTCGTTTGATACCACTACCCGCCAGATCGGCAAGGCAGTGGCGAGATGAGGAACTCGCGATTACCTTGCCTGTGGTTCGTCGATATAAGATCGACTGCTGGAACTTTCCACAGCAAGAGTTCCAAGATTTAGACAGGCGGAACTATAGCGTTCAAGCTATCGCTTGACAACATCCTGTTTAGAGGTATTTGCGGCCAGCGATTATCAGCGGGCTTCTCGTGCGTTAGCGGCCGTTCGTAAAATAGCGGCGCCCATGATCATTGCGTAAGTACTAGCCACTCGATGGCTGGGTCGGCTTAGCGTACGATTTTTTCCGAGCTCTGCAGTTACCCCACCTTGGGTGATGCGATTCTCGACCGGCTGGTAGATAACGCTCATCGCATCGACCTGAAGGGTGAGTCGATGTGCAGGCGCTCGACGAAATTGAAGACGGCGGGTACTCAGACTAACAATGCGAACCTGCGTCGCTGCGCTCCGACTACCCGGCCGGATGATCGTGGAACAGGCGCTCGGATGCTAGTGGGTTGGGTGGCCGGATGGTGTGGAATCCGCAATCAATCCTCCCGTGACGCACAATACGTTTCTTCGAATGGGCGAGTCCGGCGTTGATGGTTGCTCTCCGAAATTATGGGGTGCCACCAAGCTCGACCTGGCCATGGCGGTTCTCGAACATTGTGATCTGGTTCAACTGAGGTACAGCCTGGGTACAGGGGGCGTTCAGGACGGAATGCGTAACCTCGTTTCTGCCCCCAACGCACTTAGCGAATCAGGAGATACACCATGACTCACTTCAAAAAGCTACTACTGACGTTGACGGTACTGGGCAGCAGTGCTGCGGCCCAAGCCGAGTCGACAAACTTCGCCGGCCTGACCTATGGTCAGACCAGCAACAAAGTCAGCAAGTCTAAATCGCTGAACGACAACCTCAACCACCCCAATGCCGACGGCATCATTCACAAGGACCACACCTTTGGCATACGGGCCGGCCAGCAGAACGAGACTGGCCGCTACTATGCGACCTACCACAACGTGTCGGGCTCGCACCATGCCAATAAACAGCGCCAGGAGAATCTGTTGGGCAGCTACGACCTGTTTTTGCCGATGGGCAAAGATACCAAGCTGTTTGGAGGGGCCTCAGCGGGCGTGACCAAAATTTGCCAGGAGTCGGCCGGCTTCAGCCGTGACACCAACAGCGGTTATACAGTCGGTGCGCAATTTGGGGTGCTTCAGCAGGTGGTCCAAAACACCTCGGTGGAATTGGGCTACCGCTATCTGCGTACCACCGCCAGTACCGAGCTGAGCGAGCATGGTGGCCGCAAACAAGGGTCAATGAAACTCAACAGCAGCGCCCAAACTTTCCTGGCCGTCAACTACTTGTTCTAAGCTAACGCACCAGGGTGTGTGATGAATGTCGGTCGTGGAATGAAGCACTGGTGCGCCGACAATTCATCACGCTCCCTGAGCAAGAGCAACCGTTCGAGGCGGTGGCCAATGCCGAGAAGGCTTTGCGCCAGGTTGCTCAGAGCTATCACAACTTGGCGTTGATCGGCATCGGCTTGCCCGGCATGATTGGTCTGGAACTGATCGACAGGCTCAGACCCGCGGCCAGCGTTTTCTGACTCTGATTCTCGTGTGCGGAATGACTGGCTGGACAAGCTCGAAGGCCCGAAGTTTGGGCCGATGATTCCCTAGTCAGATGCATCGCATTCGATGGGCCATACACTGTGCTCAATTTCTTGTTGCGCTGCTCTTGGGACCACTCCGCCGAGCTTAGTTGCCGAGCTGCTGATCCTGAGCCGCAACCCAAAGCAGCCGTTGTCCTATGAGCCGCCCTTGGCGTTAATCGTATATGTGTACGATTTCTCGAATACCTGTGACGCGTTCTCACCACCTGGTTGTGGTCAGGGAGAAATTGATGGTGCCTCACTTGGAGAACAGCAAGCACAATCCGAGCGCGGTTGAGCGATTAGTCTTCCGCTTGCGGTGCAGGCTTTGGAGGTCGAGTCAATGTCCAGCCAATTCGAGCCTGTGCGCGTTTAGGACAGTCTGTTCATGGAGCAATGCAAGTGACTCGGTCGCGCTGTGTTTGTTGGGGAGTCGCAACCACGCTTCTGGTGGGGGCGGCCCTGGCATGTTTGTTCTTGTTGACGGGTGAGGAGATGGCCGGTTTTGCTATCATTGCATTAGTGGTGTTCATCATTGCCTGATAAGGGTGTGATCCACGCAACAGGTAGATTGCGGAGCAGGCATTGGGCTAAGCGCATCTAGTTCTCCGCTGCTTCTCGCGCCTCTAAATGCGGCGCATCCATGTGTCCGCGTTACTATGTGTTTTTGGTCGCAGGGTTATACCGGGTCGATAAATGAAAAGCACACTCACGTGAGGTCATAGTAGAGTGCAGCCTGGCGTGGCATTTATAGAAAGCAAGGAAACGTAGGGCTCTGTGTGAAGCGATACGCAAGGCTGAAACTAGCCAATGCTTAGTACGCGTCTAGGTCCAGCGTTGTTCCAGCTAGAGACGCCAGTCAGATTGTAATAAAGCATTGTCTAATGCTTGGCTAGTTGCGCCACGCAAAGTTTGCAGAAAAATGATGCGGAGGGTGAGAGGGCTGAAAGATTGGGCAGAAGAATGAGTTTTGATGTGTGTTGTTTTGTTCGAGAATGCTGACAGCTAAATAGCCGGAAACTATCCGGCTAGCTTGGAATGTTCTTGGTGGGCGATAATGTCGATATTGTTATGCGTCCA
The DNA here is from genome assembly GCF_009935975.1 of Pseudomonas sp. Q1. Classification (NCBI taxonomy): domain Bacteria; kingdom Pseudomonadati; phylum Pseudomonadota; class Gammaproteobacteria; order Pseudomonadales; family Pseudomonadaceae; genus Pseudomonas; species Pseudomonas sp. Q1. Next base: position 475,568 of record NZ_QODI01000002.1, on the reverse strand, counting down.
CGTATGCTGTGCATTCTATTTCGACTTTTGCTCCGGCTACTAGATTAGATGCCTCAAAAGTTGTGCGAGCGGGGAAACGTCCCTCCTTGAAGTAACTGGCATAGACGCGGTTCATTTCGGAAAAATTTTGAATGTCGGCGAGAATAACGTTGCACCGAACAACTTGGTTGAGTGACGAGTTATTCTGAGTGAGCGTTGATTGGATGTTGTCCATGATTGTTGCCGTTTGGGCTGCCGTGGATTTTAATGGCGCGCCGTTGTTCTCGGTAGCGAGTGCACCAGAGAGAAAAAGTAGATTCCCTGCTCGGACTAAAGTTGAAAAGGGTAGGGTGCCATCGCTCGCAACATAGTTCAGTGATGCACCTTCAGATGTAGTCTGATCGGCATTGCACAGCGAACTTGCCATCACAAAAGCCGATGCAATAGTAAGCTGAGTTGTGTTACGAAAAAAATTGTACATAACGATACCTTCTCATAGATGAGGTCGCGTGGCGGCTGCTAAGCGAAGCCTTTCATTACATTACTTGCATTTTTATGTGCAGTGTTTAGCTGGGGCTGGACAACGCCTTCAGCAGGACCTTGTGAAATTTTTCAGGCTCTTGCAGTTGAGGGGAGTGGCCAAGCTCGGGAAACTCGATGAGTTTTGATCCTGTAATTTGTTTGGCGGCGGACTTTGCGAGCAACGGATAATTTCCTAGACGGGCGGCAACCTCTGGTGCTGCTCGGCCCGCACCCAATGCTGTACGGTCACGCCCGCCGATCAGTAAAAAGGTACGGGCCGATATGCGTCCCAGCTCGTAGAGTATGGGCTGACTGAAAAGCATTTCCGAGGTTTGGGCTTGATTGTAGGCGTATTGTTGTCCGCCTGGTCCTGCGCGAAGTCCTACTTGCATAGTAACCCAGCGGTCATAGTCATCCTTCCATTCGCCCCCATAGAAGAAGCGCTGTTGATAAGCTTTAATGGATTGAGTATTTTCTTGTAGTTCTCCTTGGTAGAGTTGGTCAACTGTTGCGTAGGGAACACCCTCGGCTTGCCAGTCCTCGAGCCCAATAGGATTGACAAGAAAAAGCTGTTCCACCTTCTCAGCGTATTGGATCGAATAACGTGCCGCTAGCATACCTCCCATTGAGTGCCCGCCAAGAATAACGTTCTCTATTCCAAGCGAGGCGAGCAAAGAATCGGTGTTCGCAGCGAGCTGTCCTAGGCTAAATTGATATCCCTCAGGCTTGCTTGAGGCGCAGAAGCCAACCTGGTCTGGGGTGATGACTCGATAACCCGCGTCCGCCAAGGACGCGATGGTCTTCTCCCAAGTGACACCGCAAAAATTCTTACCATGCAAAAGGGCGACCGTTTTGCCATTTGCGTCGTGAGTAGGCATGACGTCCATATACGCCATTTCAAGTCGCTGCCCTTGTGACTCAAATTTATAATGCTTCATTTCGTATGGGTATGAGAAGCCCTCAAGTCTCGGGCCATAGTTGGCAGCATCGGCCAAAGTGGAGGATGTCTTGACGGCTATTAAAATTGTCGTGATGGTAACTAAATTTTTTCTCATGTGGTTGTACCTCTTTAGTATTAACCAGGGAATGCATCGCATATTCAACTCTGCACGCCTTGCGGACCGTAAAAGATGTTGGTTCGAATGTCTATGTGGTGTTTTCTTAATTTGCTTAGGCTTAAGGTCTGGATAAGGGGCGTAATCCTCGTCTGCGGGGCTTTTACGGTATTCATAAAATTCGTATCAAAATGTTAATATGTATTGTGTCGAAAAATTAACCATTGCGGATTTTTCGATCGCCGATATTCAGCTAGGCGGCCTGGATGTCGGGTAAGTAAGTGATGATGAAGGGAATATTTGAATGTCCTTCCACTCTTGGGAATTTTCCTACAGGCTTTTGGGAGGCCGGTGCTCCTGATTTCTTCCCCGGTTTGTAAAGATTATCGTCTTGACCCAAAGGCGCCGGCAGACAACAGATGACTTCATTGCGTGTTCTCGTTTTAGACAATCATTCTTTACAGCGCAATAGAATGGTTAGTGCGTTACAGTGTTCGGGGGTATCCGACATTCTGCTGGCCAGTAGCGGCAAGCAGGCGCTGGCGTCGATGCAGCGGCAGGGAGGCGTCGACATTGTCCTGTTTGACCTGATCGGCCAGCAGATGGATTGCCTGGATTTTCTCAACTGTGCCAAGCGACTTTCCTTAGTTCAGGTCATTATTATTTATTGCGAGTTTCTACCGCAACTCAGGCGGGCTATCGAGCATATGGTTTCCTTCTCAGGCCTTAAATTACTGGGTATATTGAGTACGCCGATACATGTGGAGTCGCTGCAAAAAATCTTGTTGCACTTCAAGTGCGGCTACTTACAGGATGTGCATATTCCGGTGCCCGCCAAGACATTGCCGAGTGAGAGTGATATTCGTCGTGGCTTGGCCTTGGGAGAGTTTTGTGCGTTTTACCAGCCTAAACTCATGCTGGCCGACAGCAGGGTGGCGGGCGTTGAGGTGCTGGCGTGTTGGCAGCATCCGGTCCATGGGCTTTTACTGCCCAAGGACTTCCTGGCCGCTGTGCTGGCCTATGACCTGATCGATGAAATGTTCAAACAGTTGCTTGAAAAAGGCTTGGGTTTGCTGAGAATACTGGATCGGGAAGAACATCCGCTGGAATTGTCTTTCAACCTCCATGCGTCGCAACTGGAGGGTTCGGCGCTGATCGAACACATCCGCCAGGCATTGCTTTTCCATAACCTGCCCGGAGCAAAGTTGACGTTTGAACTGGCGGAGAACGGTTTGCTCGAAATGTCGCCGGATGTTCAAGAGAACTTGCTATGCTTACGCATGATGGGGGGCGGGCTTTCAATCGATGATTTCGGCGTGGGGTTCTCTTCACTCAAGTCGCTTTGCCAATTCGCCTTCACGGAAATCAAGTTGGATGGCGAGTTTGTCCGGTGTCTCCATGAGCCCCGAAGCCGGGCGGTCATCAGTACCACCATCGCCTTGGCCCGATCATTGAACATGAAGCTGATCATCGAAGGCGTCAGCGAGGAGAAAGAACACCAAGCGCTGATCGCAATGGGCTGTGTGCTGGGGCAGGGCTTTTATTATGCCAAGCCAATGTCATCCCATGAATTGCTGCTCTGGTTGCAGAGTCCGGCTCTTCTCTTGCGCAGGCCCTGAGCCAGAGTTGTGCGAACTTATCTATACAAAGGACTTCCTTTCGTAAAAAAGGTGAGGGCTGGTGCACGGTAAATAGAAATTTATCGGGCAGCTATTCACGCCGACTCGGCGTCGGTCTATCTTGTCTGATTATTTGCCTGCAAACGGCTTTTTACTTCGCTGGTTGTTATCAAGTCATTGATTTTAGAGGTTTCAAATGCTGAAGGCCATAGTCGTCGATGATCACCCGTTCATTCGTTCTGCGGTGAAAGCCATTCTGAAGCAAGAACAGTATGAAATCGTCGCCGAAGCGGATAATGGTGCCGAGGCCGTGCAACTGGTACGCGAGCATGTGCCGGACCTGGTGCTGATGGACATTGCGATGCCTGGTGTCGACGGTTTGGACGCCCTGGGCCGGATTGCCGATTTGAAACTGCCGGTCAAGATCCTGGTCCTGACATCCTTGTTGCCAGTGTTCTTTTCCATGCGGTGCATGAGGGCCGGGGCGGCGGGTTACGTGTCGAAAGCCGATGACCAAGATGAGTTGGTCAAGGCGATCAACGCCATCAAGTCCGGCTACACGTTTTTTCCCGATCTTACCGTCAATACGGTTTGCCGCGACGACGCCCAAGCGTCGGAGCAAGCGCTGATCCAGAAGTTATCCGACCGTGAATTGTCGATCCTGCAGCAGCTCGCCAGGGGCTTATCCAACAAACAGATTGACGAGGAAATGCTGTTGAGCAACAAGACCATTAGTACCTATAAGGCCCGCCTGATCGAAAAACTGAACTTGAAGTCACTGGTACACCTGTCGGACATGGCCAAACGTAATAGCTTGATCTGATGCGCGGCTGTTTGAGGTTTTCCCTTTTTTGGTTCTTTGCCCTGTGGACAGCTTTCTGCCTGGCGCAAGCCAAGACGCAAGCCGAGGATTTTCAGCTGTTCGGGCGTTCGACTGTCGATGATTATGAAGTTGAATTGGATGAGTCGGACTGGACCTGGCTGCGAAACAAGGCTGTTTTGACCCTGGGCATTTCAACACCCGACTACCCACCGTTCGACCTGACCACCAATGGGCATGACTACGAAGGGCTCACCGCCGATTACGCCGGGCTGATCGCTCAGCTTCTGCATGTCCAGGTGCGTATTCGTCACTTCGATTCAAGATCGGAGCTCATCCAGGCCTTGAGGAATCGCGAGATTGATTTCCTGGGTACCGCCAATTCCTTTGAGGCGAAGGAACCGGACGTGGCGATGTCCACAGCTTACGCCGAAGACCAACCGATGCTCGTCATGCGCAACGATGACAAGGCGTCGGCGACCACGGATCTGGCAGACAAGCGAATCGCCATGCTTTATCACTATTTGCCTTCGCAGGATGTCCATGAGTTTTACCCCGGCGCCCACTTGATGCTTTATCCCTCGACATTGAGCGCAATCAGCGCCGTGGCATTCGGTCAGGCTGACGTTTACCTGGGAGATGTCATTAGCGCCAACTACCTGATCGAAATGAATTACCTGAACAACATCCACCTGTCGGATTTTTCCGGCATGGAAGGTGGTCGCTTCGCCTTTGCTTTGTGTTTGGAAGATGAGCGTCTGCTGCGCATCATCAACAAGACGCTGGATTCCATTCCCCTGGGCGAGCGCATGAATATCCTGCGCCGATGGGGCGCGACGGAAGTGAATATCCCAGGGCGCCACCGCCTGCATTTGAACGCCAAGGAACAGCGTTGGATCGAGCAGCATCCCCGCATCAAAGTCACGGCCATGGAGAATTTTCTGCCGCTCTCGTTCTTTGATGAGAATGGCCGGTTTCGCGGGGTCAGTGCCGATGTCCTGGCCAAGATCAGCGCACGGACGGGCCTGCAATTCGATGTCGAGCGCAATAATTCCGTGGTCAGGCAAGTGGATGACGTCCAGATCGGCAAAGCGGATCTTATCGCCGGCATGACGCCCAGCACCGAACGCGAAAACAAGGTGCGCTTTACCCGGCCCTACCTGTCGACGCCGTTTATCCTGGTAAACCGGGTGGGTGCGGATAGCTCGGAAACGTTGAGCGATCTGGCTGGCAAGCGGGTTGCGCTGGTGCAGGGGATCCTGTCCCAGGATTACCTTCGCAGCAACTTTCCAGAAGTGAACCTGCTGTTAGTCGATAACAATGACCAGGCAATGGCAATGGTGCTCAAGCGTGAGGCTGAGGCGGCCATCAAGACCTTGATCAGTGCTCGCTATACCATCGCACGGCATTACCAGGGGCGTTTGCAAATGACCAGCGCTGTGGGGGCCGAGCCGGCTAGGGTGGCCTTTGCCACCAATCGGGGCGCATGGAGCTGTACTCGATCCTGGATAAAGCCTTGCTGAGCATCTCCCCGGAGGAAACGGCCGAAATCATCAATCGCTGGCGCAACGATGTGGTGGTGAACGACAGTTATTGGCTACGTAACCGCGAAGCCATCGTTCAGGGCTTTGCGATTGCCGGTGCGTTGTTGCTGGTGGCTTTTGTCTGGATCGCCTACCTGGCCCAATTGATCCGTCGGCGAAAAGAGGCGGAGCGGGCACTCAGCAATCAGCTGGAATTCATGCGCGTTTTGATCGACGGTACCCCCCACCCCATCTATGTCCTGGATCGGGAAGGGCGCCTGCTGATCTGCAACAGTGGTTACCTTGATGCGGTTGGGCTGCCTCAAGAAGAGGCGTTGGGTCGATGGGCGGCTGAGAGCATGTTTGCCGACCCGTCAGAGGCGAGGGCCTACCACGCGGAATATCTTCACGTCATGGCAGAAGGCGTGGCTCGCACCGAAGACCGCGAGTGGACCCTGGCGGACGGTCGTTTGTTGACGATTTACCACTGGATGCTGCCGTACCGGGACAGCGATGATGCGATTATCGGCATGATTGCCGGCTGGATCGATGTCAGCGAGCGCCAGCAACTGTTGGGGATGGTCCAAGAGGCGAATCGGGCCAAGACGACGTTCCTGGCGACCATGAGCCATGAGATTCGTACTCCGATGAACGCTGTCATCGGCATGCTCGAACTCGCGCTGAAAAAGGCCGACCAAGGAGTGCTCGATCGTTTCGCGATCGAGGTGGCCTCCGGCGCCGCCCACGGTTTGCTGGACCTGATCGGCGACATTCTCGACATCGCACGGATCGAGTCGGGTAAATTATCCCTGGCCCCGGAGCGGGTGAATCTGCGGGAACTACTCAAGTCCCTGGGCTGCATTTTTGACGGGCTCGCGCAGCAGAAACACTTGCAATTGATCGTGGATCTGGATGCTAGGACCGATTGTGATGTGTTGATCGATCCGTTGCGCTTCAAGCAGGTCATTTCCAATCTGCTGAGCAATGCGATCAAGTTCACCGATGAAGGTGAGGTTAGCCTGATCGCTGAGGTGCTGCCGGGCAGCACCGAAGAACAGTTGTACGTTCGACTGCGCATAAAGGACTCCGGAACGGGTATTTCCGAAGAAGACCAGCAGCAGTTGTTCAACCTTTTCAGCCAGGCCAGCAACAACAACCAGTCGGCCCGCAGTGGTTCGGGGTTGGGGTTGATGATCAGTCGAACGCTGTGCGAGATGATGGGGGGGGGCAACTGCAGTTGCACAGCGTCCTGGATGAGGGCACGCAAATCGAGGTGCTGCTGCAACTGCCGGTGTTGGAGTCCGTTCAGGTCGAGCAAGCGCTTGTCGTCGAGGAGTCCTCTGGCAGCACACCCTGACAATTCTGGTGGTCGACGACTACCCTGCCAATCGGCTGTTGCTGTCCAAGCAGTTGGGCTATCTCGGGCACAAGGCCGTTGAGGCGCAGGATGGCGCCCACGGCTTGCACGCCTAGCGCGGCAGGCATTTCGATGTCGTCGTCACCGACTGCAATATGCCGATCATGAACGGCTATGCACTTGCCCGCGCGATCCGTGACGAAGAGGCGGAACGACAAACCCCTCGGTGCCTGATCATCGGTTTCACCGCCAACGCCCAGCCCGACGAAAGAGACCGGTGTCTCGCTGCGGGTATGGATGATTGCCTGTTCAAGCCCATCAGCTTGAAAGAGTTGAGTGGGCGTTTGGATCGGATCGCCTCCCAAGAAACGGTTACCTTTCTGGATCAGTCTGCGCCGGAGCAAACGAGCGGCATCGACCTGGGCAGTATCGAGCAGCTGGTCCGTGGTGATGAAGTGGTAATGCAAGCTTTGGTGAATGATTTGGCGGTCAGCAACCAACAAGACCTGGACAGCCTGCCAGGGCGCGTGTTTGACCAGGATCTGCCGGCTCTGTTGAATCTGGCGCACAAAATAAAAGGCGGCGCACGCATCGTCAAAGCCTGGCGGTTGATCGCCGCTTGCGAGCAAATGGAAGCCGTTTGTGAAGCCGGCGACCTGCATTTGCTCGGCGAAGTGGGCGCCGCGTTGCAGTTGCAAATGGCTGCGCTGGCCGATGCCCTGAGGCTTTATGCCGACAGGGCTAAGCGCTAACGCCTCGAAAAAACAGAGCCGTTGTCGTTTCGCTCTGGTTCTCCCATTCCTTGGGAAGTTTCCTACATGCTTTGCGGAGTTTTCACCTGTGTGGCGCAGCGGAGGGTTGCGACCATAGTCGTGGACTCTCGTTATCGTGTTCTCCACTTTTCGGTGATAACAATGATTAACAAAGCAATGCGAATATTGATTGTTGATAATAACTCCGGACGATTGCTGCAAATAGAGCGGCTGTTTAATCGGCGGGGCTATTACCGGATAGCGCCGATCAAATGTTTGAATGAATTGTGTTTGTTGGCCGACTGTCATCGATGATGATTTTTATTGGGTGATAATGAATAGAACGTTGATCAGGCAGGAAAACTTTAATTTAAGTGCTTTCTGTCGGGCAAGACCAAATGCTCTTCGTGTTCTTGTTTATTGAGCGCTTTAATAAATCGCGGCGGTGACTTTTTGGCTAGTGCCAGTGTTATGTCCTATAATGAAACATTTAGGTTTATTTGCTCATGTCTATTTCGTCATTGCGTATCATCGTTTTGGAGAACCATTCTTTTCAACGAATAGTGACCGTAAGATTGTTGCAGCGATTGGGCTGTCAAGAAGTTTTTCAAGCAGTCGACGGTGCAGAGGCGTTGAAACTCCTAAAACAAGTGGGTGCGGTAGATATCGTTCTGTGTGATTTTTGCATAGACAGTACGGATAGCCTGGGGTTTCTACAGGCGACGGGTCCTTTGAGGCTCGTCCGCTCAGTGATACTCCTTAGTTCATTGCCGACCAATCTGCGGTGTACGGTAAGCAAGATCATTCAACTTTTAGGGCTGGAGTTTCTAGGTGATATTGAAAGTATTGCGAAGTATGAGACGCTGGAGCAACTGCTAAAGAAAGCTGTCGCCACGCCTGGCACACAAAACAACGTGCAGGAGCCGATTCAGGTCCTCAGTGAAGCCAGGGTTCTGCAGGCATTTGCTGCCAATGAGCTTTGCCCTTATTTTCAACCCAAGTTTCTGCTTGAAACGGGGGAAATGACCGGTGTAGAAATTTTGGCGCGCTGGCAGCAGCCTGATGGCAACGTTTTGGGGCCTGCTTATTTTTTTACCGGTGCTGGAGCGTTGCGGTTTGATGGGTGAGTTACTGTTTCGGCAGTTGCGTGAAGGGCTGGCGCTGCAACGCTACCTGAAGACAGGTGGGTACAACCTCAATTTTGCGTTCAATATACAAGCTGAACAGTTACTCAGTACCACGCTCGCCTCACATGTACAGAAATTACTGAAAGATTATGTAGTGTCAGGCTGCGGTTTGACGTTTGAACTGGCCGAAAGCGGTTTGCTGCGCCTGAACGAAGCAAGTCTCGTATGTCTGTATCGTCTAAGGATGATGGGGTGCGGCCTATCCCTCGACAGTTTTGGGACCGGGTGTTCGACACTTCTACGTTTATGTCAGTTACCGTTCAGCGAGATCAAACTGGACGCTCAGTTTGTTCGGTCTGCCATCAATGAACCTCAATGGCGGACGGCGATCAGCAGTACCTTGGTGTTAGGTGAAGCGTTGGGTATACCCGTGGTCGTTGAGGGAGTCGAGACCCAGGAGCAGCAGCTGTTGCTGGGGCTGGGTTGCCGGCATGGGCAGGGCCATTGGTATGCAAGTGCCATGAGCGCTGAAGCGCTAATTCAATGGTTTTGAGTTGATTCAGAACCAGAATCTCACTTGCATAGGCATTCGTCGCCCTCCCCCCGATTAAGCTCGGATATCTGCTTGGTAAGTTGATCTTGGGAAATTTCCTACAAGCCCTACGGAATTCGCGCCTGTGTGGTGGCGTAGGAACCTGCGAAAATCCTCATCGTTCTCTTGAAGAGCAAAAGAAAGTAGGGGGCGCTTTTACAGCGCACCATCTTGAATTGCCTGATGTAAGTAAGTTGCGCGATGCAACGAAAGCAGGCGCCGAATTTATTAACCTGGAAGGTATGTTTAAATGAAGAAGACTATGATCGCTGTTGCATTGCTGGCCGGTTCGACAATGGGCGGTATGGTGAATGCGGCCGACGGTACGATCAACTTTGTCGGTACCATCACTGCGGATGCCTGCACTGTGATCCCAGGTACCGGGAACCAGACCGTCACTATGGGGACCATCAGTCAGGGCGCCTTGCCGAACGTAGGCTCCGTTGCTGCTCCGACCAAATTCAACATTGTGCTGACCAACTGCCCGGCGGCTGTGACTAATGCGAGTGTAAAATTCGACGGCCCTATCGATAGTGATAACAATGCTCTGTTGAAAGTAACAGCTGGCGCCAACGCAGCGACTGGGGTGGCCGTCGGTCTGTATGAGGACGATGCCGCTACCCTGGTTCCGGTAGGCCAAGCCTCTCTCAGCAAGCCGCTGTCCAGCACCGCCGATACCACGTTTGAGTTCTTTGCTAAATACGTTGCTACCGGTCCAGTGGTTGCGTACTGCTAACGCTGTAAGTGATTTCACTATTATGTACAACTAAGAGAGTCGTTCGGGCATTGGGTGTCCAATGCCCGGCGTTTCTCTGGATTTATATTCCCTGAACATATCTACGTAATGACCAGTTAAGGAGATTCCTTGTGCATTGGTTAAAAGCCGTGTGTGTCGCGGGCTGTATCATGGTGACGGCGCCTGGTGCGTGGGCGGGCGTGGTGGTGGGCGGAACTCGAGTAATATATGACGCTTCGAAAAAAGAAACATCCATTTCAGTTAGCAATAAGGATGAAGCCAAGCCTTATCTGATTCAGTCGTGGGTCGATGATGCTTTGGTCGAGGGTCGAAAAGCTCCGTTTGTCATGACTCCGCCACTTTTTCGTCTCGATGCGGGGCAGGAAAATATATTGCGCATCCTCCGTACGGGCGGGCAATTCCCTGAAGATAAAGAATCGGTGTTCTGGGTCAATATCAAAGCGATTCCTACTTCGGATAAAAGCGATACCAATCAGCTTCAAATAGCCGTGAAGAGCCGAATCAAACTGTTTTTCCGTCCGGCAGGTCTGTCTGGCCAAGCCGGCGAGGCTTATAAGTCACTGACATTTTCTCGTAGCGGTGACCAGTTAATTGCCAACAACCCAACGCCCTATCATGTTTCGTTTTACAGCCTCAGTGTTGGCGGAAAAGCTATAAAAGATCCCGGGATGGTTGCGCCTAAAAGTACGTTTGCCTGGACATTGCCCGCGGGTGCCAGCGGCGCCGTAGGTTGGGAAGCCATCAATGATTATGGCGGTATCTCCCCGGCGACCAGCACGCCTCTTTGATGCCGGGCGTGGCACCATCAATATTTGGTTAAGTTTTTATTGGGTCGATTACCTGCGGAATAGAGGTGGCCTGTATTTATTGGATGAAGCGGAGCATATGTATGGGTATTAAAAATTACAGCTTGGCACCGACGTCTGACAAAGGTGTCTGCTCTGGTTTTTTTGCTCCAACTCGTCTGGCAGTCTTGATAGCGTCTCATTGCATCTTGGGGTTCAGTTTGCAGCCTGTCTCGGCGACGGCCCAAGATTACTTCAACCCCCATGCACTCGAGATTGATACAACTGATCAAGCACATATCGATCTTGAACAGTTTTCCAGCCAGGGTGGGCAGATCCCGGGGGCTTATCGAGTCGACATCTATATGAACGACATCCGGGTCAATCAGCGTGATGTGAATTTTGTAAAAGTCGACGGAAAACTGCAGCCGGAAATCTCAGTGCAACAACTGCAAGATATGGGCGTCAAACTCGAAGCTTTTCCGAGTTTGCAGCAGTTACCCGACACGCAGATGATTACGGATCTGCATCACTATATTCCACAGGCCAGCAGTCAATTTAACTTTTCTCAGCAGCGTCTGGATATCAGCATCCCACAAGCTGCACTGACCAGTGAAGCACGGGGTTATGTTGATCCGGACCTGTGGGACAAGGGCTTGACCGCCGGGCTATTGAATTACAGCTTCAGCGGTGCTAACACCTCGCGAGACGGTCGTCCTGGCACGGATGACAGTTATTACCTGAATTTGCGCAGTGGTGTGAACCTGGGAGATTGGCGTCTGCGCAACTATTCGTCGGTCAGTTCCAGTAACGGGCAAAGTAATTGGGAAAATATCAATACGTATGCTCAGCGCGATATCCATTCTTTAAAAGGCCAACTGACCCTGGGCGACAGCTCCACGCCTAATGATGTGTTTAACAGTGTGCAATATCGAGGCGCGCAGTTGGCGTCGGACGATAATATGTTTCCCGACAGCCTCAAAGGCTTTGCGCCCGTGGTGCGGGGTATCGCACAAAGTAATGCCCAGGTCACGGTCCGGCAGAACGGGTACATTATTTACCAGACGTATGTCCCAGCCGGTGATCGGCACAACCTGAGGGGAAGGAATGAGGTAACATTTCGGATAGCGAGCATGACGGATGGCTGCCGGGGGCTTGCATTCTATACCGTGATCCTCAGTGATTGGGCGTGCTCGCGATTGATGCTAACTGACCCACCGCCATCGCGACAAAACGCTCCTAAAGTCGTTGCAGCTTAGCAAATTCGATGACGTCAGCAACAAGACTCGCATTTGGGATTCGGCCTTTTTAATTTTAAAGGTTTCTTTTCCTGAAGCAGGGATAGGTGCACTCTGGGTCGCGGTAGGAACGGCAGTTACCTGCCGCCCCCCGCACAGATCCGTATGTGCGGAACTACCGCATAAAATGTGCTCAGCCACATTTTATACGTAATGTGGCCCAGACATGTTCGCACCGACGCCGAATTGCCCCAGTTGCCGAGATTTCACTGACCCAGTCTGACTCCTCGCGAATCACTGTCTGTGCCGGATTTGTGCAGGTTTAGAGATGGATCCGTCTTGCCTCGGCACGTGGGGCAATTCGGCGTCGGCGTCAACACTTGTCCACACCGGGAGTATTTTTGCCTTTGTTTTCAGACACACGTTTCACGGCTAAAGCTTTGCCGCTAAACGAGTGAGTCAGCAGCCATTGCAAGGCTCTCGCTTTGTTATGCCTGCCGTCTTGTACAGCCTTCACAATACGCGCTTGCGGCCCTTTGACACGTCGTTGTACGGCGATCCAATCAATGCCGTCCCACGACGTGCCGGAAGGTGCACACACCAATGCTGCTGCGTTCATTTGCTCTCCTTCCGTTGAAAGGGTTCCACCTACTCTCGTGTGAAGAAAGACCATGAGGACGTCTGCCCGCTTTCGCGTGAAGTGATGTTTCAACCTCTATCCAACCCATTACAGGATGGCGTTCGCTTTTTCCTCGTTCCTTCGCCCGCACCGCCATGGGCAGTTTTTACAAACGGCTTTCCCTGACGGGAGCGATACGGGATTTCCATTCCGCCTAAGTGCGTCGGGTTAGGTGCCTGCTATCGACCGGGAGGCATGTGGGGCACGAGTGCGTAATCGAAAGACGCAATTCCCACCTCCAGTACCATTTTGGTTCGAGCGTGTAAGCCATTTCCGCTTGTTCAACTTAACGATCGTTGCGCAGATACACATGTGTTCACCATACCGACTATCTAGCCCTGGTCTGGCCATGGCTGCCAGAAGGGTACGCCTCTCACGATTGGTACCCCGCACCTTGCGGTGCCTCGTTCCATTGTCGAAGGCGCTCTTGATTCAGCCTTCTAGATTCACCCGGTGACACGGATGGTTCCCGCTGGGGGAACAACTTCATTAAGCGACTTCGTGTCGCACTTCGCACCAACTATTGTCAATGGGTATCGCCCCGTCGTCGAGGTAGCGCGACAGCGCCGTCCAGCGTTTGAAGCTGTAATCCAGAGCTTTGCTTATCGCCGAGCCGTCGTGCACGATCTGGCACTGGGCGATCATCCAGGCATGCAGAGCATCCATCACCGGTACAGCTTTTTCTTGCCGTATTCGGCGGTGTAAATCCGGTTCAAGGTTACGGGCCTCGCTCTCGATTTCGTAAAGCAACTGGATGTACCGCAAGGCCTGTTCGGCGAGCCGGCTCTTGTTGGTGGCGTGCAGCTCGAAGAACTTTCGCAAACTGGATGACGATGCGTTCACGCGAGTGCGGGTGATCCTGATGAACGGCGTCGAATCCGACGCACTGCGGCTCAAGCATTTCGGCGCGCGTTTCCACAAGGAATTGCAACTACCCTGGCCCAGGTAAGGCGTGCCGAGCAGCATCAGATGACCGCGATAAACTGGCTGCTGTCGGCTGATCATTCGCCCCTTGAAACCACCGTGGCCTACGAACAGGTCGCCATTGAAGTGACTGCCGCTGTCGCCCAGAACGAGCCCGATCCTTATCAGGCGCAGACCTATCGTTTTGGCCTGCTGGAAGATTTCGACTACCTCTATCGTTACTCGGCCATGCTTGATCGGTTGGAAGGCAAAGACGCCAACAACATCCTGCAAGGCTACACGGACATCGTGCCCGGCCGGCCCACCAGCGAGCACCACCATGCCCCCGGCGATGACCTGCGCGACAATTACAAGAAGGAGAACGCCGCGCTGATCACCAAGATCCATGCGGCGCTGATCACCGGTGCGGAATACCAGACCCACGATTACTACATGAACATCGGTCCGCTGTTTGCCGACCCGGTGGCGCGCGCGTTGTATGCCGAAATCGCCTCGGTGGAAGAGCAGCATGTCACCCAATATGGCTCATTGCAGGACCCCAGCGAAACCTTCGTGGAGAAGTGGCTGGTGCATGAGGCGATGGAGGTCTACACCTACGCCAGCTGCGCCGAGCAGGAAGAAAACCCACGGATCAAGGCGATGTGGGAACGCTTCGTCGATTACGAACTGGGGCACTTGAGCCTGGCCTGCGAACTGTTCAAGAAGTACGAGCGACGCGATCCCGCCGAAGTGCTCAGCGGTCAGTTGCCGCGCATGATCGAGTTCAAGAGCCTGCGTGATTTCGTCCGCGAGACCTTGTCCAGCGAAGTCGATCTGCGCGCCCACGGCATCGACTACGTGCCCAAGCAACGTGAAGGCCACGCCTCCCTCGACTACCGCGCCCAGCTCAACAGCGAAGGCGTGCCTGCCAACATCGTCTCCGCCGGCTACACCTTCAAGCCCGGCACCGAAATCAACCCCGTGGGAGAACAGCAATGAGCGAACGCCAAGTCACTATCGGCCTCAATCGTACCGGCGCCCAGATGTCTCCCGAAGACACCGCTCGCCAACTGGAAGCCACCCGACTGTTCCCGGTGGATGTGCCGGGCGATATGAGCGACTACACCGCCGAACGAGAGCGCGCCATCCGCGAGGCCGACCTGATCGGCTCGGTGCCGGCGCCGGGCTCGGTCAAGGGCATGGTCAAGACCGCATTGGACAAAAACCATCGGCAAGGCGCCGGAAGTGCTGCTGGACAAGCTCGGCGAACGCCTGGCCTTTGAACGCACCGGCGTGCGGTTGTATGAAGCGATGGTCGCCAAGGCGACGTCCGCCCCCGGCGCCGATCCGGCGTTGGTCGAGACCTTGCTGCAGATCCAGGCCGAGGAACTCGAGCACGTGAACATCGTGCGCGAAGCCATCGAAACCCTCGGCGGAGACCCGACGGCCATGACGCCTTGCGCGGACGTGGCGGGCGTTAAGGCGATGGGCGTGCTGCAGGTATTGACCGACCCACGCACGACCGTGTCCCAATCCATGAGCGCGATCCTGACCATCGAACGGGAAGGCAACGCGCGTGAGAATTGCTGATCGAACTGGCGAAGGAGGGCGGTCATCCGCTAATCGCCAAGCGCTTCGGCCATGCCCTGGAACAGGAGGAAACGCACCTGGCCACGGTGCGCAACTTCATCAGGCAAGATCTGCTCGCGCAAGTAAGCTGAGCTTGCTTCCACGTAGCTCCACCCCGTCTGGGGTGGACCGCCGGTTCGAACTTTAAAAGGACAACAGCCCATGAGTGAGACCGACCTTGAGATGGAATTGAAAGCCTGGCGGCTGTTGCTCGAGGACGATGCGTATCGCCTGGACTTTCCCAAGGATTATCGCAACAAACACGCTGATTCGGCGCGCCGATGAGTTGGTGTTGCAACAATTTATCAGCCTGGAGGATTGGCAACTGCTCAAGGATGCGGCCGACCAGGCTTATCAACTGACGGTGGAAATGCTGGCGCGCAATCAGCGCGATTGTCTCAATCTAGCCTCGTTGTGCCTGCTTGGGAAGGGAGGGACGGGGGAGCGAAAGGAATGCGTAGGGTCGTCTATCCTCGTTCAACGTATGAAAAAGTGAGCGGCTAAGGCTCGGTGTGAGGGGGCGTCGTGGGCGCCAATCAGGCGCAAATGTAACTGCTGATATGCATGGCATTCGCGGCGCGGACGATGCAATCGTGACCTCCGAGCTAGCCGGATTTCGCCGATGGGTTCTGGATCATTTGACAGGATGATTGTCCAGAGCCAAGGCACCCGTCCTATTGGCTATGGGTCGCATGAGTTGGCGCAGCCCGGCATCACTCCTCTTGGCCTTGATACTCCCCAAAAACAAGTCCATAATTGAGTCTTTTCCTGCTTCGGCAAGAAAGGAAACCTCTTAGATTTCAATGGGTCGGACATCAGATGCGAGTCTCGTTTTCCACTCCATCACTTAATGTCTGCTCTGTATCTCAATCTGAGGTCACGTGCGCAGCGTTTTGCCGCAACTGGTCTAGGTAGTTTGCCCATTGTTGCGCCGCCTCTCGGCGTTGCACTAGTAATTGTGCGCGGGCATACACAGCCCCCAGTGCACCTGGCATCCGGTGAGATAACGACAATTCGAGTACGATTGGATCAATACCCAAGTGCTCGTGTGCGATGGTCCGGTAGGTGGCGCGAAAGCCGTGCGCGGTGATGTCGTACTCCGGCCAAATACGCTGAAAGGACTTGAGCATTGAGGTTGGATTGATGGGGCGACCAGGGTAAACCGGCGACACGAACACCCAACCTTTGCCTTCTTTATCCACCACGCGGGTTTTATGAAGCTCGCGTAACAAAACCAAGGCTTGCTCAGGTAACGGCACGATGTGTTTACTCTTGTCCAAATGCTTGGTCTTGCTCACCACATAGCGCCAATCGGCGCCCACCAAGTCGACATCTTCCCAGCGCATCTGCACCAGTTCGCCTGGGCGGACCGGCAACATGACCAGCAAGCGCATTGCGGCGGTAACGCTGCCGTCGTTGAAGTCATCCAGTCGCAGCAAAAAACTGCCCAGGTCGGCCGGCCTTTCGATCGCTGGGTTGCTGGTCACGACATGGCGGATCTTCAACTCCTCAATGTTGCTGAGCGCCACGTTGCGCTCCACCCAGCCGCGCCCTTCGGCAAAGCCCAGGACGGCACGGATGATCGTGCGCACGCGCCGCGCCATGGCCATGATGCGCTGGCGGCGCAGCTCGGTGATGATCGTGGTGATGTGCTCCAGTTTGATCTCGCTGACGGGTTTTTTGCCAATGGCAGGCAAGATGTGGTTGTTAAGCGCTCCGCTAAACCCTGAGATTGATTTAGTCACCAGTTCGGCAGATTTGAATTCTAACCATTGCTCGGCCACGTACGCGAAGGTGCGCTCTTCATTGAGCAACTGTGCCTCGATCTTGGCGGTCTTTGCCTTTAGCGGGGCGGTGTGGTTAGCCACATCGCGGCGTGCGCCGCGGGCAATGTCGCGCGCTTCTTTCAGGCCGATGTCGGGATAAGCACCGATGGAAAAGCGGTTTTCCTTGCCATGCAGCCGATACTTCAAACGCCAGAACTTGGATGGAGATTTTCCGACCTTGCTCGACGCCCTCACCTCTAGGTAGAGCCCAGGGACTTCACCGTCGGCGTGTTTGCCGGGTTCGGTCAACGAACGTATCAATGCATCGCTGAGTTTTCGTTTGAAAACAACCGCATTATCTGGGGGCATCGGTGGGGGCATCCTTTTTAAGGAACCGAAATTTGCCCCCAATTATGCCCCCATAAGCTCTGGAATCCATCGGATTTAGACAGACGGCAATAGACTGATTTTGTGGATAACCTACTGTTATAAAACGGCTTTATGGAATTTAATGGAATTCCATTACAGGCTATCGGGGTCCCCAAAGAACATCTGAATCCGCGACCGCAACCACCGTTCCCCCGGATCATTATCCTGCGAGCCACGCCACGCCATATGCAGTTCAAAGCTGCGCACCGGCAGGGGTGGGTCTTCGGCGCGCAGGCCGCCGGCGGAGGTCAGTGCGTCGGCCGCATAGTCCGGCACGGTGGCCAGGATGTCGGTGCCGGCCAGCAGGGTGCCCAGCCCGTTGAACTGCGGCACGGCGAGGACGACGTGGCGTTTGCGGTCGAGTTTTTCCAATTCTTCATCGATAAAGCCGCTGAGGTCGCCTGCGAACGACACCAGCGCGTGGGGGCGGGCGCAGAAGTCGTCCAGGCTCAGGGAGCCGGGGACGCTGTCGGCGCGCAACAGTTTGGGCAGGCTGCGGCGCAGTACCTTGCGCTTGGCGTTGGCTGGCAAGTCGGCGGTGTAGCTGACGCCGATGGAGATTTCGCCGGAGGTCAGCAGGCCGGGCATGAGGATGTAGTTGACCCGGCGCACCACCAGCACGATGCCGGGGGCTTCGGCGCGCAGGCGTTTGAGCAGTTGGGGCAGCAGGGCGAATTCGACGTCATCGGACAGCCCGATACGAAACACCGCGGTGCTGGTGGCCGGGTCGAACTCGGCGGCGCGGCTGACGGCGGTGGAAATCGAGTCCAGGGCCGGGGAGAGCAGTGCGAAGATTTCCACGGCGCGGGCCGAGGGTTCCATGCTGCGCCCGGTACGCACGAACAGCGGGTCATCGAACAACCCACGCAGGCGTGACAACGCCGCGCTGATGGCCGGCTGGCCAAGGAACAATTTCTCGGCGGCGCGGGTCACACTGCGCTCATGCATCAGGGTTTCGAATACAATCAAGAGGTTAAGGTCGACACGACGCAGGTCGTTACGGTTCATCTTGGGTCCTGGAAGAGTCAGCAAGCTTGACGAGAACGGCCATATTCAGAACCTTCAGATTCCATTCAAAAGTATGACCGGCATGAATCTTACGGGGAAAGACTGGTACTCTGCACCGGCTAATTGAGTTTTCCTACGAGTCTTGGGGTCTATTCCTCAGAAGCTGAATCAATGGCAGGCATGTTGACTATTAACGGCGACCGGTGGCCTTGCCCGGAAAGCCCAGATAGAGTTCATGGCATTAGAGGTTACTTTGGCGAGGTTTGCGATGTCCCGCACGATCCGTTTTCACAAGTTTGGTCCGGCCGAGGTGCTCAAGTGCGAAGAGCATGCAGCCGCACAGCCCGCACCGGGCGAAGTGCAGGTGCGCGTCGACGCGATTGGCATCAGTTGGTACGACATTCTCTGGCGTCAGAACCTGGCGTCTTCCCATGCCCGTTTGCCGTCGGGCCTTGGCCATGAGATGGCCGGCGTTGTTGTCGCCCTGGGCGACGGCGTGGACGACTTGGCAGTGGGTGATAAGGTGGCCAGTTTTCCGGCCGAGAGCCCCAATGACTACCCGGTATATGGCGAGCAGATCGTTCTGCCTCGCTCGGCCTTGACCCGTTATCCGGACGTCTTGAGCCCTATTGAAGCCAGCGTGCACTACACGCCGCTGTTGATCGCCTACTTTGCCTATGTGGACCTGGCGCGGGTCAAGCCAGGCCAGTTTGCCCTGGTGACTGACGCCAGCCACTGCGCGGGCCCTTCGTTCGTGCAACTGGGCAAGGCCCTGGGTGTGCGGGTAATTGCCGCGACCAAGGACAGCGCGGAGCGTGAGTATCTGCTGTCGCTTGGCGCAGAGAAGGTGATCGTGACTGAAGAGCAGGACCTGCTCATGCAAGTCAACAAATATACGGATAACCGCGGTGTGGATGTGGTGTTCGATGGCCTGGGTGGCCCGCAGATGTCGCTGCTCGGCGACGTGTTGGCGCCCCGTGGCAGCCTGGTGCTGTATGGCTTGCAGGGTGGCAACCAGACGCCTTTCCCGGCCTGTGCCGCGTTCCAGAAGAACATTCAGTTTTTTGTGCACTGCATCGGTAATTTTACCGGCAAGCCGGAGCTGGGCATCATCCAGGATCAGGTGGCACTGCAACGTGCGTTGCGCGACATCAACCAACTGACCGCCGACCGCGTGCTGGTGCCGTTGAAAACCACGGTGTTCCCATTCAGCCAGTTCGTCGAAGCGCACCGCTACATGGACGAATGCCCGTGTCGCGAGCGGGTTGCCTTGCAGGTTGAGGCTGTTTGAGCTGTAGGAGTATTCGCAAATGAGCGCGCCTGGGTCCGAGCGGATGAGGCAAATACGCCATTTGTCAGGGCTTAACCCGCGCCTGGGTTAAGCCGCCACCGGGCTGTTCTGCCCCGCAAACAATACCTTTGCCCCTCGCGCCGCCCTGAATTCCAGCGCGGCGTTGTTGTGTGGGCGCGATTAACGTGCGGCCGGTTGATCATCTGAACGGGTTTCTGGCGCTGTTCTGTATCTGTTATTCATTATTTGAGTGCCGATAATTGTGCCTTCACTGTCATCTCAAGGACTGAGCAATGATTGACTATCTGAAACTACCTCGTCGTTTCGTCGAAACTAATTCGGCCCTGCCTATTTGTATTGAAAGTTTATTGGGAATGCCTGGGCGGTTTTTCAGGGTTCGGGTGAAAGAGGTAAGTAATGTCGGTCAGATATTTCTCTAATTTATTAGTTAGAGCGGTGTAGGACGCTGTCGGATTATTCCTAGGGTTATCCCTTCTTTCGCCGTAGGGCGCGCAGGATCGCGGCTCTCGTCGAAGGTGGTCATTTGGAATGCCACTGGTAACGCTCCGGTGGGTTTGTTGCAAGGTGCTAATGTTGATCCATCCTCGTACCCTGTAACGAGCAATAAACCTACAGATGTAATAGGTCAGGCAATTGCTCTTGGCAGTTGCTTGAAACTGATATTTCAACTCGGGTAGTAAAGCAATGAGCGCAATTCACGAGCAAGCCATGAACTATGTTTATCATCAAGTTCTGCAGCGGTTGATCGGGCACTTTACCCGTGCCGAGCGTACGGCACTTCAATTGTTGATCCAGCGAATTGTGGTGGCTGCCGGCGGCATGGAACAAGTCGGTGACTACAAGGTGCTCGTCGCCCATGGCGGTGGTGCTGTCAGCAGCTACACCCTGGCGCTGCTGCGGGCGGCGCAATTGACCATTGCCGGGCGGGCGCCCAAGACCTTTCATCTGCGTGTAGCCACCTTGCGGCATGCGGGCATGACCCAGGCGACACTGGACACCCTGTACCAGGGCTACAGCGCGTTGTTTCTGCACGACGATCCCCGCGTAGACCTGCTCCTGGTGGAAAACCAGGAAGTGCTGCCATTCAATCACCAGCGCCCGCCGTCGAGTGCGGGGCGTGAGGTCAGCCAGCGCAATATGCTGATGATAGGGCACCTGACGTCCGGCGATATCAGGGCGACATTGTGTAACGACACCTACCTGCGCCTGGGGGATTTCTACCAACGGGTCACCACATGGGGGGGCGGGGTGCATGCGGTGGTCAGTGGCGATTCTGCGCGCACGCAAAGCCAATACCTGGCCTGGCTGAAAAAGACGGCCACTACGGCGGGCATCACTCTGCCCCCCGGCAAGTCGTCATCGCTCAATGCGCTGTTTGCGCGCATGGAGGAGTGGAGCGCCGGTTGCTACCGTGACCTCTACGGCGAACATTATGTGGACATCGACAGCCCAGGCCGGGGCGGGCACCGGCATCTGGCGTATATCGGCATCGACGATCTGCTGGGGGAGGTGGACGTTGCTTCGACACCGCTGCTCACGCAGTTCCTGGCCCGTAAACCGGACCCCTTTGCGTTCCACTTCAGCCATTCGGCGTTCCCTAACCCATTGCTGATGGCGCATTTGCATGGGCTGCAGGCCCAATGCCTGCGGGAGCTGTCCTACGCAGAAGGGGTGGATAGCTTTGTCAGGCAAGCAATGGACGCCATGTACCGCCGGCACATTCCACACCACCTGATTGCCGAGGCAAGCTCAGATGACGGACGGATTCTGTCAGCGACCTATGCCCAGGAATTCTTCGGCCTGGATGAAGGGCAGTTGACCTGCCTGTTGTTCTCACCCTTCATTCACCATGGCGAGCGGCTGGAGGGCTACCTGCGCCAATGCCACCCGGGCATGCTGGTGGCGCTCCCTGAGCTGCACAACGTGTTGCAAGGCAAGCCGGCCGGCGATGTGTTGCAGCAATGGGCGGTCGATACCAGCGGGTTGTCGCTGCCGTTATTGCAACACCTGTACCGCAAGCGGCCGGTACAGATCGAACGGGGTGCCCAACTGCGCAACCGCCGCCTGGCCCAGGCGCAGGCGGCGCAGTTGTCGGGGCGTTAGCCGCGTGCACCGGTTTGTCAGCCCAGGTCAGCGCCAATGACCCTGCGCGGGGAGCGACAGGCGGATTTCGCTTACCAGGCGGTGTACCGCTACATGATCAACCTCATCAACGAGGTCAGCCTGGACACGCCGGTCAAACTGCCGTCCCTGCGGCAGTTGTCGGCACGGCTGAACGTGTCGATCTCGACGATTCAGTACGCTTACTCACTGTTGGAGAAGGAAGGACGGGTCTACTCAGTAGCCAAATCCGGCTATTTTGCCTGGCCGGCTGCGGTCAACCCGCAAATGATGGCGGGTGCCGATCTGCTCGAGCGCTTGTACGTAGCGGCGCGGCGTCCGGCAATGGCCGTGCTCAGTGGTGATGAGCCGGCGCTGCTGGGCTCACTCGACGGCGCTTTGCTGACGCTGGAGCGCCAACTGGTACGGCGCCATCCGCATCACCTGCAACCCTGGTCGCAACCCTGTGGCGTGTGGGAGTTGCGTACGGCGTTGGCGGCACGCTACACCTCATCGCCCACGCGTTGCTGGCAGGCCGATGAGGTGTACATCGGCGCAGACTTGCGAGGCGTGCTGGAGATCCTGATTGATGCATTGGGCCTCAAGGGCAGTATGGTGGTGGTCGAGTCCCCTTGTGATTATTTGATCTTGCGCCTGTTGCAGGCTGCCGGTGTGCGGGTCGTCGAGTTGCCTTGGCAGGCCGACGGTTGCCTGGACCTGGCGATGCTCGAACAGCTGCTGCGTCACGAACCGGTGCCCCTGGTGTTGCTGTCATCGGTGGTCAGCCTGCCGTCAGGCAATGCACTGTCGACCGCAGAGCGGCTGCGCGTGGCCCAGTTGCTGGAGCACTATGGCGGCTGGTTGCTGGAGAACGATACATTCGGTGAGCTGAGTTTCGCATCGCCCCCGGTCCCGCTGCGCAACCTGGTCAACCCGGAGCGGTTGATCGTGTTCTCCTCGTTCGAAAAGGTACTCGGGCCGGAGGCGCCATTTGGTTATGTCTTGTCGCGACACCTGAGCGGCGAGTTGCAGCGCCAATTTCTGCTGCGCTCATTCAGGCTGTCGTCGATCCGTCAACGCGCCATCGCCCAGCTTTACCAGAACGGGCGGTTCGACCAGCACCTGCAGACGTTGCGCGAGCACTTGTGCGAACAGGCAGAGGCCATGAGTGAGCGCCTGGATGCCCACCTGGAGGGGCGCGTGAGCTATCGCATGCCCATCGCCGGCGCAAGCTTCTGGTTGGAATCGGTGGCAGCGGTGGATATGCGTCAGGTGTTCCAGCGCATGGTCGCGCAACACGTGGTGATTGCTCCGGGTGAGTTGTTCAGCCTCAGCGGCTTGCATTCTCAGCATCTGCGGCTCAGCCACACGTTCAGTGGGCAACTGAACCTTGATATCACCCTGGATTGCCTGGCACAGGCATTGCGCCAGGCACAGATCGACTAGCGTATGAAAAATCTCCAATCACTGTCGGATCGATATCGTCGCGAAGTAGTCCAACTCCCAGTAAACTGTCACTTTTTCCGAATCCTTCTTTTCGAGGTTTATGCATGACTATCAGTCCTTTTGCGGGCAAGCCGGCGCCAGCTCAGTTGCTGGTGGATATCCCGCGACTGGTCACGGCCTATTACACCGGCCAGCCTGATGCAGCAATCTCCACTCAACGCGTGGCCTTCGGCACCTCCGGGCATCGTGGCAGCTCGTTCGAGCTGAGTTTCAACGAATGGCATGTGCTCGCCATCAGTCAGGCCATCTGCCTGTACCGTGAAGCCCAAGGGATCAACGGCCCGCTATTCGTGGGCCTGGATACCCACGCCCTGTCGACGCCGGCCGGCGCCAGCGCCCTGGAGGTCCTGGCCGCCAATGGCGTGCACGTGATGCTGGCCGAAGGGGATGAATACACCCCGACACCGGCGATTTCCCACGCCATTATCTGCTACAACCGTGGCCGCACCAGCGGCCTGGCGGACGGTATCGTCATCACGCCATCCCATAACCCGCCGCAAAGCGGTGGCTACAAGTACAACCCGCCCAATGGTGGCCCGGCCGACACCCACGTGACCAAGTGGATCGAAGCCAAGGCCAATGAACTGCTGGCCAATAAACTGGCCGGCGTCAAGCGCATCACCCATGCGCAGGCGCTCAAGGCCGACACCACTCATCGGCATGACTACCTCAACAGCTACGTGGCCGACCTGATCAACGTGATCGACATGGACGCCATCCGCAGCGCGGGCCTGCGCCTGGGCGTCGACCCATTGGGCGGAGCAGGGGTGCGCTACTGGTCGGCGATCGCTGAACACTACCGCTTGAACCTGGACGTGGTGAACACCGAAGTCGACGCCACCTTCCGCTTCATGAGCGTGGATTGGGACGGTCAGATCCGCATGGACCCGTCTTCGAGCTATGCCATGCAAGGGTTGATCGGCCTCAAGGAGCGTTTCGACGTCGCCTTCGCCTGCGACCCGGACCACGACCGCCATGGCATCGTCACCCCGTCCGGTGGCCTGCTGGCGCCGAACAACTACCTGGCCGTGTCGATTGACTACCTGTTCCAGAACCGTCCTGACTGGCGCGCCGATGCGGCCGTGGGCAAGACCGTGGTCAGCAGCGGCTTGATCGATCGCGTCGCCGCGCGCATCGGGCGTCGCCTCTACGAAGTGCCGGTGGGTTTCAAATGGTTTGCCGACGGGCTGTTTGAAGGCTCGCTGGGCTTTGGTGGCGAAGAAAGCGCCGGCGCCTCGTTCCTGCGTAAAGACGGCAGCGTGTGGAGCACTGACAAGGACGGTTTGATCCCGGCCTTGCTGGCCGCGGAAATGACCTCGCGCAAAGGCCAGGACCCGAGCCAGATCTATCGTGGCCTGACCGATGCCCTGGGCGAGCCGTTCGCGATCCGCGTCGACGCCAAGGCCACCCCGGCGCAGAAAGCGCTGTTGGGCAAGCTGTCGCCGGAACAGGTCACGTCCACGCAGTTGGCCGGGGAAAGCATCCAGCAAATCCTCAGCCATGCGCCGGGCAATAACCAGGCAATCGGTGGCTTGAAGGTGATGACCGAAAACGGCTGGTTCGCCGCACGCCCATCGGGTACCGAGGATATCTACAAGATCTACGCCGAGAGCTTTATTGGCGAAGATCACCTCAAGCAGTTGGTGGAAGAAGCGCAGGTGCTGGTCGACGGCGCGATTTCCGAGTAACACGTCAGTCAGTTACTGAGGAACACTGTCACCGTGGCGAGGGAGCTTGCTCCCGCTGGGCCGCAAAGCGGCCCACGCTTTTGATTTGAAAAGACTGGGCCTGCTACGCAGTCCAGCGGGAGCAAGCTCCCTCGCCACAGGTCATCCATGCCGCCGGCCGTCAGGCCAGATCGACCAGCACAATCTCGCTGTCCTCAATCGCCGTTACGCGCAATACCTGCTCATCCTGCACCGCAACACCGTCGCGAGCTTGTGCACGCAAGCCGTTGACTTCAATCACGCCGGTCGCCGGCACCAGATACGCACGCCGCCCGCTGTCCAGCCGGTATTCGGCACTTTCCCCGGCTTTCAGGTTCGCTGCCACCAGGCGCGCGTCCGCCCGAATGCGCAGGCTCTCGCTGTCTCCGGCCTTGCCGCTGGCCAGGGTCACAAAACCCTCGCGGTCACCTTTGGGAAACGGTTTGGCGCCCCAGGACGGCGGCAACCCCGATTCGTTCGGGATAATCCAGATCTGGAAAATCTTCGTCGGTGTGGCTTCCAGGTTGTATTCGCTGTGGGCGATCCCGGTGCCGGCGCTCATCACCTGAACGTCGCCAGCCTCGGTGCGACCCTTGTTGCCCAGGTTATCGGCGTGGCTGATCGCGCCCTCACGCACATAGGTGATGATTTCCATATCGCGGTGCGGGTGCTGCGGAAAACCGGTGCCCGGCGCAATGATGTCGTCGTTCCACACCCGCAGGTTGCCCCAGTGCATGCGCTTGGGGTCGTGGTATTCGGCGAATGAAAAGTGGTGATGAGCGTCCAGCCAGCCGTGATGGGCGCCGCCCAACGTATTGAAGGGTCGAAGTTCAAGCATGATCGTCTCCTGTGAATGAGCCCATTTTCCGGCAGCGGATGATCGATAAAAAGCGTAAAAAGTGCCTTATTCCTATCAGTAGATTAGATGGGTTACGCGTGTTTTGACTTTCACTTCATCGCCTAACTGCATGACGATAAAGCAATTGGCTGGAACTGAACGCCGTTTCCGGCGACCATGGCGCACTTGTCGAAGCCAGTCCATCGCAGGAGTCCGCGTGCCGCAACAAAAGCCTGATCTACCGCCCGAACTGCGCCCACTGGCCGAAATGCCGCTACTCAAGCGTCTGGCGGCGCGTCTGTTCGGGCATGGCCTGACCCGTTTACGGGCCCAGCACCGGTTTTCCTGGCTGCATGGCCAGGCGGATGGTTTTCGCAGCGGGCACGAGGCCGGCGTGGAGTACGGCTACCGCGAGGGTAAGGCCGATGGTATCGAGGAAGGCCGGCAAGTCCTGTTGATTCGTGACTTTCGACCGGACGAGCATCGCGCGCCGGGGATCGACGACAGCCTGTTCGATGATTGGCGCCTGCCGCTGACCGCCGAGGTGAAAAAACGCATGAAGGCCGACGTGGCCCGATTGCTCCCCGAGCATGCCCAGCCCAGTGCGGCGCAGTGGAAGATGATCTTCAGCGACACGCCCTCGACCTCGGTGATTGCCGGGGCGGGCGCGGGTAAATCCACCTCGCTGGTGCTGCGTATCCTGCTGTTGACCCATTATCTGGGCTTCGAGCTAAGCTCGATGACGGTGGTGACCTTCACCCGCGAATCACGCAAAGACTTCATCAACAAGCTCATGCAGATTCTCAGCCTGTGGGGCCAACCCCTTGGCCTCAAAGAGGCCCAGGCTGTGGTGCGTACCTTTCACTCGCGCATTTTGCCCATGGTGCGCAGTCTGCCGGGCTTTGAACGGCTGCAAGCCTTCGAGAACCTCGGCAGTGGGGTTGAAGACGCCGACAGCAACCCGTTCGACCTGCGTATCAGCGACGCGCAGCGCCAACAGCTGAATGCCTGCTACCACCACTTGCATGGTCGCCATGAACGCTTCCGTGAACTGATCGTGCCGCTGGCGCGCCAGGGCCTGCAGCTCAAGGAACTGGAGCGCGACCACCCGGATGTGCAAAAGCGCATGGCGGTGACCGAATTGGCGGCCAAGCGTGATGAAGAACTCTGCGATGTGATCGAAGACCTGTGGTTTCGTGCCGGCGCCTGGCCGATAAAAGGCATTGAGCCCAGCCGCCAGACCTTCGAGATCAACGGTGCGCAGTTTCATTGCCATGGCTACATCGCTGAGCTGGACGCTTGGGTGGTGTTGGGCTTCGATGCCCGGGAGAACGCCCAGATCACACGCCCCAATGCCAAACTGTCGGTGCGTGCAGAGTGGGCGGTAAAGCGCACCCTGTTTCAAGCTTTCTGCCGCAAGCCTTTGATTTGGCTTGATAACTATGAGGCATCGAAACGGCTTTTGGGCAGCCTGGCGGGGGATGCCACGGCGGGCCCCGGGTTTGACTACAAGGTAAAAGGCGAGCTGGCATCGGCGCCTCTGCTGGACAGTTTTGTCACGGCTGCCGGCTTTATCGAAAACCTTGGCCTGGACGTACCCACTGCGGTGGGCCGGATGAGCTTCGCCAAGGACGACCCCGACCGGTTCTTCTTCGAGGCCCTGAGCATTTTCTGGAAAGCCCTGGAAGACCATCTGCTCTCTCAGTCGCCGCCGATCATGACCTACAACCGCATGTTCTCGCTGTTCGGTGAAAACACCCCGGAAAACCTCAAGTTGCTCAGCGACCCGCTGCTGCGCCCGATGTCGCACCTGATGATCGATGAGTTCCAGGACGTGTCGCCGCAGATCGTGTCGTGGCTTCGCGCCAGCCTGCGTGAAATCCGCAGCCGTGGCCCGGCGATGCACGTCGGGCGTGGGGCGCAGCGTTCTTCTTTACTCTGCGTAGGGGACGACTGGCAGTCGATTTATGGTTGGCGCGGCAGTTCGCCCCAGTATTTCATTGCGTTCAACCAGGAATTCCCGTCACCCGCGACCACCCGTGTGATGCTCGGCGAGAACTACCGCAGCCACCAGCACATCATCGACGCCGCCGAGCATGTCGTGCGCAGCGCCCCGGCGATTCCCGGCAAAAAAGCCAAGGCCAGCGGCGCCCCCAAGCCCTTGGTCCCGGTTGCGGTGCTTGAGCGCGATGACGCCGCGCTGGGCCGCACGCTGCTCGAGCATTATCAAAAAGGTGATTCGATCTTGATGTTGTATCGAAAAAGTAGCGATAAGTTATTGATTCAAGAGCATATTCAGTCTGTAGTTAATCTGGATTCTAGCTTGCCGCCAGCGGCTCGCAGGTTGAAACAGCTGACTTATCACAGCGCCAAGGGCCTGCAGGCGGATACTGTTTTCCTGCTGGGCGATTGCCAGCATGTCACCAGCTCGCCCTACAAGAACCAGGTCTACCGCATGGCCGGGCTGGGCAAGGACGGCGACAGCGAGCCCTATGACAGGGCGCAAAAAGACGAAGTGCTGCGCCTGGCTTACGTCGGTATTACCCGTGCGGTGAGCCACTGCTATTGGTATGTCGAGAAACCGGAGGGCCAGGGCGTGAATGTGCCCAGGGCCTCGGAGCGGGTGGATGGCAAGAAAGCGTTCTTCGACGACCGGCGTGGATGACTCCGGCAGGGCTGCTCACGACGGCCCGGGCAAGGCATCAAGCCCGCAAAGACAGCGGTGGTACAAAGGACTCCAACTCATCCTCCACCGCCTCGATGATGCGCTCTACATCGGAGGCATTCATCACCGTGGCGCAGGGGATGCCGGCGATGGCGATCAGGGTCTCGCCGCTGGCCCGGTCGAACAGGCGCACGATCATGCTGCCAGGCGCATCCATGCTGCCTTCGAAACCCATCGGATGAAAATGCCAGCGCATCAGCTGGCAGGCGTTGGGGAACGTCACTTTGTTCAGGTTGCCGTGCATATTGCCCACCTTGTTCATTGAGCGCTTCCTTTAGCTCGCGGCAGGACCAGGACCGTCAATGGTCATGGTTTGAAGAATTTCAAAAATAGCATTCGTTCGTAACCATCATGTGACTTTTTTTGTCCCGTTCGGCAGTTGTTTACTGACTCTTTGATGTAGGTCATGTCCTGGTTCAAATCAGGCAAAAAGCCATTGGTGATCAGCGCTGATCGACCCTTGAAGCGGTCGTGATAATTCGGCAGTCTCACCATTTACCCGCCACAGAGCCTTATATGCCCGACAGCGCCTCGGCCGATGATTGCCAAACCACCCGGGCCACGGCTGAACTGGTGTTGCGTCACCACCTGTGTTGGCGCCATCGCGACCTGGATGGGGTCATGGCCTACTACCATCCGGACATCCAGTACCACGACTTCTTCCAGAACCGCGTGGTGGGCTACGCCGAACTGCGTGAGTACCTGCAAGCCAGCATGCCGCGTGGGCCCGATGAGGCCATCGCCCATGCTGACCGCATTCGCGCCGACGGTGACACAGCCTTCATCCAGTACTGCATCACCTTGCGTGGCGGCCAGGGGTTGGTGTCGTTCCGCACCAGCGAAGCGATCACCGTGCGTGACGGGCTGATCTGGCGGGTCAATGAATACGCGTCCCTGGTGCATGAACAACCGGCCCAGGCCATACGCCCGACCGTCAGTCGCCTGGGCCTGTCGCCGCACCAGCTGGGGCATATGGCCAACGACCTGCAGCAGTATTTCCAACAGCAGCAACCCTATCTGGACCCGGAGCTGGATTTGCAACGGGTGGCCAAGGCGTGTGGCTACAGCCGCAATCAGATGTCCTACCTGCTGAACCAGGTGCTCGGGCAGAGCTTCTACCGCTACGTCAACCAGGCACGGCTCCAGCACTTGTTGGCCGAATTGGACAAGGCCACGTCGCCGATAAAAGTCGATGAGCTGGCGTTCGCTGCGGGTTTCAACTCGTTATCGGCGTTTTACAGCGCATTTCGCCAGCACACCGGGCAGTCGCCCAAGGCTTACGTCAAACAAATTTCTCTGCGTGCACGCGCGCAAGACAGCCCATAACCTCACGCCCTAGGATCGTCCCTATCGAAATGAGGTAGGGGAGCCCGGCATGCCGGCATGGCGCAAGATCAGTTTATGGATGGACCAGTTGGACGACCCGCTGCTGGCGCGGCCGGCGCTGGCCCATGACCTGGATGTCAACGTGGCCATTATCGGTGCCGGTTATACCGGGCTGTGGACCGCGTATTACCTGAAGCGCCAGGCACCCGAGCTGAAAATCGCGATTATCGAGGCACACACCGCAGGTTTTGGCGCGTCGGGCCGCAACGGT
Organism: Pseudomonas sp. Q1; assembly: GCF_009935975.1. NCBI lineage: Bacteria > Pseudomonadati > Pseudomonadota > Gammaproteobacteria > Pseudomonadales > Pseudomonadaceae > Pseudomonas > Pseudomonas sp. Q1. The sequence continues at coordinate 445,244 of NZ_QODI01000002.1, read as the reverse complement.
GGCTGGCTGATGGGCAACCTGTTGGGTGAAGACCGCTTGTTGGCGGGCCTCGACCCGCAACAACGCCGGGCCTCATTCGATCTGTTGCACGGCATACCGGATGAAGTGGCCCAGGTGTTGGCCCGTGAAGGAATCGACTGCGACTACCGCAAAGGCGGGGCCCTGTATTGCGCCGCACGCTACCCCGAACAGGAGCGCAGCCTGCGTCGTTACCTGGACAAACTCCACGCCCAGGGGCTGACTGAACACGACTACCGCTGGTTGAGCCCGCAACAGTTGGCCGAACAGATCCGTATCGCCAAGCCCTATGGCGGCATCTATGCGCCGCATGTCGCGACGATCAACCCCGCCAAGCTGGTGCGCGGCCTGGCGCGGGTGGTGGAGAACATGGGGGTGACGATCTACGAAAACAGCCCGGTGACCCATTGGCAGTCCGGCCGCCTGCGCACGGCCCAGGCCAGCGTGCGCGCTGCCTGGGTGGTGCCGGCGGTGGAAGGCTACGCCAACACATTGCCGGCCCTGGGGCGTTATCAGTTGCCGGTGCAAAGCCTGATGGTCGCCACCGAGCCGCTGTCCGCCGCGACCTGGGATGAAATCGGCTTGAGCCATGGCCAGGCGTTCGGCGAAAGCAGCCGTCAGGTTACCTACGGCCAGCGCTCAGCGGACAATCGCCTGGTGTTCGGGGCGCGTGGCGGCTATCAGTTCGCGGGGAAGTTGCGACACAACTTCGATCTGACCGACAGCGAGGTCGAGCTGCGTCGTTACCTGTTTGGTGAACTCTTCCCACAGCTGAAGAAGGTACGGATTACCCACTCCTGGGGTGGCAACCTCGGCATGTCACGCAACTTCCGGCCACATATGTTGTGTGACCACAAGACCGGTATCGCGCTCTCTGGCGGTTATGGCGGGGAGGGCGTCGGCGCCACCAACCTGGGCGGTCGCACCTTGGCTGACCTGATCCTGGGCCTGGATACGCCATTGACCACCCAGCCCTGGGTGATCCGCGAGCGTGGCCTGGACGCACTCAAGCCCTGGGAGCCCGAGCCCTGCCGCTGGCTGGGCTACAACGCGATCATTCGCAGTTTTGTGCATGAAGACCAGGTGTTGGCCGACCCCCATACCGCGCCCTGGCGGCGCAAGTTGGCGAGCGCCGTGGCCGGCTTCATGGAAGGTTTCATGCACTGATCGTTTGACTCGCACGAACGCTTTGGATCCTTGATCGCCTGCCATAACAACAGCCCTGAAACCGCCAGGAAATCGAACCATGAAAGCCATTGCCCTGTTTCCCCTGATATTAGCGGCGTCTATCAGCCAGGCCGCCGAGACGGTGAAAATCTACAACTGGTCGGACTACATCGCGCCCGACACCACCAAGAACTTCCAGAAAGAAACCGGCATCGGTTTCACCTACGACGTGTACGACAGCAACGAGACCCTCGACGGTAAGTTGATGACGGGGCAATCGGGTTATGACGTGGTGTTCCCATCCAACCACTTCATGGCCCGGCAGATCGAGGGCGGAGCGCTGAAGAAGCTCGACAGGCGCCAATTGCCCAACTGGAAAAACCTCAACCCGGCATTGCTCAAGGCCCTGGAAAACAACGACCCGGGCAACGCCCACGGTTTTCCCTACCTGTGGGGCAGTACGGGCATCGGCTACAACATCGACAAGGTCAAGGCCGTGCTCGGCGACGACGCGCCGGTGGATTCCTGGGACTTGATCTTCAAACCGCAAAACATGGCCAAGCTGCAAAAGTGCGGGGTGGCGATCCTCGACAACGGCCCGGAGCTGTTGCCGGCCGCGCTGAACTACCTGGGGTTGCCACCCCACAGCAAGCAGCCTGAAGACTACAAAAAAGCTCAAAACCTGCTGATGAAAGTGCGGCCGTATGTGGCGTACTTCCACTCCTCGAAATACACCGCCGACCTGGCCAATGGCGACATCTGCGTGGCCGTCGGTTTCTCCGGCGACATCCTGCAAGCCGAAAGCCGTGCCAGGGAAGCCAAAAACGGCGTGAACATCGGCTACAACATCCCCAAGGAAGGCGCTGCGATCTGGTTCGACATGGTCGCCATGCCCGCCGACGCGCCCGATGAAAAAGCCGGCTATGCGTTCATGAACTACCTGCTGCGCCCGGACGTGATGGCCAGCATCACCAACTACGTGCACTACGCCAATGGCAACAGCGCAGCCGACAGCCTGGTGGACCCGATGATCAAGGCCGACACCAAGGTGTACCCGAGCCCGGAAATGATGGGCAAATTGTTTGCCCTGGAGGCGATGCCGCTGAATATCGACCGGGTGCGTACGCGGGTGTGGAACACCGTTCGGACGGGACGCTGAGCATGGGGAGACAAGAGGGACCTGTATCGATCGGTTAGAGCTGTTCGCGATAGTTGAAAGTCTTTTTAAACCTGTCAATTTTGACAGGTTTAATATTTTTCAAAGCCCATTAAGCTCATCCTTGCGAACGATTTCACTGGGTAAGGAGAGACACATGGCAAGCCTCAAGGAAACAATCAGGAAAGTAACGCAAGCCTCTGGCTGGATGATCGGGCACGTCAAGACTCCTGACGGGAAGATACCCTATAGGACAAACCAGGTATATCGCGTTGAAAGTGCCAATACACTAAGAATATATTCGCGTGAAGAGTCCAATGGCGCTCCCGACGATATCTCGGCCATAGAGGTAACCTTTCAAGATAAAAATGTGCAAAGCGGTACCTATGACATCGACTCTAGAGCTGTGACGGCTGCGTACTTGCCTTTCGGATCCGAGGCGCAATATGCGGAATCAGGTACTGTCACTATCGAAAGGTTCGAGGATGAAGTATTGCTAGGGCAAATCCAGTTTGTGACCGCAGATTATGCTACCCGCGTGGTGTTCATTATGCAGGGCATCAACGGGTGACAATCGGTTATTCAAGCTTGGTTCGATCGTTCCCGTGCAGGCGCGGGAACGATCTTGGTCGACTGAGTCAGGGATTCTCCAGATCATGCCCCAACGACTGGATAAACAACGAAAACAGCTCCGGTTGTGACGAGATATCCAGCTTCGCGTACAGATGTCGCCGATGCACCTTCACCGTGTCCGGCGAAATATTCAGGCGCTCGGCCATGGCCTTGGACGAGAACCCACGCAGCACCAGCCGCGCGACCTCCAGCTCACGCTCCGACAGCACGCCGCAGCCGAAATGGCTCAGGGCGTCCCTGATCTGGCTGTCCATCGCCGGCACTCGCTGAGTACTTTGTTGCCAATGCTGCTGCATCAACGGCAGCACCCACGCGGCCAGCGTGGTCATCAGCCCGCTTTCTTCAAAACTGAACCGGCGTTGCATGCCCAACGACAATGACAAGGTGCCTGCCCCCGGCAATTGCAGGATGAACTGCACCTCATCTTCCAGGACGTTGTCGTGGAAGTAGTTGAGGAAGTATTCACTCTGGCGAAAATGGTCCGGCGCCACCTCTTCGAGGCGGTACACACCGCTGGGGTAGCCTTCGCGGCACGCCTGGAAAAACGGGTCGAGCAAATACAAGCCATTGAGGTAAACCAGCATCGACGCCGGTTTGCTGCTGGGCTGGGCGTCGTATTCCTCCAGCGCCTGGGGTGGGCCTTCCAGTGGGTAGAAGATCGCCAGGGCGTTATCGAAGGGCAGGCACTGATGCAGTAACAGCACCAGTTGTTTCCAGAACCGCTCGGTGCCGATCTGTGACAGGGTGCGCCCCAGCCCTGCATGCATGCCGATTTCCCTGAACAGGCTCATTTAAACGGCTCCCGGCCTCGAATAGATCGGTCAAGGGTTGGGTTTTTGCCGGGGGCCGTCAAGGGGAGTACCCCAATAGGGGAATTGGCTGACACCGTCGCAGCCGATACCTTCGTGCTCATTCAGCGGGAAACATATCCCGCAACCCATCCGGTTTTTCGTTTCTGCCTCACACCAAAAACAACGACAGAGGATAACGATATGAGTGCTTCTCCCGCGCCAGACGGCGTGCTCAAGCCGACCTTGAGCGTCTTCGATGTGGTGGCCATCACCGTTTCGGCGGTCACTCCGGCCAGCTCCGTGTTCGTCATCGCGCCCTTTGCCATCCAACAGGCCGGCAGTGGGGTGTTCCTGGCTTTTGTGATGGCCGCTTTGCTCGCACTGATGTTCGCCTTCTGCTACGCCGAACTGGGGCGTGCCCATAACAGCGCAGGGGGTGAATATGTCTACGCCAAGCGCGTGTTCGGCGGCATGGCTGGTTATGCAACGTTTTTGACCGTGCTGGTCATGTTGCTGTTTATCCCGCCGGTGCTGGCAACGGGGGCCGCGACGTATCTCAATAACGCCTTGGGCACGAAATTCGATTCGCAAACCGTGGCCCTGGTCATCGTAGTGTGCAGCTACGCACTGGGCATCCTCAATATCAAGCTCAATGCCTGGATCACCGGCACTTGCCTGTTGCTGGAAGTGGCGGCACTGCTGGTGATCGTGTGTATCGGCTTCGGTAACCCGGTGCAGCCGGCCAGCGTGCTGTTGCAACCGCAGATTGTCGAGAACGGCCTGTTGCATCTGGCGCCCTGGGGCCTGGTGATCGGCGCGGTCGGTATCGGCCTGTTTTCGTTCAATGGCTATGGCCCGGCCGTGCTGCTGGCCGAAGACATGAAGTGTGGCGGCAAGGGGGTACACAAGGCGGTGTTGTGGTCCCTGGGGTTGGTGGTGGTGATCGAGCTGGTGCCCATTACCGCGCTGTTGATTGGCGCGCCATCCCTGAGTGCGATGATCAGCAGCCCCGACCCGATCGGCTACCTGCTGACCAGCCACGGCAATGAGACCCTGTCACGCCTGGTCAGCGCGGGGATCTTCCTGTCGGTGTTCAATGCCATCGTCGCCATCGTCATCCAGATCGGCCGCGTGGTGTTCAGCAGTGGCCGCGATGCGCTGTGGACGCCGACCATCAATCGCTGCTTCACGCGTATCCACCCGCGTTGGGATTCACCCTGGTTGGCTACGCTGTTTCTGGCGGTTCCCTCGGCGTTGCTGAGTTTCAGCTCCAATTTGGCGGACCTGACCTCATTCAGCGTATTGCTGATCATGCTGGTGTACCTGGTGGTGGCGTTGAGTGCGCTGATGAGCCGGGTGCTGCTGCGTGATCGCGAGCATCCGTACCGCATGCCGCTGTGGCCGCTGCCGGCGTTACTGGCGGTGCTGGGGGCGGGTTATTTACTGACGACCCTGATCGCGGCTGCGTCGGTCCGGGACATCATGATCATCATCGGCTTGCTGGCCACGTCGGTGATTTTGTATTGCATCAGTGGCCGGTTGAGTCCGGCGTTTCAGAAATTGTAAGGAGTGGTTATGCGTGCACGTCAATTGGGCATCACGTTGGGGCTGGGCACGCCCGGCGAATTGAATGCAATCACCGATGTACCGGGCGTGCGGGTCGGCCACGCCACGCTCAAGACCTGCATCGACAGCAAACAGGTGCGCACCGGCGTCAGCGTCATCCAGCCACGGGCCGGGGAGGCGCGCCATCAACCCTGCTTTGCCGGCTATCACGTGCTCAATGGCAATGGCGACGCCACTGGCCTTGAATGGATCAGCGAAGCGGGGCTGCTGACCACACCGCTGGCCATCACCAACACCCACAGCATCGGCGTGGTGCGCGACACGTTGATCGCCCTGGAGCGCGAGCGCCTGGCAGACCCGGCCGTGTATTGGTGCATGCCGGTGGTGATGGAAACCTACGACGGCCTGCTGAATGATATCTGGGGCCAGCACGTCAAGCCTGAGCATGTGCGCGAGGCGCTGTATAACGCTGAATCCGGCCCGGTGCAGGAGGGCGCGGTGGGCGGCGGTACCGGGATGATCTGTCACGAGTTCAAGGGCGGCATCGGGACGGCATCGCGGCGCTTGCCGGCGCAGCAGGGGGGCTGGACGGTCGGCGCGCTGGTGCAGGCCAACCATGGCAAACGCCAGGAACTGCGTGTGGATGGCTACCCGGTGGGGCGTCATCTGATGGAGATCCCTTCGCCGTTCGCCGAACGCGGTACGCCCGGCATGGGCTCGATTGTGGTGATCCTCGCCACCGACGCGCCGTTATTGCCGCACCAATGCCGACGCCTAGCACAGCGTGCCTCGGTCGGTATCGCCCGCACCGGCGGCGGCACTGAAGACTCCAGTGGCGATCTGTTCCTGGCGTTCGCCACCGGCAACCAAGCGATCCCACCGGCCGATTACGGGCGCAAGGACCTACCGCTGAGCACGCCCCTGCAGATGGTGAACAACGACCATATTTCACCGCTGTTCAGCGCGGCGGCAGAGGCGGTGGAGGAGGCGATCATCAATGCCTTGCTGGCCGGTGAAGACATGACCACGCAAGACGGCATCAGCGTGCCGGGACTTGCCGGCGAGAGGCTGATCAGCGCGTTGAACAAGTCGGGTTGGAGTGTGGCCCGGTAATAGGGGACAAAGCACTTTAATAGTGCAGATAGTGGCTCTTTAATGTTGTAGATGACACCGTGACAATATATTGGATCCATTTATCAAGTGTGCCGCTCAACTTGAGCGGCTTTACCGATATTTAATATTTAAATAACAGTGGGCGACAATTGGCCGCGCAGAAGCAATGGCCCCCAATAAATGCTGGAGAGCACTTCCTCAAGTTGAATCTACGTCACAGTTTCAATGCGGAAATATTTGTAGACGAAAGATTTCAGGTTGTGTCAGTTTCGATACGCCTTCAAAAGAGGCGAGTGATAGGACGATCTCGCCCGCGAGGTTCCTATCGAACAAAGACTGATGCACTTGCAAACAAGGAAGTACGTTTATGTCAAAAGTAAAAGACAAAGCTATTGTTTCTGCAGCGCAAACCAGCACAGCGTATTCGCAGATCGATAGTTTCAGCCATCTGTACGACCGTGGCGGCAACCTCACGGTCAATGGCAAACCGTCCTACACCGTGGACCAGGCAGCGACCCAGCTGCTGCGGGATGGTGCCGCGTACCGGGACTTTGATGGCAACGGCAAGATCGATCTGACCTACACCTTCCTCACCTCGGCGTCCTCGGCCACCATGAACAAACATGGCATTTCCGGGTTCAGCCAATTCAACGCCCAGCAAAAAGCACAGGCCGCACTGGCCATGCAATCCTGGTCGGATGTCGCCAACGTGACCTTTACCGAAAAGGCTTCCGGTGGTGATGCACACATGACCTTCGGCAACTACAGCGGTGGCCAGGACGGCGCAGCGGCTTTCGCCTACCTGCCCGGCACCGGCGCAGGCTACGACGGCACTTCGTGGTACCTGACCAACAACAGCTACACGCCGAACAAGACCCCGGACCTGAACAACTATGGCCGGCAGACCCTGACCCACGAAATCGGCCACACCCTGGGCCTGGCTCACCCTGGCGACTACAACGCCGGGAATGGCAACCCGACCTATAACGACGCGACCTATGGACAGGACACGCGTGGCTACAGCGTCATGAGTTACTGGAGCGAGAGCAACACCAACCAGAACTTCAGTAAAGGCGGGGTCGAGGCTTACTCCTCGGGCCCGCTGATCGACGACATCGCGGCGATCCAGAAGCTCTACGGCGCCAACTACAACACGCGTGCCGGCGACACCACCTACGGTTTCAACTCCAACACCGGGCGTGATTTCTACAGCGCCACTTCCAATGCCGACAAGCTGGTGTTTTCGGTATGGGACGGTGGCGGCAATGACACCCTGGACTTCTCCGGTTTTACCCAGAACCAGAAGATCAACCTCAATGAAGCGTCGTTCTCCGACGTCGGCGGCCTGGTGGGCAACGTGTCCATCGCCAAGGGCGTCACGGTCGAAAACGCCTTCGGCGGTTCGGGCAACGACCTGATCATTGGTAACAACGCAGCCAACCTCATCAAGGGCGGTGCCGGCAACGACATCATCTACGGCGGCGGCGGTGCGGACCAACTGTGGGGCGGCGCCGGCAACGATACCTTCGTGTACGGTGCCAGTTCCGACTCCAAGCCGGGTGCGGCCGACAAGATCTTTGACTTCACCTCCGGTTCCGACAAGATCGACCTCACCGGTATCACCAAAGGTGCAGGCTTGAGCTTCGTCAATGCATTCACCGGGCATGCCGGCGATGCTGTACTGACCTACGCCTCGGGTACCAACCTGGGTACGTTGGCAGTGGACTTCTCTGGGCATGGCGTGGCGGATTTCCTCGTCACCACCGTTGGCCAGGCGGCAACCAGCGACATCGTAGCCTGATGTAAAGCGCGCGGCGCCACGGCGCCGCGCTCTATGATGGAGCAGAAGATGCCGCGTTTTTCCCATTTGATCGCCTGTGCTTCGCAGGTGTTGTTCGTTTTGGCAGGAGCCCAAGCAATGGCGAGCAGTCTCGTATTACCCACCACCGCCCAATTGGCCGGGCATTGGCAGCTCAAGCAACAGGATCAGGTCTGCGCGCTGGACCTGCTGGAACAGGCCAATGCGCTGGCCGGTGATGTCGCCTGTGTCGAACAATGGCTGGGAGACAAACCCTTGACCTGGTCACCGACCCCGGACGGCATCTGGTTGATGAACGCCGAAGGCAGCGGTATTACCCATTTGAATCGCCAGAAAGAAGGCGTATATAAAGGGCGCACCGCCTCCGGTTCGGAAGTTGTATTGCAACGCACGCCTTAGTTAATCGTTATAAGCCTATAACTCGATTTTATAGTTGGCCGTCCCTTAGTCAGGGGCTTGGGCAACTATTGCGCGTATTCGCTTCAGGGAAGATCAATAAATATGGCGAAGTCCCATGCGGTTGTGCCCTTATTCAGGGCGTTGGGTGAATACAAAAGTATTTTGATCAGCATCGGCTGTTTCACCGCATTGATTAACGTGCTGATGCTGGTGCCGTCGATTTACATGCTGCAAGTGTATGACCGCGTGCTGTCCTCCCAGAATGAAACCACGCTGGTGATGTTGACACTGATGGTCGTGGGCTTCTTTGCCTTTATCGGCACCCTGGAAGTGGTGCGCAGTTTTATCGTGATCCGTATCGGCAGCCAGTTGGAACAGCGTTTCAACCTGCGCGTGTACAAGGCCGCGTTCGAACGCAACCTGCAACGGGGCCAGGGGCATGCCGGGCAGTCCCTGGGCGATTTGACGGTGATCCGCCAATTCATCACCGGGCCTGCGCTATTCGCATTTTTCGATGCGCCGTGGTTTCCCATCTACCTGTTCGTGATTTTCCTGTTCAACGTCTGGCTCGGCGTGCTGGCCACGGCAGGCGCCGTGATCTTGATCGCACTGGCTTGCCTGAACGAATACCTGACCAAAAAGCCGCTGGGCGAGGCGGGCGCCTTTTCCCAGCAGTCGACGCAGTTGGCCACCAGCCATTTGCACAACGCCGAGACGATCCAGGCCATGGGCATGCTCGGCGCGCTGCGCAAGCGCTGGTTCGCCGTGCATGCGCAATTTCTCGGTTACCAGAACAAGGCCAGCGACACCGGCTCGGTGATCACCTCCCTGAGCAAATCCTTGCGCCTGTGCCTGCAATCGCTGGTGCTGGGCCTGGGTGCATGGCTGGTGATCAAGGGCCAGATGACCGCCGGGATGATGATCGCCGGCTCCATTCTGATGGGGCGCGTACTCAGCCCGATCGACCAATTGATCGCGGTGTGGAAGCAGTGGAGCTCGGCCAAGCTGGCTTACCAACGCCTCGACAATCTGTTGCGTGAGTTTCCACCGCAAGTCGAACAGATGGCCTTGCCGGCACCCAAGGGCCAGGTGAGTTTCGAGCAAGTCAGTGCGGGCCCGCCGGGGCGACGCCTGGCCACCCTGCATCAAGTCAGCTTCAACCTGGGGGCCGGTGAAGTGCTGGGCGTGCTCGGCGCATCCGGCTCCGGTAAATCCACCCTGGCCCGCGTGCTGGTGGGTGTCTGGCCGACCCTGGCGGGCACGGTGCGCCTGGACGGCGCGGATATTCACCGCTGGGATCGCGATGACCTCGGCCCGCATATCGGCTACCTGCCCCAGGACATCGAATTGTTCAGCGGCAGCATTGCCGACAACATCGCTCGCTTTCGCGACGCCGACCCGGAGCAGGTGGTGAAGGCGGCGCAACAGGCCGGTGTGCATGAGCTGATCCTGCGCTTGCCGCAAGGCTACGACACGGTGCTGGGCGACAACGGTGGCGGCCTGTCAGGCGGCCAGAAACAACGCGTGGCCCTGGCCCGGGCGCTGTACGGCGCGCCGCGCTTGATCGTGCTGGATGAGCCCAACTCCAACCTCGACACCGTAGGCGAAGCCGCGTTGGCCAGCGCCATCGTGCAGATGAAAGCCCAGGGCTCAAGCGTGGTGCTGGTGACGCACCGCTCTTCGGCGCTGGCCCAGGCGGACAAATTGGCGGTGCTCAACGAAGGGCGGTTGCAGGCGTTCGGGCCGAGCCAGGAAGTGCTGCGCGCCTTGTCGGGCCAGCCGGAAGCACCACGGGAAAAGGCCGGAGTGAGCCTTAGCCGTCAGTACCCAGCCGCAAGGAACCCAGGCGCATGAGCAGTACCACTTTCGAATCCCCTTTCAAGCAGCGAGACGCCGGTTTTTTCGTCAAGATGGGCTGGTTGCTGACGGTCGTCGGCGCCGGCGGTTTTTTCCTCTGGGCCAGCCTGGCCCCACTGGACCAAGGCATTCCGGTGCAAGGCACGGTGGTGGTGTCGGGCAAGCGCAAGGCTGTGCAAACCCTCAGCCCAGGCGTGGTCAGCCGGATTCTGGTGAAGGAGGGCGAGGCGGTCAAACAAGGCCAGCCGCTGTTTCTGCTCGACCAGACCCAGCATCAAGCCGACGTGCAGTCGCTCCAGGCCCAATACCGCCTGGCTTGGGCCAGCGTCGCCCGCTGGCAGAGCGAGCGCGACAACCAATCCAGCATCACCTTTCCGGCCGAGTTGAGTGCCAACCCCGACCCGGCGCTGGCGTTGGTGCTTGAAGGCCAGCGCCAACTCTTCAGCAGCCGCCGCGAAGCCTTTGCCCGCGAGCAGGCGGGCATCAGCGCGAACATCGAAGGCGCCAGCGCACAGCTCGATGGCATGCGCCGTGCCCGCAGCGACCTCACTGCCCAGGCGCAATCGCTGCGCGAGCAACTGAGCAACCTGCAGCCCCTGGCCGACAATGGCTATATCCCCCGCAACCGCCTGATGGACTATCAGCGTCAGCTGTCCCAGGTCCAGCAGAGCCTGGCGCAAAACACCGGGGAAAGCGGTCGCGTCGCGCAGGGCATCCTCGAGTCGCGCCTCAAGTTGCAGCAACACCGTGAGGAATACCAAAAGGAGGTGCGCAGCCAACTGGCCGACGCCCAGCTGCGCAGCTTGACCCTGGAGCAGCAGCTGACCTCGGCGGGTTTCGACCTGCAGCACAGCGAAATCAACGCGCCGGCCGAAGGCATTGCGGTCAACCTTGGCGTGCACACGGAAGGCGCCGTGGTGCGGGCCGGTGAAACCCTGCTGGAGATCGTGCCCCAGGGCACGCGCCTGGAGGTGGAAGGGCATCTGCCGGTGCATCTGGTGGACAAGGTGGGCACCCATCTGCCGGTCGACATCCTGTTCACGGCGTTCAACCAGAGCCGCACCCCGCGTGTGCCGGGCGAGGTCAGCCTGATCTCCGCCGACCAGATGCTCGATGAAAAAACCGGCGCGCCGTACTACGTGCTGCGTAGCAGCGTCAGTGACGCGGCACTGGAAAAACTCCACGGCCTGATGATCAAGCCCGGCATGCCCGCCGAGATGTTCGTGCGCACTGGTGAGCGTTCGTTGCTCAATTACCTGTTCAAGCCGCTGCTCGACCGCGCCGGCTCCGCGTTGACCGAGGAATGAGCATGAAGTCAGTGTTCATCTCCTTGCTGTTGGCCTGTGGCAGTGCGCAAGCGGCCATGGGCCCGTTCGATGTGTACGAACAGGCCCTGCGTAACGACCCGGTATTCCTCGGGGCGATCAAGGAGCGCGATGCCGGCCTGGAGAACCGTACCATCGGTCGTGCCGGGCTGCTGCCGAGGCTGTCGTACAACTACAACAAGGGCCGTAACAACTCCGAGGCGCACCTGCCGGATGGCCGCGGCGGCTCCTATCGCGACGACCGCAACTACAACAGCTACGGCTCCACGTTCAGCCTGCAACAGCCGTTGTTCGACTACGAAGCCTATGCCAACTACCGCAAGGGCGTGGCCCAGGCGTTGTTTGCCGACGAGAGCTTTCGCGACAAGAGCCAGGCGCTGCTGGTGCGAGTACTGAGTTACTACACCCAGGCGTTGTTCGCCCAGGACCAGATCGACATTGCCCGCGCCAAGAAGAAAGCGTACGAGCAACAGTTCCAGCAGAACCAGCATCTGTTCCAGCAAGGCGAGGGCACGCGCACCGACATCCTGGAAGCCGAGTCGCGTTATGAATTGGCGACCGCCGAGGAAATCCAGGCGCTGGACGAACAAGACGCGTCGCTGCGCGAACTGGGGGCCTTGATCGGCGTGCAGAGCGTCGACATCCATGACCTGGCGCCCCTGAACCAGAGCTTCGCCGCCTTCACCTTGACCCCGGCCAACTACGACACCTGGCATGAGCTGGCGATCAGCAATAACCCCACGCTGGCGTCCCAGCGCCAGGCGGTCGAAGTGGCGCACTATGAGGTGGAACGCAACCGCGCCGGGCATTTGCCGAAGATCACCGCGTACGCCAGCTCGCGTCGCCAGGAGTCCGACAGCGGCAACACCTACAACCAGCGCTATGACACCAACACCATCGGTGTCGAATTCAGCCTGCCGCTGTATGCCGGTGGCGCCGTCTCCGCGTCCACCCGCCAGGCCAGCCGTGCCATGGAGCAAGCCGAGTACGAGCTGGAAGGCAAGACCCGCGAGACCCTGATCGAACTGCGTCGCCAGTTCAGCGCCTGCCTGTCGGGGGTGAGCAAGTTGCGCGCCTATCAAAAAGCCCTGGTTTCGGCTGAAGCGCTGGTGGTGTCTACCCGGCAAAGCATCCTCGGCGGTGAGCGGGTCAACCTCGACGCGTTGAACGCCGAACAGCAGCTGTACAGCACCCGTCGCGACCTGGCCCAGGCGCGTTATGACTACCTGATGGCCTGGACCAAATTGCATTACTACGCCGGCAACTTGCGTGACACCGACCTGGCGAAAGTCGATGAGGCTTTCGGCCCGGTGAAATGAGCGTCTAAAAAAACAATAAGGATGGTTTAGATGATCACCGATTCACCTCGCTTCAAACCCTTTACCGCCGGTTCCTTGCTGCTGTTGTCCGTTGCGGCGCAGGCGGCATACACCGAGACCGGTCAAGCGGGTAACCCCGCCAGTTGGCGCACCGCCGAGTTCCAGAGTGACTGGGGCCTGGGACGCATGAAGGCGGATGAGGCCTACGCCGCAGGCATCAGCGGCAGCGGCGTAAAAATCGGCGCCCTCGACTCAGGCTTCGACCCCAACCACCCGGAGGCGGCCAAGGACCGCTTCCACCCGGTCACGGCCACCGGCACCTACGTCAATGGCAGCCCGTTCAGCACTACCGGCGCGCTCAACCCCAACAACGACTCCCACGGCACCCATGTCACCGGCACCATGGGCGCGTCCCGTGACGGCGTGGGCATGCATGGCGTGGCCTACAACGCACAAATCTACGTGGGCAATACCAACGCCAACGACAGTTTCCTGTTCGGCCCGACCCCGGACCCCCAATACTTCAAGACGGTGTACAGCGCGCTGGTCGATTCCGGCGTGCGCGCCATCAACAACAGTTGGGGCAGCCAGCCCAAGGATGTCAGCTACCAGACCCTCGGCGATCTGCACGCCGCCTATGCCCAGCATTACAACCAGGGCACCTGGCTGGATGCGGCGGCGGACGTGGCCAAGGCCGGCGTGATCAATGTGTTCAGCGCCGGCAACAGTGGTTATGCGAATGCCAGCGTGCGCTCGGCACTGCCGTATTTCCAACCGGAGCTGGAAGGGCATTGGCTCGCGGTGTCGGGCCTGGATAAAGCCAACAACCAGAAGTACAACAAGTGTGGCATCGCCAAATATTGGTGCATTTCCACCCCGGGCGCGCTGATCAACAGCACCATCCCCGACGGCGGCTACGGCGTGAAATCCGGCACTTCGATGGCGGCGCCCCACGCCACCGGCGCGCTTGCGCTGGTGATGGAGCGCTACCCGTACATGAACAATGAGCAGGCGTTGCAGGTGTTGCTGACCACCGCGACGCAGCTCGATGGTTCGATCACCCAAGCCCCCAACACTATGGTCGGTTGGGGGGTGCCGGACCTGGGCCGGGCGATGCACGGGCCGGGGCAACTGCTGGGCGCGATGAACGTGCACCTCGCGGCCGGGCAAGGCGATGTGTGGAGTAATGGCATCACCGACCAGGCGCTGATCCAGCGCCAGGCCGAAGACCGCGCCGAGCACGCCGCCTGGCAGCAAACCTTGCTCGACAAGGGCTGGCAAAACGGCGTGGCCGCGAATGCCAGCCAACAGGACAAGACCGATTACGCCATCGGCACCGCACGCGACCAGGCCGCCGCCCAGCGGGTGTACGAGGGCAGCCTGATCAAGTCCGGCGGCGGGCGGCTGGTCCTCAGTGGCGACAGCACCTATCGCGGTGCGACCACGGTCAACGGCGGCTTGCTGGCGGTCAATGGTTCGCTGGCATCGGCGGTGACGGTCAACGACAGCGGCACCCTCGGCGGCTCCGGGCGGATTGCCGCGCTGTCGGTCAATCACGGCGGCAGCGTGGCGCCGGGCAACTCGGTGGGCACCTTGCAAGTGGCCGGCGATGTGAACCTGGCGGCAGGCTCCACGTACGCCGTGGAACTGACCCCTACCAGCAGCGACCGCATCGTGGCGGGAGGCAAAGCGCTGTTGGGTGGCGGCACGGTCACCCTCGCGCTGGAAAACAGCCCCACGTTGCTCAGCCAGAGCCAGGTACACAGCCTGATCGGCCAGCAGTACTCCATCCTCCAGGCGGCGGGAGGCATCCAGGGCCAGTTCGGCCAGGTGTTGCCCAACTACCTGTTCCTGGGCGGCACACTCGACTATGCGGCCAACGGCGTGCAACTGAATGTTGGGCGCAACAACGCTACCTTCGCCAGCGTGGCCGCTACCCGCAACCAGCGCAACGTGGCCGCCGCCGCCGAGCAGTTGGGCGCGGGCAATCCGGTGTACGAGAGTGTGTTGCTGTCGGACTCGGTGGCCACCGCCCGGCAAGGCTTGCAGCAGTTGTCCGGCGAGATCTATCCGGCGATCGGCGCGATGCTGCTCAACGACAGCCTGCAATTGCGCGATGCCGTGGGCGAGCGACTGCGGCATGTGCCGGTGAGCGGTGAACGCAACCTGTGGCTGAAGGCGCTTGGCGCCTGGGGCAAGACCGACAGCCGCAGTGAAACGGCGGGTTCGACCCGCTCCATCGGTGGCCTGCTGGCCGGTGTGGACGGCGAGCTGGATGAGCAGACCCGGGTCGGCGTGGTCGCCGGTTACAGCGACAGTTCGTTGAACATGGGCAGTGGCACCCATGCATCGGCGTCCATCGACAGCTACCACTTCGGCGCATATGCCGGGCGCGAGCTGGGCGATTGGCGCGTCAGCGTCGGTGGTGCCTACAGCTGGCATCGCGGCGATGTAAAGCGTGACTTGCAGTACGGCGCGGTCAGCGGCAAGCAAAAGGCCAAGCTTGAGGCGCGCACGGCGCAATTGTTCACCGAGGCGGCCTACCGCATTCACCTGCAACCCTTGGCCCTGGAGCCGTTCGCCAACCTGGCCTACGTGCACCTGGACAGCGATGCCTTCCACGAAAAAGGCGCTGCCGCCGCGCTGGAGCGCAGCCGCGATCAGCGTGACGCGGTGCTCAGCACCCTGGGCGTGCGTGCGCTGAAAACCCTGCCTCTGAATGATCGCCAGCAGCTTGAACTGTCGGGCTCGCTGGGCTGGCAACACAGCCTCAGCGCGGTGCAATCGCAAGAGCATTTGGCGTTTGTTGCCGGCGGGCCCTCATTCGCCGTGGGCAGTTCGCCGCTGCTGCGCGATGCGGCGCTGGTCGGCGTGCAGGCCAGCCTGGCGTTGAGCCCATCCACGCGGGTCAACCTGGACTACACCGGCCAATTGGGGGGCAGTGAGAAAACCCAGGGTGTGGGTTTGAGCCTCAACTGGCAGTTCTGAGTTCAACAAGAAAAACCAAGAAAACTAAGGAAGGTCACCGTGAACAAACGAATTACCGCCACTCACACCGGCCCGGGCTACCCGCTCAAGGCTTTGAGCTGCGTGCCATACGGCGCGCTGCTGTGCTGCCTGGCAACCCTGGGAACCGCCCAGGCCGCACCCTATGTGGAAACCGGCAAGTTGGGCGACGCCGCCAGTTGGCGCAGCACTGAGTTCAAGGCTGACTGGGGCCTGGGCGCCATCCAGGCTGACACCGCTTACGCCGCCGGTTACACCGGCAAGGGCGTCAAGCTGGGGATTTTCGACCAGCCGGTGTATGCCCAGCACCCGGAATTCGCCAGCCCCGGCAAAGTAGTGACGATTGTCACCGAGGGCATCCGCCAGTACACCGACCCTTACATTCCGGTCAAGGCGGGCGACGCGTTCCGCTATGACGGTACGCCGTCCCAGGATTCCAATGGCAAGTTGGGCAACCACGGTACCCACGTTGGCGGTATTGCCGCCGGCAACCGCGATGGCGGGCCGATGCACGGCGTAGCGTTCAACGCGCAGATCCTCAGCGCGGAAAACGGTGACCCAGGCCCCGAAGACGGCATCATCCTCGGCAACGACGGTGCGGTGTACAAGGCCGGTTGGGACGGTCTGGTGGCCAGCGGCGCACGCATCATCAACAACAGTTGGGGAATCGGCATCGGCGCGCAGTATGCCAAGGGTGGCCGTGATCCGGCGTTCCCGAATTTCACGGTCAACGAAGCCCAGGCGCAGTTCAACAATATCCGGCCGATCCTCGGCACGCTGGCCGGCGGGGCTTATCAAGGGGCGATCGACGCCGCGCGCAGCGGCGTGCTGACCATTTTCGCCGCCGGTAACGACTACAACCGCAACAACCCGGATGCGATGTCGGGCCTGGCGTACTTTGTGCCGGAAATCGCGCCGAACTGGCTGTCGGTGGCGGCCTTGCAGCAAAATCCGGATACCACCAGTGCCACGCCGTATGTGATCAGTACGTTCTCGTCGCGCTGTGGTTATGTGGCGAGTTTCTGCGTGTCGGCGCCGGGCACCAAGATCTTCAGTTCGATCATCAATGGCACCACGCTGGAGAACCTCACCACCGATTGGGCCAACAAGAACGGCACCTCGATGGCCGCGCCGCATGTGGCCGGCGCCGCAGCGGTGTTGATGGAACGCTTCCCGTACATGAGCGGCGAACAGGTCTCCACCGTGCTCAAAACCACCGCCACCGACCTGGGGGCGCCGGGTATCGACTCGTTGTATGGCTGGGGCATGATCAACCTGGGCAAGGCGGTCAACGGGCCGGGTATGTTCATCACGGCCGAGGACATTCCCGCCGAGTTCCGTATCGATGGCGCCTATGGCAGCGGGCAGTTTGTCGCCGACCTGCCGGGCGTGGGCGCCGTGGTGGACGCGGGTAAACCCACCCAGCGCCTGTGCACCGACGTGCATTGCGGGCGCGATGTGTGGAGCAATGACATCTCGGGCCACGGTGGCCTGACCAAGCAGGGCATCGGTACGTTGGTGCTGACCGGTGCCAATACCTACAGCGGCCCGACCCTGGTCAACCAGGGGTTGCTGGCGATCAACGGTTCGGTGACCTCCGACGTCAGCGTCAGCCAGGGCGGTGTGGTGGGCGGCTCCGGGCGTATCGGCTCGCTGACCGCGAAAAGCGGCGGCAGCGTGGCGCCGGGCAATTCCATCGGCACCCTTAATGTGGCGGGCAATGTCACGTTTGACGCCGGTTCGACCTACGCGGTGGAGTTGTCGCCGACCAGCAGCGATCGGATCGTTGCCGGTGGCACGGCCACGCTCAATGGCGGCACCGTGACCCTGGCCCTGGAAAACAGCCCGACCTTGTTGAGCGCGGCACAGGCCGACAGCCTGATCGGGCGGCAGTACAACATCCTGCAGGCTGCCGGCGGTGTGAGCGGTGCCTTTGGCGCGGTACTGCCCAACTACCTGTTTATCGGTGGCACCTTGAACTACGGCGCCACCGGTGTGCAGTTGGACGTGGCGCGCACCAACAGCTTTGCCAGCGTCGCCGCCACGCCTAACCAACGTGCGGTGGCCGGCGCCGCCGAGCAATTGGGCGCGGGCAATGCGGTGTATGAAAGCCTGTTGCTGGCACCCAATGCCGCCTCGGCGCAAGGTGCCTTCCAGCAACTGACCGGCGAGATCTACCCGGCCCTGCAGAGCGCGCTAATCAATGACAGCCGCTATGTGCGCGAAGCCGTGGGCGAGCGCCTGCGCAACGGTGAGATGGGCTCGCGCAGCGATACCCTCGACAGCCGTGGCAACGTGTGGGTCAAGGCGTTGGGGGCGTGGGGCAAGACCGACAGCCGCAGTGAGACGGCGGGTTACACCACGTCCATCGGCGGCATGCTTGCCGGGGTGGATGGCGCACTGGACGAGGCGACCCGCATCGGTCTGGTTGCCGGCTACAGCGATACCTCGCTGAACATGGGCAACGACACCCACAGTCGCGCCTCGGTCGACAGCTACCACTTGGGCGCTTATGCCGGGCATGAGATCGGCGCCTTGCGCCTGAGCGGCGGCGCGGCGTACAGCTGGCATCGCGCTGATGTGAAGCGTGATCTGCAATACGGCGACGTATCCGGCAAGCAGAAAGCCAAGGTCGACGCCCGCAGCACCCAGGTGTTCGGTGAAGCGGCTTACCGCGTCAACCTGCAACCATTGGCCCTGGAGCCGTTCGCCAACCTGGCCTACGTGCACCTGGACACCGATGGCTTTACCGAGAAGGGCGATGCCGCCGCACTCAAAGGCCGCGACGACAGCCGCGACGTCGTGCTGAGCACCTTGGGCGCACGTGCGTTGAAGACGATCAACCTCAACGATCACCAGGCGCTGGAAGTGTCCGGCACCCTGGGCTGGCAGCACAACCTGAGCCGCGTGGGGTCCGAGCAGTCCCTGGCCTTTGCCTCGGGCGGCCCGTCGTTTGCGGTGCAGAGCGCGCCGCTGGTGCGCGATGCGGCGCTGGTGGGCGCGCGGGTCAGCCTGGCGTTGACCAAGGATGCACGGGTGAACTTTGACTACAACGGCCTGCTGGCCAGCAAGGAGAACGTCCACGGCGTCGGCTTGAGCCTCGACTGGGCCTTCTGACCGTGTAGTGAGCGGGCTCGTCCCGCGCTGGGCGGCGCAGCCGCCCCAACAGGGGCGCTGCGGTATTTCAGGAGGACCGAGGTGTCTGGGTTGGGGCGGCTGCGCCACCCAGCGCGGGGCAAGCCCGCTCACTACATACGTTCGACATAGGACAAACGCTTTCTCGACAAATCCAACAACAGAGAGGCACTACCATGGGTATCTTTGACTATAAAAACCTCGGCACCGAGGGCTCCAAAGCGTTGTTTGCCGACGCCATGGCGATCACGCTGTATTCCTATCACAACCTGGATAACGGCTTTGCCGTGGGCTACCAGCACAACGGCTTTGGCCTCGGCCTGCCGGCCACACTGGTCACGGCGTTGCTGGGCAGTACGGATTCACAAGGCGTGATTCCGGGCATCCCCTGGAACCCCGACTCGGAAAAAGCCGCCCTTGAAGCCGTGCAAAAAGCCGGCTGGACGCCCATCAGCGCCGCGACCCTGGGCTACGAGGGCAAGGTCGACCAGCGGGGTACGTTCTTCGGGGAAAAGGCCGGCTATACCAGCGCCCAGGTCGAGGTGCTGGGCAAATACGATGACGCCGGCAAATTGCAGGAAATCGGTATCAGCTTTCGCGGCACCTCGGGGCCACGGGAACACCTGATCAGTGACTCCATCGGCGATCTGATCAGCGATCTGCTGGCCGCCCTGGGGCCTAAGGATTATGCCAAGAACTATGCGGGCGAAGCGTTCGGCAACCTGCTCAAGAACGTGGCCGATTATGCCGGCGCCCATGGCCTGAGCGGCAAGGACGTGCTGGTCAGCGGCCACAGCCTGGGCGGGCTGGCGGTCAACAGCATGGCGGACCTGAG
The DNA here is from genome assembly GCF_009935975.1 of Pseudomonas sp. Q1. Taxonomy (NCBI): domain Bacteria; kingdom Pseudomonadati; phylum Pseudomonadota; class Gammaproteobacteria; order Pseudomonadales; family Pseudomonadaceae; genus Pseudomonas; species Pseudomonas sp. Q1. Next base: position 425,105 of record NZ_QODI01000002.1, on the reverse strand, counting down.
CAACAGCAAGTGGGCGGGCTTTTACCAGGACGCCAACTACGTGGCCTATGCGTCGCCCACCCAAAGCGCCGGCGACAAGGTGCTCAATGTCGGCTATGAGAATGACCCGGTCTTCCGCGCACTGGATGGCTCATCCTTCAACCTGTCGTCCCTGGGCGTGCACGACAAGCCGCATGAATCGACCACCGACAACATCGTCAACTTCAACGATCACTACGCCTCCACCTTGTGGAATGTGCTGCCGTTCTCCATCGTCAACCTGCCGACCTGGCTTTCCCACTTGCCGTTCGGCTATGGCGATGGCATGACCCGTATCCTCGAATCCGGGTTCTACGACCAGATGACCCGCGACTCGACGGTGATCGTCGCCAACCTGTCCGACCCGGCGCGGGCCAACACCTGGGTGCAGGACCTGAACCGCAATGCCGAGGCCCACAAGGGCAATACCTTCATCATCGGCAGCGACGGCAACGACCTGATCCAGGGTGGCAAGGGCGCGGACTTTATCGAAGGCGGCAAGGGCAATGACACGATCCGCGACAACAGCGGGCATAACACCTTCCTGTTCAGCGGCCACTTCGGCAACGATCGGGTAATTGGCTACCAGGTCACCGACAAGCTGGTGTTCAAGGATGTGGAAGGCAGCACCGACCTGCGTGATCACGCCAAGGTGGTCGGTGCGGACACGGTGCTCACCTTTGGCGCCGACTCGGTGACCCTGGTCGGCGTGGGGCAGGGTGGGCTATGGGCTGACGGCGTCAGCATCGGCTGATCAACGCCAATGGCGCTCCCGCCAGCCGTGATCCCAATGCGGCCGGTGGGGGTAGCCATAACCGTAGTAGGGGCGTGGAGAGTAATAGGGGCGTGGCCCGTAACCCCAATGCGCGTAATAGATCGGTGGGGGTGGGGGCTGTACCACGATCACCCGGGGTGCCTGGCGGATGATGATGGTGTCGGCAAAGGCGGGCGTACTCGCCAGGGCCGCCAGGGTCAAGGGAATGAGTAAAAGCGCGCGTACCGCTCGGGACATGCGTGCCATGGCCTTGGTTCTCCGTGCTGCCGCCCTCGAATGAAGGCGGCTTATCGGTTAAACGCAGCGGCGTGGAAAATCCTTCGCTAAATAAATCTTTAACTTCCCATCGCGACGGATCGGCCGGCGTGCGTGCGTTTAACGGTCAAGCGAGCTGTTTCGCGTGATCACGTGGGAGGAATCCAACATGTCCCGTTTACGATTGTTGCTGTGCGCCCTGGTCCTGCTGGGGTTGGGCGGGTGTGCGGTGTACCCGGCGTATCCGGCCCCGTGCTGTTATCGCCCGTACTACCACTCGTACTATTACCATCCCTACTATCACCCGTATTACCACCCGTACTACCGGTATTGACCGAGGGATGCCCCTTAACAAAAAGCCCCGCATTTGCGGGGCTTTTTACTGTCATTTTTCTTTGATGACGGTCGCCACATCCGCGGCTTTTACGCGTATATGCTTGCCGGCGATGTCGGTGAACTCGTAGAAGCCGTCGGCTGTCTTGGCGTTGGGGACGTCCTTGGTCAAATACTGTGTGCCATTTTGCAATGTGACCACGGTTTGTGTCGCACAACCGGCCAACAGCACAAAAGACAGTGCAACCAGTGGCAGACCCAAATTCTTCATGTTCATAACCCTTACCCTTAACCCTGAAAAATCCCGTAGCCAGGGGCTGCGGGCCCTAAATGTTACGCCATCAACTGAGCTATCTGATCACTTTTATACAAAAAGTTGCGTGCGCCATTTATCTATTACCGATTGCAACAGCCGTTCGGTGGCGGCACTCTGTATGCATAACCAGTATTCGATCAGCGCGTGACATGGCCAACCCCCTCGACGATCCCCTGTATTACCTGCATAACTTCCGTCAAGTACTGCTGTGGCTGGGGCAGCGCTATGCCGATTTGCTCGATGCGCACGAAGTGCATTTTATTCAGCAGTTCGACAGCTTGCCGCAGGCGTCCCAGGCGCTGCTGGTGCGCATGGTGATGCGCAAGGGCGTGCATTTTCGGGCGAGCAAACTCAATTACCTGGAAATTGGTTGCACCCACACGGCAGCGCTGGCACTGGTGCAGCAGGGTTGGGTCGATGACCAGTGCCCGCTGGGCTTTGAAGCATTGTTCGCCGTCCTGCAGAAAGGCGAAATCCTCGCGGCCTTCAAGCCCTGGATCGAGCAACCCAAGGCCAGGAAAACCGATTGGCTGGACGCGTTGGCGGCGCGGTTTACCGAGCCCCGGCATTTTGCCCAATGGTGCCCGGACCTTGAAGACACCCTCTATAGCCTCACGGTGATGGACCTGTGCGACCGCCTGCGGCTGATGTTCTTCGGCAACCTGCATCAGGATTGGTCGGAGTTCGTGCTGGCGGACCTGGGCATCTACACCTACGAAAAGGTCGAGTTCTGTGCGCAGTCCCGTGGCTTGCGTCACCGTGATGACGTGCACGGTTTTCTGTTCCTGCATCAGTGCCAGCAAGCGTTTGAAGCGGGGCAGGCGCTGGACGTGGTACTCGCGCAAATCGCCACGTTTGCCACCGACAACCCCTGGCTGGAAAAGCGTCGCGCCAAGTTGTTGTTCCAGATCGGCCAGTATTGCGAACGCAGCGCCGAGCTGGACCTGGCGCAACGGATCTATCGCGATTGCGCGCACCCCGGCGCGCGTTCGCGCCTGATCCGGGTGCTGGAGCGCCAAGAGGACTATGCCCAGGCCATGGCCCTGGCGTGTGCGGCGCAACAGGCGCCGGAAAGCGCCGCCGAACAGCAACATCTGCTGCGCGTGCTGCCGCGTCTGCGCCGCAAGCTGGGGGAGCCGGCGCTGCCCAGGATCAAGCCCCGGGCCATCACCCGCCTGGACCTGGACTTGGCGCTGCCCGAACCGCTGATGTCGGTGGAGTATTGCGTGCAGGCCCATCTCAGCGAGCCGGATGCGCCGGTGCATTATGTCGAGAACGGGCTGATCAATTCGCTGTTCGGCCTGCTGTGCTGGGACGCGATCTTTGCGCCGTTGCCGGGGGCGTTTTTCCACCCGTTCCAGCGAGGGCCGGCGGATTTGCACAGCGAAGATTTTCATCAGCGTCGGGCACCGCTGTTCGCGGCCTGTTTCGAGCAGTTGCAAGATGAGCGCTACAAAACCAGCATCCGCCAGCGCTACGCAGACAAATGGGGCATCCAATCGCCTTTCGTGTTCTGGAACCTGCTCAGCGAAGCGCTGCTGGAGCAAGCCCTGGACTGTTTGCCCGCCGAGCACTTGCGCTATTGGTTTGAACGCTTGCTGCTGGACATCCGCGCCAACCGTACCGGCATGCCGGACCTGATCCAGTTCTGGCCCGCCCGCAAAACCTACCGCATGATCGAGGTCAAGGGGCCGGGCGACCGCCTGCAAGACAATCAGCTGCGTTGGCTGGAGTTCTGCGGCGAGTACCAGATGCCGGTCACCGTCTGCTACGTGCGTTGGGCGCAACCGGCTTGAGCTACAGCGTCGCGGTACGCGCGTTGTGTGAGTTCACGGCCAAGGTCGGTGACCTGGACCTGCGCTTCACACCGTCACCCAGTGCCCAGGAAGGCATCGTCGGGCATCGCACGGTGGCTTCGCGGCGCAGCGCGCATTATCAAAACGAAGTCGCCCTCGAAGGCGAATATGCACAACTGAAGGTGCGGGGCAGGGCGGACGGCTATGACCCGGATGCCAATCGCCTCGAGGAAGTCAAAACCTATCGCGGCGACCTCGGCGCGCAGCCCGCCAACCACCGGCAATTGCATTGGGCCCAGGTCAAGGTCTACGGCTGGCTGATGTGCCGCAAGCTCGGCCTTGGCGAGATCGACCTGGCGCTGGTGTACTTCGACATCGTCGGCGAAGGCGAAACCCTGCTCAACCAGCGTTTCACCGCAGTGGAGCTGGAGCAGTTCTTCAACCAGCAATGTGCGCTGTTCCTTGGTTGGGCCGAGTGCGAGATGCAGCATCGCGACGCGCGTAACAGCGCGGCGCAACGCCTGGCGTTCCCGCATGCGGCCTTTCGCCCCGGCCAGCGCCCGTTGGCCGAGGCGGTATACAAGGCTGTCAGTACCGGGCGTTGCCTGATGGCCCAGGCGCCGACCGGCATCGGCAAGACCGTCGGCACGATTTTCCCGATGCTCAAGGCACTGGCGCCCCAGCAATTGGACAAGGTGTTCTTCCTCACGGCCAAGACCCCAGGGCGCAAACTCGCTTTGGACGCGGCCCAGGTGCTCTACGACAGCAGCCCCGATCTGCCGCTGCGCGTGCTCGAGCTGGTCGCGCGGGACAAGGCTTGCGAACACCCGGACAAAGCCTGTCATGGCGATGCCTGCCCATTGGCCAAAGGTTTTTACGACCGCCTGCCGGCCGCACGCAAGGCAGCGTCCCAGGTACGCCTGCTGGACCAGCGCAACCTGCGCGAGGTGGCGCTGGCCCACGAGGTCTGCCCGTATTACCTGAGCCAGGAAATGGCGCGCTGGAGCGACGTGGTGGTCGCCGACTACAACTACTATTTCGACTTTGGCGCCATGCTGTTCGGCCTGGCCCAGCTCAACCAATGGCGCGCCGCCGTGCTGGTGGACGAAGCCCATAACCTGGTGGAGCGCGCCCGTGCGATGTACAGCGCCAGCCTCGACTCCTATGCACTCAAGACCTTGCGCGACGTCGCCCCCGACCCCTTGAAAAAGCCTTTGCAGCGCCTCAACCGTGAGTGGAATGCGCTGCACAAGGACCAGCTCGCGCCGTACCAGGCGTATGCGAGCAAGCCCGACAAACTGCTCCAGGCCCTGAGCCTGACCACCAGCGCCATGGGCGAGTACTTCAACGACCACCCCGAGGCGCTGTCCGGCGACCTGCAAGCCTTCTACTTCGAAGCGCTGCAATTTGCCAAGGTGGCCGAGTTGTTCGACGAACATTTTCTCTTCGATATCAGCAAGCGCCCGTTCGGCGGCAAACGCAGCGCTTCAACCCTGTGCCTGCGCAACCTGGTGCCCGCCGAATTCATCCGGCCCCGGCTGACGGCGGCCCGCAGCAGCGTGCTGTTTTCCGCGACCCTGAGCCCGCGTCACTATTACGCCGACCTGCTTGGCTTGCCGGCGGACACCGCCTGGATCGACGTGGAGTCACCGTTCAAGGCCGAGCAACTGCGTGTACGTATTGTTGATCAGATCTCCACGCGGTTCGTGCACCGCCAGGCCTCGCTGGAGCCGATCGTCGAGTTGATTGCCCAGCAGTTCGCCGCGCAACCGGGCAACTACCTGGCGTTTTTCTCAAGCTTCGATTACCTGCAACAGGTGGCGCAGTTGATGGCCGAGCGGCACCCGCAGGTTGCGTTGTGGTTGCAGTCACGCGGCATGGCCGAGGCTGAGCGGCAGGCGTTTCTCGACCAATTCACCCAGCACAGCCAGGGGGTCGGCTTTGCCGTGCTGGGCGGTGCGTTTGGCGAAGGCATTGATTTACCCGGCGCGCGCTTGATCGGGGCATTTGTCGCGACCTTGGGGCTGCCGCAACTGAACCCGATCAACGAACAGATGAAAGCGCGCATGGGCGCGATCTTCGGTTCGGGCTACGACTACACCTATTTGTACCCCGGCCTGCAGAAAGTGGTGCAGGCGGCGGGGAGGGTGATCCGCAGCCAACAGGACCGAGGTGTGGTGATGTTGATCGATGACCGCTTTGGCGAGGCGCGGGTGCGCCAATTGTTGCCGCGTTGGTGGTTGATTGAGTGATGCCCAACCCAACCACCTGCGGACCACACGCGTGGCCGCGCCTCAGACGACTTCCAGGTAAGAGCTATGAATCGCCCGCGCCAACTCGCGCACGGTGTCGATGAACTCGGTCAGCCGGCTATGCAAGCCGTCTTCAAGGATTTCATCGATGCCGGTATAGCGCAGTCGCGCCTCGAACTCCGCCGCCAGGCGCTGCGCCGAGCGCCCGTAACTGCCGGGCAGGTCCGCCAGGATATGGCTCAGTTCCTCGATGCACGCATGCAACGAACGCGGTACATCGCTGCGCAATAGCAGCAACTGCGACACCGAGCGTGCGTTCAGCGCATTCGGGTACAACTCGGTGTACGCCTCAAACGACGACAACGCGCGCAGCAGCGCGCTCCACTGGTAATAACCGCGTGCCGACAGGTCGCTGACTTCTTCCGACTCTTCGCCAAACATCTCGTAGCGCGCATCCAGCAGGCGCAAGGTGTTGTCCGCGCGCTCGACAAAGGTGCCCAGGCGGATAAACCGATAGGCATCATTGCGCATGATGGTGCCCGAGGTCGCGCCTCGGAACAGGTGCGAGCGCTGCTTGACCCAGTCGCAGAAGTGGCTGATGCCGTGGCGTGCCAGGCCGCCGGCGGCGATGCTGCGCATTTCCAGCCAGGTGGCGTTGAGGTTTTCCCACATGTCGGCGGTGATGCGCCCGCGTACCGCATGGGCATTGCCCCGGGCGGCGCGCAGGCAGTTGTAGATACTGGCGGGGTTTTCCGCGTCGAGGGCGAAGAAATGCAACATGCGCTCGGCGTCCAGGTGCTTATGGCGTTCGAGGTAGCTGTCCAGGGTGCCGCTGCTGAGCAACGACATCGCCAGTTCGTCCAGGCCATCGCTGCGCCCGGCCTGGGGCATCAACGACAGCGAGTAACTGACTTCCAGCATGCGCGCCAGGTTCTCGGCACGTTCCAGGTAGCGGGACATCCAGTACAGATCTGCGGCGGTTCTACTCAACATACTCAGTCCTCCACCACCCAGGTGTCTTTGGTTCCGCCGCCTTGCGACGAGTTGACGATCAGCGAACCTTCCTTCAACGCCACGCGGGTCAGGCCGCCGGGCACCAGGCGGGTTTCCTTGCCCGACAACACAAACGGTCGCAGGTCGATATGCCGTGGCGCGATACCGTTTTCGACAAAGGTGGGGCAGGTCGACAGGCTCAAGGTGGGCTGGGCGATGTAGGCGTGGGGGCGGGCCTTGATGCGTTGGCGGAAATCTTCGATCTCGGCGGCCGTCGAGGCCGGGCCCACCAGCATGCCGTAGCCGCCGGAGCCCTGGGTTTCCTTGACCACCAACTCGCCCAGGTTAGCCAGCACATGGGACAGTTCATCCGGCTTGCGGCACTGGAAGGTCGGCACGTTTTGCAGGATCGGTTCTTCGCTCAGGTAGAAGCGGATCATGTCCGGCACATAGGGGTAGATCGACTTGTCATCGGCCACTCCGGTGCCAATCGCATTGGCCAGCACCACGTTGCCCGCACAGTACGCGGCGACCAGGCCAGGTACGCCCAGCATGGACTCCGGGTTGAATGCCTGTGGGTCGAGGAACGCATCGTCGATACGCCGGTAAATCACATCCACGGCCTTGGGGCCGTCGGTGGTGCGCATGAACACCTTGAGGTCGTGCACGAACAGGTCGGCGCCTTCGACCAGTTCCACGCCCATTTCCCGGGCAAGGAACGCATGTTCGAAGAATGCGCTGTTAAAGCGCCCGGGCGTCAGTACCACCACATTGGGGTTGTCCAGGCGGCTGGAGCTTTTCAGGGTCTTGAGCAGCAGGTTGGGGTAGTGGTCCACCGGTGCAATGCGCTGCTTGGCGAAGACTTCCGGGAACAGGCGCATCATCATCTTGCGGTCTTCGAGCATGTAGCTCACGCCGCTGGGCGTACGCAGGTTGTCTTCGAGCACGTAGTAGGTGCCATCACCGTCGCGGACCAGGTCCACACCCGAAATGTGCGAGTAGAGGCCGCGGTGCAGGTCCAGGCCGACCATCGACTTCTGATACCCCTCGTTGCCCAGCACCTGGTCCGCCGGGATGATGCCGGCCTTGATGATGCGCTGGTCGTGGTAGATATCGGCAAGAAACAGGTTGAGGGCGTTGACCCGCTGAATGCAGCCGCGTTCGATCACGCTCCATTCACTGGCGGGGATGCTGCGCGGGATGATGTCGAAGGGGATCAGGCGTTCGGTACCTTGCTCGTCGCCATAGAGGGTGAAGGTGATCCCGGCGCGATGGAACAACAGGTCAGCTTCGCGACGCCTCTGGGCCAGCAGTTCCGGCGGCGTGTTGGCCAGCCAGCGTGAGAAGTCCTGATAGTGCGCACGGCACACGCCGTTTGCGTCATTCATTTCATCAAAGAAAGATCGAGCCATTCCAGTACCTTGTCAGTGCCGAGTGCAGCTTGATGGCACTGCCGCTTCAAAAAACGCATTTTTTATAAGGCCGTGGCGCACAGTGCCAGCGGACCGGGTCCTTACTTTCTTATGGGGTCGGCTCTGGGTCGGGGGGTAACGAAAGCTCCTGCAGGTGAGCGCGGTAGTGGGTGATGAAAGGGTTAAGCAAAGCTTGTGCCTAAACGACCTGTAGTGAGCGAGCTTGCTCGCGCTGGAGTGCGCAGCGCTCCCGCTCTTATTGGGGCCGCTGCGCAGCCCAGCGCGAGCAAGCTCGCTCACTACAGGGGCAGGCGGTGCGCCAAATGGGTGCGTGACAATGTTTGAACTTCACCTTGCCGTGATTCTTCTAACGACACTCGACACCTTAATGGAGCACCGCCGTGCCCAGAATCATCTCGCCGGATACTCCCGAAGCGGCCCTGACCGATCACAGCGAACACAACGCCAAGATCTTCGGCTCGCCCAAGGACCGCCTGGATTTCTATCGCCGAGAGATCCAATACGAAACCAGCATCCTGGCCAACCGCACCGATGCTTACCTCACCGCGCAGTCATTCCTGGTGATTGCGTTCGTCTCGGGCATGGGCAATCTCAATCCCGAGTGGGGCAAATTCTTCACGCTGGTGGTGCCGGTATTCCTCGCCGCCCTGGGCATCCTCAGCTCGTTGAACGCCTGGCCGGGTATCCGCGCCGCCTACGAAATCATCGACCATTGGCACTACAAGCAGAGCGAACTGCTGCGCAGCGAGCCGGTGATGGGGCTGGCGTATGACGATTCACCGCTGTTCTGCGAAACGGAGTCATCGCACAAGGGCTATCGCAAGTCGCTGTTGTTTTCGATGCGTGCGCCCTGGTTGTTCATGGTGTTCTGGGTAGTGCTGGGCGCCTATGCGTTCTACATCCAGGTGGATAATCCCGTGTCCTAGGCAATTTGAACTTCATCGACCTGCCCGCGACCTTAACTTTACGCAGGATGCATTTTCAGACACTGCGAAGAGGTGAACCATGCACAGCCACGACGATCCGCAAGTCGACAACCGCAACGACCCCGCCATCGACGGCGGTGAACCCGCTCCTGGTCGAGCCGTCGATGCACCAAAAGACCCGAAACCTGCCAGCGACCCAAACGCCAAGGAAAACGACTACAGTCCAGACTTCAGGCCGGAGCGTGAGCACAAGCCTGAAACCGATGCTGATATCGATACCCAAGGGGGTTGAAGCGATGGCCGTGTTACCGAAAGTGGAGGATGAGGAGGAAGTCAATGACCCCGGCAACGAAGATCCCGGCTCGTTGATGGATGATGCAGTGGTGCCGCTCAATGATCCGGAGGATGCGGCAGGGCTGGACCCTGCCGAACAGCAGGATTGAGCGCTGGCCAGGCATCCAGGATAAATGAGGTGCCCGCACTTTAGCGACTGGACGACTATCGAGTTTGAACTATGTTGACCGCATCCACCCGTTTGCACACAGACGGGTCAGCGCTTTTTCTTTTTGATCAAGAGGCCCCGGCATGCGGTTTTCCCCCTTCGTTGAGCGAATTACAGGGCAGGGCGTCGCTGCCTGGGACATACACCACGCCGCGTTTCACGCCGCCAGCCAGGGCGAGGACATCATTATCCTCAGCGTCGGCGACCCCGATTTCGCCACGCCATCCTTCATTACCGATGCCGCCGTCGGCGCCCTGCGCGAGGGCGATACCCACTACACCGAGATCCCCGGCCGCCAGACCCTGCGCGACGCGGTGGCGGCGCGCTACAGCAACAGCCTGGGGCGCGCCGTAGGTGCCGAAAACGTCATCATTGTGCCCGGCGCACAAAATGCGTTGTTCATCAGTTCCCTGTGCCTGTTGCTGGCCGGGGATGAAGTGCTGGTGCTCGACCCGATGTATGTCACCTACGAAGCCACGCTCAACGCCAGCGGCGCGACCCTGGTACGTGTGCCGTGCTTGCCGGAGTCCGGCTTTCGCCTGGATGCGCAGGCACTCGCCGCAGCGATCACCCCGCGTACCCGAGCGATCTTCTTCTCCAACCCGAACAACCCCACCGGCGTGGTACTTGACCCTCGGGAGCTGCAAGCCATCGCCGACCTGGCCGTGGCCCATGACCTGTGGGTGGTGGTCGACGAGGTGTATGAAAGCCTGGTGTTCGACGGCCAGTACCACAGCCTGGCCGCGTTACCGGGTATGGCCGAACGCTGCATCGTGATTGGCAGTTTGTCCAAGTCCCACGCCATGACCGGTTGGCGCATCGGCTGGATCATCGCCGCGCCGCAGATGGTGGTGCACGCACAAACCCTGGTGCTGAGCATGCTTTACGGTGTGCCGGGGTTTGTGATGGAAGCCGCGACGGCGGCGGTGCTGGCCCATGATGACGTGACCCAGGGCATGCGCGAGATCTACCGGCGCCGACGTGATTTGGTGGTGACCGCGCTGAGTCTCTGCCCTGGCATCCAGGTGCAGGCACCCCAAGCCGGTATGTTTGTGCTGGTGGACATACGCGGGACCGGCCTCAGTTCCCTGGACTTCGCCTGGCGACTGTTTCGCGAAGCCGGCGTGTCGGTCCTCGATGCGGCGGCCTTTGGTGAGCCCGCCCAGGGTTTCGTGCGCTTGTCGTTCACCCTTGGCGAAGTACGCCTGGCCCAGGCGTGCCAGCGTATCGCAGGCTTTGTGGCCAAGTTGGCCGATGAGCGCGGTGACTGCAGCCTGGGTCGTCACGCAGCGTCAAATAGCTAGTAACCCGCAGATTCCGCGTTTTTGCTTTGACTGAAACGTTTAACCAAACGATAAACGGCACACGCAAGCGCTTGCGTAAGGAAATGTATCTGATCTAGAGTCGGCAGCATTCGACAACAAAAATAATAAATCCAGGAGCTCAGCCATGAGCCTTGATCCCTTGCTTGAGATGCAGGGCATCAGCAAAACCTTCAATGGTTTGCGGGTGCTCAAGAATGTCGGCCTGAAGGTCTATCCCGGTGAAATTCATGCCCTGATGGGTGAGAACGGCGCCGGCAAGTCGACCCTGATGAAGATTCTTTCCGGCGCTTACCAGGCCGATCCCGGCGGTGAAATCCGCATCGACGGCCAGCCCGTCGCCTCCTTCGACCCCGCCACCGCCAAGACCCTCGGCATCGCCGTGATCTATCAGGAACTGAGCCTGTGCCCGAACCTGAGCGTGGCCGAGAACATCTATCTGGGGCGCGAACGCCGGCGCGGCTGGACCATCGACCGCAAAGGCATGCAGGCCGGCTGCGTCGAGGTGTTGCAACGGTTGGGCGCCGAGTTCAAGCCCAATACCCTCGTGAGCAGCCTGTCGATTGCCGAGCGCCAACTAGTGGAAATCGCCCGCGCCTTGCATGCCCACGCGCGGATCCTGGTGATGGACGAACCGACCACGCCGTTGTCTTCCCGCGAAACCGACCGCCTGTTTGCCCTGATCAAACAGCTGCGCAGCCAGGGCCTGGCGATCATCTATATCAGTCACCGCATGGCCGAGATCTATGAGTTATCCGACCGGGTCTCGGTACTGCGCGACGGCCAATACATCGGCGAATTGACCCGCGAAGCGCTGTCCGCCGAGGTGCTGGTAAAAATGATGGTGGGCCGCGACCTCTCGGGGTTCTACAAGAAGGAACACGCGGCCTATAACCCGGGCAACGTGGTGATGCGCGTGCGCGATATGGCGGATGGCAAGCGGGTGCGCCGCTGCAGCTTTGATTTGCATGCTGGCGAAGTGCTGGGCATTGCCGGCTTGGTCGGGGCCGGGCGTACCGAGCTGGCGCGCCTGATTTTCGGCGCCGACCCGCGCACCAGCGGCAGCCTGGAAGTGGTCGGCAAGACCGTCACCCAACTGCGTACCCCGGCCGATGCGATTCGTGCCGGCGTGGTGTACCTCACCGAAGACCGCAAGGCCCAGGGGCTGTTCCTGGACATGAGCGTGGCCGACAACATCAATGTCTGCGCCTGTGTCCCGGATGCCCATGCCGGTGGCGTGCTCGATCGTGGCCATGCGGCACAACGCGCTGCCGCTGCGATCAAGTCGCTGTCGATTCGTGTGGCGTCGGGCAAGGTCAATGTCGGCGCGTTGTCCGGCGGCAACCAGCAGAAGGTGCTCCTGGCGCGGTTGCTGGAGGTCAAGCCGCACGTGCTGGTCCTCGATGAACCGACGCGGGGCGTGGACATCGGCTCCAAGTCGGAGATCTACCGCATCATCAATCAACTGGCGCTGGCGGGGGTGGGCATCGTGGTGATTTCCAGCGAGCTGCCGGAAATCATCGGCACCTGCGACCGTGTGCTGATCATGCGCGAAGGCGAGTTGGTCGCCGAAGTCGGTGGGGCTTCCGGCCATGCCATTTCCCAGGAACGTATTATTGACCTCGCCACTGGTGGCGATCAGGTGGCTGCCCATGGCTGAATTGACGATGACAACAACCAATAAAACCGAACGCGTGCGTGAACTGATGCGCACCGTGGGCATGCTGCCGGTGCTGGTCCTGCTGCTGGTGGGCTTTGCCCTGGCCAGTGAAAACTTCCTCACCGTGCAGAACCTGTCGATCATCACCCAACAGGCTTCGGTCAACGTGGTGCTGGCGGCGGGCATGACCTTTGTGATTCTCACGGCGGGGATCGACCTGTCGGTCGGTGCGATTCTCGCGGCGTCCGCCGTGGTCGCCCTGCAGGCGTCGATGTCGCCACAGTTCGGCATGTTCGGGATCGCCGCGGGCATCGGCTTCGGGCTGTTGCTGGGCCTGGTCAATGGCGGGTTGATCGCCTTCATGCGCCTGCCGCCGTTTATCGTCACCCTGGGCGCGCTCACCGCCATGCGTGGCCTGGCGCGTTTGCTGGCGGACGACAAGACCGTGTTCAACCCGGACCTGCCCTTCGCATTTATCGGCAATGACTCGATCCTCGGCGTGCCGTGGCTGGTGGTGATCGCCGTGGCAGTGGTGGCGTTGTCGTGGTTCATCCTGCGCCGCACGGTGATGGGCGTGCAGATCTATTCAGTGGGCGGCAACCCCGAGGCGGCGCGGCTGTCGGGGATCAAGGTGTGGAAGGTGCTGCTCTTTGTCTATGCCATGTCCGGCGCATTGGCCGGGCTGGGTGCGGTGATGAGCGCTTCACGCCTGTTCGCCGCCAACGGCCTGCAACTGGGCCAATCCTATGAACTGGATGCAATCGCCGCAGTGATCCTCGGCGGCACCAGTTTCACCGGAGGTGTCGGCACCATCGGCGGCACCCTGATCGGCGCGCTGATTATCGCGGTGCTCACCAATGGCCTGGTGCTGCTGGGGGTGTCGGACATCTGGCAGTACATCATCAAGGGGATCGTGATCATCGGTGCGGTCGCGCTGGATCGCTATCGCCAGTCCGGTGCGCGGACCTGAGTTCATTCAAACAACAATCACAAGAGAGACCGGCATGAACTTCAAACGACTGTTTCCCGTCATTGCCTTGGCTACCCTGGTGTCCCAGGCCGTCGATGCTCGTGAACTCAAGGCCCTGGGCATCAGCATGGGCTCATTGGGCAACCCGTATTTCGTGACCCTGGCCGACGGTGCCACGGCCCGGGCCAAGGAGCTCAACCCCAACGTGAAAGTCACCTCGGTGTCGGCCGACTATGACCTGAGCAAGCAATTTTCCCAGATCGATAACTTCATTTCGTCCAAGGTCGATTTGATCCTGCTCAACGCCGTCGACCCGTCGGCCATGGCCTCGGCGATCAAGAAAGCCCGGGATGCGGGGATTGTGGTGGTGGCGGTGGATGTGGACGCCAAAGGCGTGAATGCCACGGTGCAGACCGACAACGTCGAAGCCGGCAAGCTGGCCTGCCAGTTCCTGGTGGACAAACTCTCGGGCAAGGGCAACGTGATCATCCAGAACGGCCCGCAGGTCACCGCCGTGACCGATCGCGTCAAAGGCTGCAAGGCGGCATTCGCCGCAGCGCCGGGGATCAAGGTGCTCTCGGACGACCAGGACGGTAAAGGCTCGCGCGAAGGCGGCTTGAACGTAATGCAGGGTTACCTGACGCGCTTCCCGAAAATCGATGGGCTGTTCGCGATCAACGACCCGCAAGCCATCGGCAGCGACCTGGCGGCCAAGCAACTGAAACGCAGCGGCATAATCATCACCTCGGTGGACGGCGCGCCGGATATCGAGAACGCGCTGAAGACCGACACGCAGATCCAGGCATCCGCCAGCCAGGATCCATGGGCCATGGCCCAGACGGCGGTGAATGTGGGCAACGACATTCTCAATGACAAGGCCCCGGCCGAAGCGGTGACCCTGCTCACGCCGAAACTGATCACCCGTGACAACGTCGCTACGTACAGCGGCTGGTCGAGCAAACATTGATCCACTGAGCAAGGGGCAAGCGCCGTGGTCACCATGGATGACGTGGCAAGCCGGGCGGGGGTGTCGACCTCCACCGTCTCCCACGTATTGAACGGCACGCGCAAGGTCAGCCCGGTGACGGTGCAGGCCGTACAGCGCGCCATTGAGGAGCTGGGGTATATCCCCAACACCCTGGCGCGCTCGCTGGCCCGCTCCAGCACCAGCACGATTGGCGTGGCGATCTCGGCGCTGTCCAACCACTATTTCAGCGAAACCGTGCACGCCATCGAAACCGAGTGTGCCAAGCACGGTTACATGATGCTGTTCGTCGATACCCACGATGACCCCGAGCAAGAGTTGCGCGTGGTCACGGCGCTGCATCATCGGCGGGTTGACGGGATGGTGCTGGCCCCCTCGAATGGCTCCAAGGCGCTGGACTACCTGCGGGTCAACCAGATCCCCACAGTGCTGGTGGACCGCATGATGAGCGAGCAGTTTGACCAGGTCGGGGTGGACAACGCCCAGCCGACCCAGGCCCTTATTGCTCACCTGATCGCCCATGGCCACCGCCGCATCGGCTTCATTGCCGGACGCGAGGGCTTCAGTACCACGGATGAGCGGGTGGCGGGTTATCGCGCCGCGTTGCAGGCGGCGGGGTTGCCGTTTGATCCGCAGTTGCTGGTCAATGGCGGCTCGAATACGCAGCCGGCGCGCCAGGCCACCGCGCAGTTGCTCGGCCTGGCGGCGCCACCTACGGCGATCATGGCCGGCAATAACCTGATGACCCTGGGTGCCATGCACGCGTTGCGTGACGCACACATAGCGGTGCCGGGGCAGATGGCCCTGGTGGGTTTCGATGATTTTGACTGGGCGGATTTTTTTGTGCCGCGCCTGACTTTGATTGCCCAGCCGGTGCAGGCCCTGGGCGCACGGGCGGTCGATCTGCTGCTGCAACGCATGGCCAGGCCCGACGCGCCGACCCAGAGCGTGCGCCTGGCGCCCACCCTGCGACTTCGCCATTCATGTGGCTGTATTGGATTGGAATAACCCCCGTATGAGCAGTCCTGTTTCCCTCGGCATAGACCTCGGCACCTCGGAACTCAAGGCGATCCTGATGGACATCGACGGCGTCGTGCTGGCCCACGCCGGGGTGCGCTTGAGCGTGTCGCGGCGCCACAATGGCTGGTCCGAACAGGCGCCGCAGGATTGGTGGCTGGCTTGCGTGCAGGCGCTGGAGCAATTGCGTGCCCATGAAGCCTACGCCCGTGTCGCCTGTATCGGCCTGTCGGGGCAAATGCACGGCGCGGTGTTGCTGGGCAAGGACGACCGCGTGCTGTACCCGGCCATCCTGTGGGATGACTCGCGGGCGGTGGCCGAGGCCGAACAACTGGGAAGCGAGTTCGCCGAAGTGACCGGCAGCTTGCCCATGGCCGGGCTGACCGCCCCCAAGCTGCTGTGGCTGCAACAGCATGAGCCTGACGTCTTCGCCGCGATTGATTGGGTGTTGTCGCCCAAGGATTACCTGCGGTTGCGCTTGAGTGGCGAGCGCATCAGCGAGATGTCCGATGCCGCCGGTACGCTGTGGCTGGACGTGGCGCAGCGTGAGTGGTTTACCCCGATGGTGCGCGCCACGGGCCTGGTGCCGCGCCAACTGCCCCGGCTGGTCGAAGGCGGTGCCGCCAGTGCCGTGTTGACGGCCGGCGACCTGGGGCTGGCGCCTGGCGTGGTGATCGCCGGCGGCGGTGGCGACAACCCGGTGGCTGCAGTGGGCATGGGTGCCATCAACGCCGGCGATGGTTTCATCACCCTGGGCACCAGCGCGGCCATCGTCGCCATCACTGATCACGCTGCCGGCAACCCGGGCAGTGCGGTGCACAGTTTCTGCCATGCATTGCCGCACCGCTGGTACACCATGGGGGCCATGCTGGCCGGGGCGAGTTGCCTGCGCTGGGTCACGCGGCTGACCGGCATGCCGGACGAACAGGCCTTGCTGGATCAGATCCAGGCGCAATGGCCGATCGAGCAGCCCGTGCCCCCGGAGATGCCGCTGTTCCTGCCGTATCTGGCCGGCGAGCGCACCCCCCACAACGACCCGCTGCTACGCGGCGGTTTTATGGGCCTGGGCCATGATTGCACGGCGGCCATGCTCGGTTATGCGGTGCTGGAGGGCGTGGGTTTCGGTTTGTTGGATGCGTGGCACGCGGTGCAATCGGCCGGTGCCCACGTCGAGCGCTTTGCCTTGGTCGGTGGCGGGGCGCGCAGTGAATACTGGGCACAGCTGCTGGCCAATATCCTGCAGCGGGAAGTTTTCACGCTGCGCGGCAGCGAGTTAAGCGCCTGTATCGGTGCGGCGAAGCTGGGGTTCCTGGCGATCGGGCAGGGCGACAGGCTGTTGCAAACCGGCATGCCGGTCAAGGCGCGGTACTGGCCGGACCTCACGCAGCAGCCGCGGTTAAACGCACGTTATCGCCAGTTTCAAGGCTTGCTGGCCGCCGCCAAGGGGCTGCACGCCGTCAGTCAGCCAAGGGCGGCAAGCGCCGTTTGACCGGGGTTTTCTTGACGATGGCGGTATTGGTTTCGGCGTAGGTGTTGAGCCGGTCGAGCAGGGTGTCGAGCTGCTCCATGGTGCGCACATGCAAGCGTGCGATAAAGCAGTCATCACCGGTGACCTTGTCGCATTCGGTGAACTCCGGGATCGCCTGGATCTGACGTTCCACTTCCTGCAATTTGCCGGGTAACGGGCGGATGCGCACGATGGCTTGCAGCAGGTAGCCGAAATGCCGGGGGTCGATGTCGACGGTGTAGTGAGTCAGCACGCCGCGCTCCTCCAGGCGGCGCAGGCGCTCGCCCACGCTAGGCGAGGACAACCCAGTGATGCCCGCCAGAGCCTTGAGCGACAGCCGCGAGTCATCCATCAAGGCGGCGATCAGTTGCTGGTCGATGGTGTCAATCATGATGTTCGCCTAATAAGAAAAGGTGATTTTGGGCTTTTGCCTTCTTTAGTCGCTGGAGCCACTGCCAAGCAGATTGCCATAATTGAGCCTCACTTGAGGAGCCTCAATCATGGATACATCCATCCGTCGCGGGTCATGGGAAATGGTCGCCGCCATGCTGATCTCCGGCACCATTGGCTGGTTTGTGCTGGTGTCTGGCGTGTCGGTCATCGAAGTGGTGTTCTGGCGCTGTGTGATCGGGGGGCTGACGCTGCTGCTGGTGTGTGCACTACTGGGCTATTTGCGCCTGGACTTGCTCACCTGGGCCACGCTGGGGCTGGCCATGCTCAGCGGGGTGGCCATCGTCGGCAACTGGCTGCTGCTGTTCGAGTCCTATTCCCGCGCGTCCATCGCCATCAGTACGGCGGTGTACAACGTCCAGCCGTTCATGCTGGTGATGTTGGCGGCGGTGTTTCTCGGGGAAAAGATCACCGTGCAGAAACTGGCGTGGTTGAGTGTGGCGTTCCTCGGCATGCTGGCGATTGTCACCGCCCATGGCGCGCAACAGAGCGGCGGCGGTGATTACTTGACGGGCATCGCCCTGGCCCTGGGCGCGGCGTTTTTGTACGCGGTGGCGGCGCTGATCATCAAACGCCTGAAAGCCGTGCCACCGCACTTGATGGCCTTGATCCAGGTCATCACCGGTGCCTTGTTGCTGGCGCCATTGGTGCCCTGGAACAGCTTGCCGGCGGCGGGCAACGCATGGGCGGCCTTGGCCACCCTTGGCGTGGTGCATACCGGCTTGATGTATGTATTGCTCTACGGCGCGATCCAGAAACTGCCGACGGCGATCACCGGCGCGCTGTCGTTTATCTACCCGATTGCAGCCATTTTCGTGGATTCGATTGCGTTCGGACATCGCCTGGGATGGCTGCAATGGCTGGGCGTGGCGGCGATTCTGCTGGCGGCGGCAGGGTTGCAGCGGGGTTGGTGGTGGCCCCTGAAAGCCCCTGGCCGAATTGAAAAGGCGTGATCCCTGCGCCTTAGATGGAACAGATTCCTACGCAGGTGCCACACAGGGTGGATGGATGCCAGGTTGCGGGTCTACCGCAGCCTGGAGCAAATTCCCCACCCCAATGGCGAACGATGAAAACCACTCTTTTTACCTTTCCAACCCCTGACTACCTGGCAGGAAACGTTCAAGCCGCAACAGAACCCGGCAACGTCCGTCACAAGCGTGCGCTTGATGCCCCTGCGGCGGTGAAGCGTGAGTTGGCGGCGGCGCCGTCGGGCCTGAGCAAAAACTCGGCCAGCTGGGTGAGTTTTCAGCATGGCGTCAATCTGGCTGAAGGCATCGAGCCTGGCTCATCCAAGCGCATGACCCAGCAAGAGCTGATCGCTTTGCCAGGGAAAATGAGTGCCACGGCGGTGACCCCCGAGCAGGCGCTTTTCATTGCTGCGGCCCGCGTAGGTCCTGCGCTGGAATGGGCGGTGGCGAATGGCATCCTTGAGCGCAAAACCGAATATTCACAGGCGGATATTCAAAAAGCTGTTGCCGCACTGGACAAACACCTCGAAGAAATAGCGGACGCCGTCAACAGTCTTTCCACGCCCATGCCAATGCGCAAGGACTATTTCATCGGCACACAGCAGGTGTCCCCGATCAAGGGCCATGCCGACCCGGACAACAAAACCTACCCGGTGGCGCTCTACGACGACAAACGGTTCGGTGAGGACTTCAAAACGGATCTGGCGAACAAGAAAACCGCCTACGCCACGATCCTCCAGGAGGTGTTCTCGACCTTGCCCGTGCCGGACCAGATTGCTATCGCCCAGGGCGACGTCGGTGTGTATGCAATGAAGTCATCGGGAACGGACGGCAAGCTGGAGCGCCGCACGTTCTTGCTCAAGGCTGTCCATCAGGGCAAGACCACCGTGTATGAGGTCAACCCTGAACAGGGGACGGTGGTTAAACGGGATGACTATATCAGTGTCTTCCAAGGCAGCAGCGTGATCGGAAAAAAACGCTTGCCCGACGGTGGTTACTCCGAGACGTTCACGGCGTGGCAAAAGCCGAATATTCAAGGCAGCCAGTACCAGGCCAAAGTGGATAAGCAGCCCGGTGTGCAGCCGGACAACACGTCTTTTTCAGCGCAGCTTTACGCGCTGGAGCCCCTGGGGGAATTGCCGGCACCGGCTGCAGGTGCGACCACTCAGTCCAACCCGCAGGCGCTGTTCCTGGAGCGCAACAAGCAGCTATCGACGCTAGTCGGCGAGAAGTTGTTTTACCTGAGCGATCTGGACTTGCTGCACAGCGCACAAGAGGACCCGGAACGCGTTACTGACGCCGAGAAAGATGACCGGAAAAACTATCAGGCATTCAAGCAAGAGAGGGAAAAACGTCGCGAAGTGCTGAAAGGTTTTGTGCCTCTCTGGCACGGAATCGAAGCAATCAGTGCCGGGCGCCCCATAGAAGGGCTCGCGCAGATATGGATAGATATTCTGTCCTTTTTGCTGCCGGTCGAAAAAGTCGTCACCGAAGTTGTAACGAGTGGCATCCGACTGGTGAAACCGGTCATTCCGAAGTTTCTGAAACCCTCAACCCACTTTGCCAGTTACACCTTCAGGCCGGGTGCGCCAGGCGTCGCATGGGAAGGCGGTGTACAGGGATTGAAATGGGCGCCCAATACCTCGCAGAACCTGGCCAAGGGCGTCAATCAGTTCAAATTCAACGCAACGCCGCTCTCCAAGGCCGGCTCGGGCATGCGTGAAATCGAGTACAACGGCGCCAGGTATTTCGCTGGCGCCAAGCCGGACGCCGGGGACAACGTGCACTATCTGCTGCGGGTACCGGACCCTCAAGACCCGACCCGGCTGGTGAGCAGCGGCATTATTGCCAAGCCGGATGAAACCGGCGTCTGGGCCAGGCGAGGGGTTCAAGGCGGCGAACGCCCCGGCGCAAAGAAAACGCAGGCAACGGATGCGAGTTCGAAAGGTCGCCTCCAGGCGCCCGGCAACACGGCGGCAAGTCAGAAATTGGTGAACCATCCAAACTGGCAGTCGGTAGTGGATTCGGGCACGTACAACGGGCAGCCGGTTTACATTCATTACACCAATAAGGACGGCGCAGAAGCGATTACGCGGCAGTTGAGTATTAATGATGCCTCGCGTGAAGCCACGCGTGCTGGCTCCAAAGGCGGGGTCTACGTTAACCCACCGGGCCAGCAATTTAATGGTGAAAACGTCGAAACCCTGTTGTTTTTGGGTAACAAGCGCTACGAGGGACGAGGTGACTATATGGTGATATTCAGCACCGATCAGGTGCCGACGAATTTGGGCCCTGTCACGGCGGGCAGTCCGTTCGTCGAGCTGAAGTTTCCCAAAGGCATCAAACTGACGTCGGCGAACTTCCTGTACGCGGGGCCTAACACGTTTCCCAATTATTTCGGTTGAGCGCCGCTGAGGCGCCAGGCGTCGGTTTCGTCCAGCGCCTGGTTTATACCTCTCTGGGTCGACTCAGTGCGGTGCGCGCGGGATGGTCTTGAGCAAGTCATCCGGGCTGATGTAACCGACCACACTGCCAGGCTGCGGCAGGCCGAGGATATGCCCCTTGATCTTGCCCACCACGTGCATCTCGCAGGGTTTGCAGTCGAACTTGAGCGTCAGCACTTCATCGCCATGGATCAATTGCATCGGCGCCACCTTGGTCTTCACGCCCGTCACCCCCTTGGCCTGTTTAGGGCACAGGTTGAACGAGAAACGCAGGCAGTGTTTGGTGATCATCACCGGCACTTCGCCCGTTTCTTCGTGAGCTTCGAAGGCCGCGTCGATCAGCTTTACGCCGTGACGGTGGTAGAAATCCCGGGCCTTCTGGTTGTAGACGTTGGCCAGGAACGACAGGTGCGCTTCCGGGTACACCGGCGGCGGCGAGGTTTCAGCCTTGCGCCCGCCACGTGGATGAGCGGCAACGCGAGCGGCGGTCAGTGCTTCGATCACTTCGCGGCGCAAAGCCTTGAGCTGTGAGTTGGGGATGAAGAACGCTTGCGGTGCATCCAGC
Source organism: Pseudomonas sp. Q1 (assembly GCF_009935975.1). Lineage (NCBI taxonomy): Bacteria > Pseudomonadati > Pseudomonadota > Gammaproteobacteria > Pseudomonadales > Pseudomonadaceae > Pseudomonas > Pseudomonas sp. Q1. The sequence continues at coordinate 403,618 of NZ_QODI01000002.1, read as the reverse complement.
TGGATGTCGATGGCGTGGTACTCGGTGGTGCCCAGTTGGCCGAGCAGGTCACGCAAGGTCTCCAGCGCCTGTTCCGGCTTGTTGGCCACGCCAAACGGGCCGGGTAGGGTGACGCTGGCGCTCAGGCCTTCTTCGCTGGTGGCGGTGACTTGCAGCTGGTCTTCACGCAGGCGCGCTACCCAGGACAGGCCGATACGGCGCTCGGCCGAGGTCTTGAGCAGCGCCTGTTGCCAGTTATGGTCCAGGTTGCGGTTCAGTGGGTGGTTGGGGCGCAACTGGTGCAGGCCGGCCGGCATTTCATTCGGCTCGACGCGGTACCGGTAGCGCTTGGCACCGTCTTCTTCGAACTCGCCTTTAGGCTCGGCGATGTTGGCGCGAAAACCGACGACTTCGCGTTTGATCAGCACATTGAGGCCATCACCATTGGACAGCGGCTCATGGGTCACCACTTGCAGGTCGCGCTTACCGGCTTTTTCCACCACGCCGACCGGCAGGCCGGTGAAGGTCGGGGTGTCGAAGGCGCCGATGTCGATCTTGCGATCGCTGACGAAGTAGTCGGTGCTGCCTCGGTGGAAGGTTTTTTCCGGGTCGGGCAGGAAGAAATGCGCGGTGCGGCCACTGGACGCGCGAGCCAGGTCCGGGCGGTCTTCCAGGATGTCATCGAGGCGCTGGCGGTAGTAGGCGGTGATGTTTTTCACATAACCCATGTCTTTGTAGCGGCCTTCGATCTTGAACGAACGCACGCCGGCTTCCACCAGGGCGCGCAGGTTGGCGCTCTGGTTGTTGTCCTTCATCGACAGCAGGTGCTTTTCAAAGGCCACGACGCGGCCCTGATCGTCTTTCAAGGTGTAGGGCAGGCGGCACGCCTGGGAGCAGTCGCCACGGTTGGCGCTGCGGCCATTCTGCGCGTGGGAGATGTTGCACTGCCCGGAGAATGCCACGCACAGGGCGCCGTGGATGAAGAATTCGATGGCGGCATCGGTCTCGTCGGCGATTGCACGGATCTCTTGCAGGTTCAGCTCACGGGCCAATACCAACTGCGAGAAACCGGCCTGGTCGAGAAACTTGGCGCGGGCCAGGGTGCGGATGTCGGTCTGGGTACTGGCGTGCAGTTCGATGGGCGGAATATCCAGCTCCATCACGCCCAGGTCTTGCACGATCAGGGCATCGACGCCGGCGTCGTACAGCTGATGGATCAGCCGGCGCGCCGGTTCCAGCTCGTTGTCATGCAGGATGGTGTTGATGGTGGTGAACACACGGGCGTGATAACGCCGGGCGAATTCGACCAGTTGAGCGATATCGCTCACTTCATTGCAGGCGTTATGGCGTGCGCCGAAGCTTGGGCCGCCGATATAGACGGCATCGGCGCCATGCAGGATCGCCTCGCGCGCAATGGCGACATCGCGGGCAGGGCTGAGCAATTCCAGGTGATGCTTGGGCAAGGACATAGTTTTTTTAGTCAGGCTTGTCACGGTTGAGGCGCGCATTGTAGCCGTGAAACGCTGGGCGGGCACCTACCATAGGGCCGGTGTGCAAACCGCTCAATCCTTGTGGGAGGGGGCTTGCTCCCGATGGCGGCCTGTCAGTCAGCTTATTTGTGACTGATGCCCCGCTATCGGGAGCAAGCCCCCTCCCACAGGGTTATGCGGTGTGCAGGGCGCCAGCGCTTAACAATGCAGGTCACCCATGCGGCACAGGTGGAATGAGGATTGGCTTGCCTGCACACAATTTGTGGGAGGGGGCTGTTCAGGCTTTGGCGGCCATCGCGGTGACTTCGACGCGCATGCCTTCAACGGCCAGGGCGGCAACGCCAACCGCTGCGCGCACGGGCCAGGGCTTGGCGAAAAAGCGTTTGTAGACCTCGTTGAATGCGGCGCGGTCGGCCATATCGGTCAGATAAATGGTCAGGTGCATCACGCGGTCCATGGAGCTGCCGGCTTTTTCCAGGGCGACTTTCAACGCCTGCAGGGTGCATTCGCTTTGCAGGCTGATATCACCCAGTTCCAGGCTGCCGTCGGCGCGGGTTGGAATTTGCGTGGAAACCAGGATGCCGTTGAAGCCGATAACGTCGGAAGAGATCGAATCGGCGTCGGGATCGGGGGTAAAGCTCAGGTCGTGGTTGGCCATGATGGGCTCGGGTCGAGTAAAGGGCAGCCAGTCTAAACACTGGCACCGCGCCGGTCACTTCTGTGGCATTTATGATCAATTACTTGGCGTCAATTAATAATTATTTTTTGCGCCTCAAGTCACTATTTTTCTGCCGATACTAGACTCAAGCATCAGTGAAAACGCTCGAGTGAGGGTACGTCATGTTCAATAAAGCGCTTAAAGCAGAACTGGCGGCCAGGACGGCCGAAATTACGCAATACAAGGGATTGTTCGCCGCACTCGACCGTTCAATGGCGGTGGTCGAATTCGACCTGACCGGAAAGGTGTTGCGCAGCAATGAGAACTTCCAGAAGACCATGGGGTACACCGCCGATCAGTTGGTCGGCAAGTCCCACCGTGACTTTTGCCCGTCTGAATTGACCGGCAGTCCCGCCTACGCGGCGTTCTGGAATGAGCTCAAGGCCGGCAAGTTTGTATCGGGCACCTTCAAACGTTTGGATTCCCACGGTAAAACCGTGTGGCTGGAGGCCAGTTACAACCCGGTGCCGGATGCACAGGGGCAAGTGTTGAAAGTGGTCAAGTACGCGCTGAACGTGACGCAAAAAGTCGAGCAGGAAGCCGCCACCCGCAGCAAAACGGCGGCCCTGGACCGTGCAATGGCGGTGATCGAGTTTGATTTGAATGGTGTGGTGCTCGACGCCAATGACAACTTCCAACAGGTCATGGGTTACTCACTGCCGGAACTCAAAGGCAAGCACCACCGTATGTTCTGCGAACCGGCACTGGTCAACAGCGGTGAATACAGCGACTTTTGGCGCCGTCTTAACAACGGCGAATTCTTCACCGGGCAGTTCAAGCGCATCGGTCGAGGTGGGCGTGTGGTGTGGTTGGAAGCCAGCTACAACCCGGTGTACGACGGCGACGGCAAGTTGATCAAAATCGTCAAGTTCGCCAGTGACATCACCGAGCGCGTGGAGAAGTTCGAGGAAGACTCTCGCGGGGCATCCCGGGCCTACCATATTTCATCCGAGACCGAGCGTTTTGCCGAGCATGGCACCGATGTGATTCAAGAGACTGCCGCTGAAATGCGCCGCATCGCCGATAACATCGGCGCTTCGGCACGGCTGGTCGGGCAGTTGGGCGATCGTTCCGAGCAAATCACCGCGATCGTCAATACCATCCGCGGTATTGCCGACCAGACCAACCTGTTGGCGCTTAACGCCGCCATCGAGGCGGCACGCGCAGGCGATCAGGGGCGCGGCTTTGCCGTGGTGGCCGACGAGGTCAGGCAATTGGCCGGGCGCACCAGCCGCTCCACCGCGGAAATTGCCGAGATGATCGGCATGATCCTCTCGGAAACCCGCGATGCGGTGTCCAGCATGAATGCGACCCAGGAAGGCGCGCAGCGTGGCGTCAACCTGGCCGACCAGGCCGGTTCGGTGATTTTGCAGATACGCACCAGTACCGGTGACGCGGTCCGTGCGGTGAGCATGTTTGCCTCGAAACTGGACGAGTCCGAGGTGATCCCTAAAACCGCCGTCGGCTGGGTAGGGTAGTGTGCGTGCACCGGCCGCCCGCTGGGGTGGCCGGTGCAGGGCCTGGTTACAGCAGGGTGAACGGGTAGTCGACGATCACCCGCAGTTCATTCAACTTGCCATCGCCCTGATCGGCGTTGGATGACACCATCGCGTCACGCAGGCGAAACGACAGGTTTTTCGCCGGGCCGCTCTGTAGCACGTACTTGGCCTCCACATCGGTCTCGTGGTGGTCTCCCTCGGCACCGTAGTCGCCGGCATAGGCACTGTTGGCCGGTGTGTGCGTGCCATTGATGTCCGAACCGTTGACGTAGCGGGTCATGAAACTCAGGCCGGGGACGCCGAAACTGGCCATGTTCAGGTCATAGCGGATGCCCCAGGACTGCTCGCCCGGACCGTTGAAATCGCCCCACTGGATCGAGTTGGCCAGCAGCACCGAATCGCCACCTTCACCCGCGCCGTTGTTGCCCGTGCCGATGTAGTCGAACGGCGTGTCGCCATGTACTTTCTGGTACGACAACGTCAGGGTATGCGCCGCCAGGAACGAGTAGGCCGCAGCGACCGAGTACGTCGTGTTGTTGATCGCCCCGGCCTTGGCACTGCCGGTGTCGAGGGTGCGATACAGGTTGCCATCCAGTGCCAGCGACTGGTCGTGGCTCAACGGGATCACATAGTTGAGGTTGGTGTAGTACTGGCGCCAGATATCTTCCAGTTCACCGGCATACAGCGTGGCGCTCAACGACGGCGTGAAGGTGTACTTGCCACCGACGAAGCTTGCGCTGTTGGCCGCCACGTTGGCGTAAGTGGCGTAGATATCGTGGTCATGGTTGCTGGTCATGCCGCTGTTGGTGCTGGTGAAGTGCCCGGCCTCCAGGTCCAGCCCGGCGATCTCGCTGCTGGTCAGGTCAAACCCGGTCGCGGTCTGCGGCAAAATACGTGTGCCGCCGGTGGCGAAGACCGGGGCGGTGGGCTGCATGTCACCGAATTTCAACTGGGTCTTGGAGACCTTGATCTTCACGTCTGCGCCCACTGAACCGTAGCCATTTTCAGGGTCGCCATGCCGGTCGGTCGGCAATTCGCCGGTGCCCGCATCGGCGTGCGTGGCGTCGAGCTTCATCGCGCCGTAGGCATAGGCATCCACGCCAAAACCGATAGTGCCCTGGGTAAAGCCTGAGGCGTAGTTGAGCATCGCGCCTTGGGTCCAGTCGCGGTTGTCAGCCTTGCCGCTCTGGCGGTCGCGGTCAAAGTAATAGTTGCGCAGCAGCCCCGTAAGGCTGCTGCCTTCTATAAAGCCCTTGGACTCTGCCTGGTCGGTCACCGAATCGGCAAAGCTGAGTTGGCTGATGCCGACGCCTATCGCCAGCGTCAACAGGCTGCACTTTCTGATCATGTTCTTATTTCCCCGAAATAATGAGCGCGCACAGTTACACCGCACTTTATTGAAAGACGCATAGGTTTAATGGGCAGGGATTCCAGGTGAGCGCAGTGCCGTTTTTATTGTGCTCGACGTGTTTGTCGAGTCCTGATTATTAACGGATTTTTCGCGGTGCGCAGCGGGGGACGGGATTAAACTCGATTAATTAAACTTCACATTATTTAATCGGTTGGGGGTGTAGCGTGGTCAGGGTCTTAGCCGCTCTGCTTCGACACTACCCTTTGGTTTGCCGCCGCAGGTTCTGCGGCGGCTTTTTTATATCGACTGGAAGTAGTGGCTGGATATTCCAGTGCCAACTACCGGGTGCCTATTACTCTTTCACATCCATGAATTCTTCAGCCCAGGCCACGTAGCTCTCCGGCAACGTGTAGGTATGCGTCAACTCGGTGGCACTCAGGTTCGAGGTGCTGTGGGTCAGCTTGCGCTGGGCGCGCAGGCTGTCATAGGTGGCCTTGATCGAGGCAAAGTAGGCGCCATGCCCGGCCACCACGATGCGTACGCCCAGGCTGGCCAGGCGCTCGCTGTCATGGAGCAGGGGATTGCCGTAGGTCACCAGCATCAACGGCACCGTGAGGTTCGCCGCGATCTGCTCAAGGTGCTCGAAGTCTTTGACGCCGACCATGCAGATGCCATCGGCGCCGGCTTTTTCATAGGCCTTGGTGCGCTCGATGACGTCGGCGGTCGGCAACACACCGGCGTTGGTGCGGGCGATGATCGAGAGTTCTGGATCGACACGCGCCTCCAGCGCCGCCTTGACCTTGCCGATGCCTTCTTCGATGGAAATCAGGTCGGTGGATTTACGCCCGAACTGCGCCGGCAGCAAGGTGTCCTCAATCGTCAGCGCCGCCACGCCGGCACGCTCAAGCTCCTCGACGGTGCGCATCACGTTCAGGGCGTTGCCATAACCGTGGTCGGCGTCGGCGATAAAGGGCAACTGGGCCACGCGCCCGATGCGGGTGGCCTGTTCAACGAACTCACTCAGGGTGATCAGCGCAAAATCGGGAGCTGCAAGTACCTGCAACGAAGCGACCGAGCCACCCAGGATACCGACCTCGAACCCCAGGTCGGCCGCGATACGCGCGGACATGGGGTCGAACACCGAGGCGGTTTCAACGCACATTTTCTTGGCAAGCAATTCACGGAAGTTGCGGCGCAACGCTGAGTGAGAGATTTTTGGCATGTTCTTTCCTGGCTCTGTCGTCTTCAGTGACGATCACTGTCTATTCATGGTGGCGCGAGGTTACCACGCAGGCGAGCCGGGGATTATGACGTTTGAGCATGGGGTAGGCGCCCTGCACATGGTGCACCTATTTGGGGCGGATCAGGGCGCTCGCGCCGGCTCTGAATCGAGCCGCGATTGCCCGGTTTCGTGAGCGTGCGTGGCTCCCATGAACAGGTACATCGCCGGTACCATGAACAGCGTCAACAGCGTCCCGATCGACAAGCCGGCGAAGATCACCAAGCCCATGTCATGGCGCCCAGCCGCACCGGCCCCGGACGCCCACACCAGCGGCACCACGCCCAGCACCATCGCCGCCGTGGTCATCAGGATAGGGCGCAGGCGCACGGCGGCCGCTTCTTCAATCGCCTCACGCTTGCTGTGGCCGGCGCGTTGCAATTGGTTGGCAAACTGCACGATCAGAATCCCGTGCTTGGTGATCAACCCCAGCAGCGTCACCAGGCCCACCTGGGTGTACACATTGATCGACGCGTAGCCCATGGTGATAAACGCCAACGCGCCGAACAACGCGGGCGGCACGGAGAACAGGATCGCCACGGGGTCGCGAAAGCTCTCGAACTGGAAGGCCAGCGCCAGGTAGACGATCAGGATCGAGAACAGCAGCAGGCCGACGAACCCACCAGACTCCTGCATGAACTGCCGCGACTCGCCGGCGAAGTCCGAGGTATAGCCCGAAGGGGCAACGTGGTTGAGGATCGTGTTCAGCTTCGCCAGCAACTCGCCCTGGGCCACACCGCTGACGCCGCCCAGCGTCGCCGAGTTGAGTTGCTGGAAGTGGTTGATCGATTCCGGCTGGGTCGAGGTCTCGATATGCGCCACCGTACGCGCCGGTATCATGTTGCCGGCAGGTGTGCGGATGTAGTAATCGAGGATCTGCTCGGGGTTGAGGCGGTTGACCTGCAACACCTGGGGAATGACTTTGTACGAGCGCCCGGCGGTGGAGAAATAGTTCACGTAATTGCCACCCAGAGCGGCTGACAACGCGGCGCCCACATCGGCCTGGGTCATGCCCAATGCGGCAATTTTTTCCCGGTCGACCACCAAGCGTGCCTGGGGTTTGTCCAGCTTCAAATCCATATCGGCGAACCAGAACAGCTGTTGTTTCAGGGCCTCGGCCATGACCGCCTGCGCGACTTCGTTGAGGTTCTCCACCGAGTCGGTGGTGGTGATCACAAATTGCACCGGCAACCCTTGGGCCCCCGGCAGCGAGGGCAGCGGGAAGGCCGCGATGCTGGCCCCCGGCACCTGATTCCATTTTTGCTGGAGGTCCAGAATCAGTTGGGCCTGGGAGCGGGTGCGGTCGCCCCAGGATTTGAGCAGCACGCCGCCCAGGCCCTGGTTGAGTGCCGGCAGGCCGGTCAGTTGGAACATCTGCGCGTATTCGGGTTCTTTGTTGGCGATCTGGAACGCCTGGTCGGCAATGCGCTCCATCTGCTGCGGTGACGCCGTCGGCGGGCCCTTGATCTGCATGAACACCAACCCCTGGTCTTCGGTGGGCGACAGTTCGCTCTTGGCCGTCATGCCGCTGGCCGCGACCAGCAGGAACAGGGCGAAACCAAAGGTCACCAGCACCGGCCAGACGTCCAGTCCGCCGGCCAGCACGCGGTGATAGCGTTTGCGCAACCAGTCGAAATACTGGTCGAGCCGCCGGGCGAAACGGCCTTCTTCCTGCCCAGGCTTGAACAGCCGCGACGTCATCATCGGTGAGAGTGTCAACGCCACCACGGCCGACACGGTCACGGCGCCTGCCAGCGAGAAACAGAACTCCTTGAACAGGGCACCCGTGAGGCCGCTGCGCAGCCCGATCGGCACGTAGGCGGCCACCAGCACCACGGTCATCGCAATGATCGGGCCGCCCAGTTCGCGCGCCGCGATCAGCGCGGCGTCCAGTACGCCTTTACCTTCCTCCTTGATATGCCGGTCGACGTTTTCCACCACAATAATCGCGTCGTCCACCACCAGCCCTATCGCCAGTACCAGGGCGAGCAGCGTCAGCAGGTTGATGGAGTACCCCAACAGGTACATGACAAAGAACGTTCCCACCAGTGACAGCGGAATCGCCACCAGCGGCACAATTACCGCACGGAACGAGCCGAGGAACAGGTAGATGACCACCGAGACGATGATCATGGCTTCGACCAGGGTCTTGACCACCTCGTAAATCGACGTGTTGATGAACTCGGTCGAGTCATACACGATCTCGCCGCGCACCCCGCTGGGCAATTGCGATTGCAGCTCGGGGAACGCCTCGCGCACGCTGCTGGCGACCGTCAGGATGTTCGCCGTGGGAGCCGCCTTGATGCCGATGAACACCGAGCGCTTGCCGGAGAACGCCACGCTGCTGTCATAGCTTTCGGCGCCAAGGGTGACGGTCGCCACATCCTCCAGGTACACCAGCGCATCGCCTTTGTGCTTGATGACCAGGCGCTTGAACTCATCCACCGTGTGCAAATCAGTGCCGGCCGTCAGGTCGATCGTCACCGACTGCCCACGGGTCGAGCCCACGGCGGACAAGTAGTTGTTGTTGGCCAGGGCGGTGGAGACGTCCTGCGCGGTGACGTTGTGTGCCGCCAGTTTGTCCGGGTCGAGCCAGGCGCGCAGGGCGAACTGGCGGCCGCCGAGAATCTCTGCGGTTTGCACGCCCTGGATCGAGTCGAGCTTGGGTTTGACCACCCGCACCAGGTAGTCCGTGATGTTGTTGGTGGGCAGCGTGTCACTGTAGAACCCCAGGTACATGGCGTCGGTGGTCTGCCCGACGGCCACCGTCAGTACCGGTTCCTGGGCCTGGGCGGGCAGTTGGTTCTTCACCGAATTGACTTGGGTATTGATCTCGGTGAGGGCCTTGCTCGCGTCGTAGTTCAGCCGCAGGGTGGCGGTGATGGTCGAGACGCCGGTGATGCTGGTTGAGGACAGATAGTCAATGCCTTGGGCTTGAGCAATAGCCGCTTCCAGGGGCTGGGTGATAAAGCCTGCGACGGTGGAGGCGTCCGCACCGTAGTAGGCGGTGGTGATGGTGACCACCGTGTTTTCGGTGCGCGGCCATTGGTTCACCGGCAGTTCGAAGATCGAGCGCAGCCCCAGGATCAGGATGAACAGCGAGACCACTACGGCCCAGACCGGTCGGTGGATAAAGGTATCGGTCAGTTTCATGGGACACCTTTAATGTTCTTGGGGAGTCGGAGCCGGGTCGTTCAACGGCGCGGCGCGGTTGTCGACCTTCACCGGCGAGCCATTCTTGAGTTTCATCTGGCCGCTGGTGATCAACAGATCGCCTTCTTTCACTCCGGACACAATCGCCACCTGGTCGCCCCGGGTCGGGCCGGTCTTGATAAAGGTTTGTTGCGCGCTGAGCACTTCCTCACCCTTGTCGTTTTTACCCGAGGTGGCGATGAACACGGTGGTGCCGTAGGGGTTGTAGGTCACCGAGGTCTGTGGAACGGTGAGGTAGCGTTGGGAAGCGCCGGAATTGACCACGGCGCGGGCAAACATACCGGGCACCAGGCTTTGCCTGGGGTTCTCGACGGTGGCTTCGACGGTGACGTTGCGCGTGGTCGGATCGAATTGGGTGTCGACCGTGCTGATCCGCCCCGTGAAGGTTTGTTCGGAAAGGCCGTCGGCGGTCACCAGGACCTGTTGGCCGATGGCAAGGGACCCGAGCTGGTTCTGTGGGACATTGAAGTCGATATAGATGGGGTCGAAGGTCTGCAGCGTGGCAATTTTGTCGCCTGGGTTGAGGTATTGGCCGGGGTTGACGCCGGTGATCCCGATACGCCCGGCAAACGGTGCGCGAATGGTCTTTTTCGCCACCAGCGCGCGTTGTTGTTCGGCGGCGGCAAGTTTGGCCTTCAAGTCTGCCGTGTCGGTGTCGACCTGGGCCTGGGACACCGCATTGACCGCCAATTGAGCCTTGTTACGCTTGAGCACGATGCCCGCCAGGTCGGCAGTCGCCTCCAGGGAGTGAAGCTGCGCGACGTCGGCGTCGGCATTCAACTGCACCAGCAGCGTCTGGGCCGCCACCTGCTGTCCGGGCGTGAAACCGAGGGTGCGCACGATGCCGCCGACTTCGGTGGTCACGTCCACGCCGCGCACCGCCTTCATCGAACCCACGGCGGACACGCTGGGTTGCCAGTCGGCATACGGCACGGGCATCGCGGTCACCACGGCGGCGGGTAGCGGCAGTTTTGACTGGGCGATCAGCGCGGAAATCTGCACGAATTTCACCCCGGCGATGATCGCGACAATCAGCAATACCACCGCGATCATGATCAACATCGGCCGCCACAGTCGACGCTTGCGCGGTACGCCGGGCTCGGAGGGCGGGGGAGAGGCAGTCTGGACGTCGGCCATGGAGAGTCTCACGGGTTCAATGATTCGGTTCAGTCCAGCCCGCCGCTGTGGCGGGCGTCGCGTGCGCATTGTCGGCCGGCATCAGCTCCCGCCATGACGGCAGGCCGAAGCGGTCCGGCTGGCCTCGGGTGGCGGGGTCGACATCGGTGCGGTTCCACCAGCCGCCTCCCAGCGCCTGGAAGAGGGCCGTGGTATCGCTGTAGCGAGCAGCCTGCGCCCTGACCCGCGCCAGCACGGTGTTCTGGTAGGTCTGCTGGGCGCTGAGCAGGTTGATGTAGGCCACCGCGCCCAGGCGGAATTGGGCCTGCACCAGGTCCAGGTTGGCTTGCGCCGAGCGCTCAGCGGCAACCTGCTGGTCGAGGGTCTCGGCGTCGGCTTCGAGGGCGCGCAGTGCATTGGCCACGTCCTGAAACGCGACCAACACGGTGCCGCGATAACGCGCCGCGGATTCATCGTAGGCCGCCACGGCGGCGCGTTTGCGATGCTCCAGGGCGCCGGCATCGAAGATCGGTTGGGCAATCCCGCCCGCCAGGCTCCAGACGCCGGAGCCGGCCGAGAACAGCCGGGTGCCGCTCGCCACCGTGGAGCCCACGGAACCGGTGATGCTGAACTGCGGCAACTGATTGGCGACCGCCACGCCAATGTTGGCGCTGGCCTGGTGCAATTGAGCCTGGGCCGAGCGCACGTCCGGTCGCTGGCCGACAATCGCCGAGGGCAGACTGACGGGCAGGTCTGTCGGCAAGTGCAGGGAGGCCAGCTGGAAACGTTCGTCGCGGTCCTGATTGGGGAACCGGCCGAGGTAGGTCATCAGTTGGTTGCGAGTCTGCGCCAGCTGCTTTTGCAGGGGCGGCAGGGTGGCGCGGGTCTGGGCCAGCGCGGTTTGCTGCGTGAGCACGTCGGCATTGCTGATGGCGCCCAATTGTCGTTGGGCTTGCAGGACGTCGAGCTGATCGCTCTGCAGTCGGATAATGGCCTCGGTGGCCGCCACTTGATCGCGCAAAGACGCCAGGCTGACCGCCGTGTTGACTACATTGGAGGTCAGGGTGAGGTAGGTCGCCTCCAGTTGGAAGCGTTGGTACTCGGCCTGGGCCGTGGTCGATTCGATCTGCCGGCGCGTGCCGCCGAACACGTCCGGGGCATAGGACACGCTCAGCGACGCCGAGCTGAGCGTAAGGATGGGCGATGAGGGGGCCCCCGTCGTGACGCCCGAGACTTTCTCCCGGGTCTTCTGGAGATTGGCGTTGACGGCGGGAAACAGCGACGCCTGGTCGGCGTAAACCTGCTCATTGGCCTGGCGCAAGGCCGCTTGCGCCGCGCTGACATCCGGGTTGGCACGCAGGGCTTCTTCAACCAGGGCATTTAATGTCGTTGAGTGGAACAGCGTCCACCATTGCCCCGGAATGTCCATGCCCGCGATCAAGCGCTGCGCCGCGCCGCCGGTGTCGATATCGGCCTGGGCGGTGGTCGTCAGCGGTTCTTTTGTGTAGCCGGCCGCTGCGGGCACCTCGGGGCGGCTGAAATCCGGCCCGACCGTGCAACCGGCAAGGGCCAGGCACAGCAGGCCAAGCTGAGCCAGGAGAGGTGATTCACGCCGCCGCGGATGCTCTTTCATATCGACTCTATTAATCAGTTGGGCAACTGCTTTTTTGTCGAGCAATGCGTGCAGGTATCTGCGGGCGATCTACAGAAATGACCCTGGGCGCTGGACTCAAATCAGTGTAGGTGGTGCACGGCGCTACGCAATGTCGGCGTATTCCCGGGGGCGTTTCTACGGGGTTGAAAATGCATTATTCGCATTATTATAGAATTAGGTTATGCGTTATCGGTATTTTACACGCGCTGATCAGTCCCCCATCTTGTCCGTCCCCAAGAACAGGTAGCTGGAGACAAATGTGCGTGATCTGACAAAACGGGTAGCCGGGATGGTTGCCGCATTGCTGTGTCTGAGCGCGCACGCGCAAACGCTGGTGGTGGGCGACCAGAGCTACAACGCTCAGGCCGTGATGGAGGCGGCGGGCGTGCTCGATGACCTGCCTTATCAGCTGGAGTGGAAACAGTTCACCGCGGGCTCGCCGGTCGCCGAAGCACTCAATGCCAACAGCCTGGACATCGGTTTGCTCGGTGATGCCCCGGTGTTGTTCCTGGGCGCGTTGGGCGCGCCGATCAAAGTCATCGCCATCAGCCGGCAAAATCTCGACGGCGTGGCGATTCTGGTCAGAAAGGATTCGTCGATCCACAGCCTGGCGGATCTGGCGGGTAAGCGTGCGGCCGTGTGGAAGGGCTCCTGGAGCCAGCAACTGCTGCTGACCGCACTCGACAAAGCCGGGGTCTCGCGAGACTCACTGGAGTTGCGCTACCTCAGCGCGCTGGACGCTTCCCATGCCCTGGAAGGCGGTTCGGTGGACGTCATCGCCACCTGGGAACCCTATGTCACGCAACAGGAACGCCAAGGTGCGCGCGTGCTCGCAACGGCTGACGGCCTGATCCCGGCCCAGAGCTTCGTTGCCGCCAATGCCAAGGCCGTGGATGCCAAGCGTGCGCCGATCAATGACTTTCTCCAACGCCTGAAGAAAGCCCGCGACTGGACCCGCCAAAGCCCGGCCAACGCCGATGCTTATGCCGATGCCTGGGCCAAGCGCACCCGGGCCGATGCGGATATCGCCCGCGCCTGGTTTGCCCGCGCCCGTACCACCGTGGAGCCGGTGACAGCCCAATCGCCGCTGGAGGCGCAAAAGACCGTGGACTTCTTCGCCAGCCAAGGCTTGGTCAAGTCTTACCCGGCCGCCAGTCTGTTCGACAACTCGTTCTCGGCGGCACTGCAACCCGCCGTCGTTACAACACAGCCCTGAACGCCGCAAGGAACCCCTTGGACATGACCAAAAGACAGCTCAAACTTGGCGCCTTGACGATGGGTTGCGGCGGCCCGGGGCGCCACAACCTGTGGCTTGACCCGCAATTGCCGGCCGATGCCAGCGTCAACATCGACTGGTACATCGACATTGCGCGCCAGGCCGAGGCGGCCTTGTTCGACTTGATGTTTATCGTCGACAGCCAGTTCATCACGCCGGGGTCGCCATCCCATTACCTCAATCGCCTGGAGCCGTTGACGCTGTTATCGGCACTGGCCGTCAGCACGCGCCATATCGGGCTGGTCGGCACCCTGACGACTTCTTACAACTCGCCTTACAACGTCGCACGCCGCCTGGCCTCGCTGGACCTGATCAGCAAGGGCCGCGCCGGCTGGAACGTGGTCACCAGCGGCGACGCCGGTACCGCCGGCAACTACAGCCGCGATGAACATTATGACTACGACACCCGCTACGGCCGTGCAGCCGAACACGTGCAAGTAGTGCAGGGCCTGTGGAACTCCTATGAGGACGATGCCTTTGTGCGCAACCGCGCCACCGGCCAGTTTTTCGACCCCAACAAGCTGCACAGCCTGAATCATCAGGGCGAGCATTTTTCGGTGGTCGGCCCGTTGAACATCCAGCGCTCACCCCAAGGCCAGCCGGTGATCTTCCAGGCCGGCGACTCGCAGCAAGGCCGCGAGCTGGGCGCCGCCACAGCGGACGTGATCTTTACGCATGCGGCCAGCATCGAGCAGGGCCAGGCTTTTTACCGGGATATCAAGGACAGGGCCGCGCGGCACGGTCGCGATCCCGAACAACTGCGGGTGATGCCCGGCGCAGAAATCTATGTGGGCGACACCGATGAACAGGCCCGTGAAATCGAGCGACACTACCATCACGCCGAACACAGCTTTGAATTGGCCTTGAAGGAGTTCGGGCGCAATTTCGGCTGGCATGATTTCAGCCAGTACGACCTGGATGCGCCGTTTCCGCAGGAGAGCCTGGAGGCTGCGCGCAGCAGCTTTTTCACTGCCGCCAAACGCATTGCCGACCAGGCCCGCGAAAAAGGTTTTACGTTGCGCCAGGCTGTGGAATTCGGTCGGCAACTGCGCCCGGGGGCCTTTGTGGGAACGGCGGCAACCGTTGCGCAGAAAATGGCGGAGTGGTTCGAGGCGCGGGCGGTGGATGGGTTCAATATCTATATTGGGCATCCGGAGCAGTTCGAGCGCTTTACCCGTGAAGTCATACCGCTGTTGCAGGAACGCGGTGTGTACCGCACGGCGTATGAGGGGACGACATTGCGCGAAAACCTGGGGCTGAAGATTCCGAAATCGCTGACGTAATCACTTGAGCGTAATCACCACCTTGCCCCTGGCGCGCCCCTGCTCGACGTACGTCAACGCCTGCGCCGTGTGTTCCAAGGGGAAGGTGCGGTCAATCACCGGCTTGATGATTGCGGCCTCGATCAGCTCGGTGAGCTGCTGCAGTTGTGCGCCATCGGCCCGCATGAACACGAATGCGTAGCGCACGCCCTGTTTGCGCGCCTTGCGCCGAATACCCAGGCTCAGCAGACGCATGACTTGCTGCAGTGGCCAGGACAGCCCTTGTTCGCGGGCGAATTGGACCGTGGGTGGTCCTGAGATGGAGATGAGCTGCCCACCGGGCTTGAGCACCTTGAGCGACTTCTCCAATACATCCGCGCCGAGGCTGTTCAGCACCACGTCATAGTCATGCAGGACACTTTCAAAATCCTGCTGTGTGTAGTCGATCACCCGGTCGGCGCCCAACGCCTTGACCCATTCCACATTGGCCGTGCTGGTGGTGGTAGCGACAAAGGCGCCGAGGTGTTTGGCGAGCTGGATCGCGAGCGTGCCGACACCGCCTGAACCTGCGTGGATCAGGACTTTCTGGCCCGGTTGCAGGTGTGCGGTGTCGATCAGCACTTGCCAGGCGGTCAGGGCCACCAAGGGGATCGATGCGGCGTGTGCCATGTCGAGGTTGGCGGGCTTGCGGGCGAGCGCGTTTTCGTCCACTGCGATGCGTTCGGCGAATGTCCCGATGCGTGTTTCAGGTGCGCGGGCGTAGACCTCGTCTCCCGGTTTGAAGCGTTTGACTTGCGAGCCCACTTCCACCACGACCCCGGCCAGGTCATTGCCCAGGATCAACGGGAGTGGGTACGGCAGGATCAATTTGAAGTCGCCTTGGCGGATCTTCGCGTCCAGCACGTTGACGCTGCTGGCGTGCACTTCAATCAACACGTCGTGCGCCCCGACTACCGGGGAGGGCACCTCGCCAAGGCGACCGGTGTTGTTGCCATAGCGATCAATCAAAAAGGCTTTCATCGTGACGCGGCTCTTGTCGGTGGGCAGGCGTCGATGCAGGGCCTTGGGCGCCTGCACCGAATCCTGTTGGGATGATCGTGACTCAGTGATCGCGCTCAGGGCAGGTAGCGCTGGGCAACCGCGGACTGACGGATTTGCCCAAGCAAGCCCTGACGGGCGGTCTGCAGGCCATCCCAGCGTTCAGCTTCGTGCAGCGGCGGAATCGTCACCGCCTCACGACGGTCGAAGCCGACCAGTGCGGCATCCACCAGATCGCCCACTTCCATGATTTCGTTCAGGGTGTTGATGTCGATGCCGGAGCGATCCCAGATTTCCGTGCGGGTTGCGGCCGGCAGTACGGCCTGCACGTACACGCCCAGAGGCGAAAGCTCCAGGCTCAGGCCCTGGGAAAGGAATAGCACAAAGGCCTTGGTCGCACCGTAGACCGACATGCCGAACTCCGGCGCCAGGCCGACCACCGAACCGATATTGATGATCGCACCGTCGCCGGCCTTGGCCAGGCGCGGGGCAATGGCACTGGCGAGCCGCACCAGCGCGGTGGTGTTGAGGGCGACCAGTTGCGCGACGCTGTCGGTGCTCTGGTCGATAAAGCGGCCGGACAGCGCCGCGCCGGCGTTATTGACGAGGATGCCGATGCGGGCATCGTCGCGCAGACGGGTTTCAACGCGGGTCAGATCGTCGAGTTGGGTCAGGTCGGCGGGAATGATCTCGATGCTGACCTTGTGTTCGTCGCGCAACCTTGCAGCGAGTGCGTCCAGGCGCGCCTGGTCTCGAGCGACCAGCACCAGGTCGTGGCCGCGTTGCGCGAAGCGTGCGGCGTAAACCGCGCCAATGCCGGTAGAGGCGCCGGTGATCAAAACAGTAGGGCGATTGCTCATGGTTCATCTCTCTGGGTGGTTTTTGCGTGTTTTTATGATGATGACCGAAATCTAAGCTGTCAACGGTTTTGATTATGACTGGCATCTATGTATCATGGAGCGCAGGTTTTCCCGCTGAACACGAGGTAATGACAGGTGAGAGTGACCAAGGCGCAGGCGCAGGCCAATCGAGAGCACATCGTTGAAACGGCTTCCGAACTGTTCCGCGAGCGCGGTTTTGATGGTGTCGGCGTCGCCGATCTGATGGCTGCGGCCGGATTCACCCATGGCGGTTTCTACAAGCACTTCGGCTCGAAGGCCGACCTGATGGCAGAAGCCTCGGCCTGCAGCCTGTCCAAATCGCTGGTGGGGGCTGAGTCGCTCGATGTTGCTGGCTTCATCAACCTCTATGTGACCCGAGAGCACCGCGACCGACGTGGCGGCGGTTGCACCCTGGCAGCGCTGGGGGGCGACGCGGCGCGTCAATCGGATGAGCTGAAAACCACCTTTGCCGAAGGCATCGAACAGCTCCTGCACACGCTGGGGCAGAAATACCCGACGGGACCGGATGCAGAGGCGGGTGAGGGCAGGAAGAACATGATCGACCTGCTGTCTCGAGCAGTTGGCGCGATTGTCTTGTCGCGTGCTTGCCCGGACGATTCCGCGCTGGCTGACGAGATCCTTGAGGTGTGCCGTGCGCAGATGTTGGCTTCGTTAGACGTTGCGGCCAGTGACGGCGCGCCTGCTTGAGCGCCTTTTTCGCCTGGCGTGTTTAAGCGACTGAAAACCTAGTGGATTCTCAAAAAACTCGTTAATGAGAATTAGTGCTAAACGAGAACTGTTGATATAAGATCCGCCGCGAATTCCTGGCAGGTCCACCTTCTCGTCGGCTCATCCACAAGGTCCAGCATCCATGCGTCGTACCCTGATTTCCCTCTGCGTGCTTCAAGCAATTTCCCCTTTAGCCTGGGCGCAGGATGCACCCTCTGAAAACGCCAGCCTCGAATTGCAAGCGACCACGGTCACGGGCGAGATGGACAGTGAGACGGCCCAAGGTCCGGTCAGGGGCTACCGCGCCACACGTTCGGCCAGCGCGACGCGTACCGATACCTCGATTCACGAAACGCCTCAGTCCATCAGCGTCGTCCCCAAGGAGGTGGTCGAGGACCTGGGTGCGACGCGCTTGCAGGAAGCCCTGGACTACGCGGGTGGCGTTGGCCGGGCCAACAACTTCGGCGGGCAGGGGCTGACCAGCTTCACGGTGCGCGGCTTTACCACCGCCGAGTTCTATCGCAACGGTTTTCCGATCAATCGGGGCTACCCGAGCATGCCGGATGCCAACAGCATCGAGCGTCTTGAAGTACTGCGCGGGCCTGCCAGCCTGCTCTATGGGCGTGGCGACCCTGGCGGCACCTTCAATGTGGTCTCCAAACAACCCCTGGCCGAGCGTACGGTCACGCTGGGCAGCCAATTGGATGACCAGGGCATGCGGCGCGGCACGCTCGATGCGTCCGGCCCACTGGATGAGCAAGGGCGCCTGGCCTACCGGCTGAACGTGGTGGGTGAGGGCGGCGACACCTTCCGCGACCATGTCTCAACCGAGCGCTATGGCGTGGCGCCGGTGTTGACCTGGCAGGCCACGGACGACACCAAGGTGACCTTCGAAGGCGACTTCATGCGTAACAATCACCCACTGGATCGCGGCCTGACCCGTTTCGCCAACCAGCGTGGCACACCGTCACGAGACACCTTCTGGGGTGAGAAGTACGCCGGTAACCTGCACAACGACAACAACATGGCCCAGTTGCGTTTCGAACATCTGCTCAACGACAACTGGACCCTGGCCGGTGGCTTCCAGTGGCTGGACGGGACGATGAAGGGCAATGGCGTTGAGGCGAACAATGCGACGAGCCTGAATGCCGACGGACGCACCCTGCAGCGCAACTTCAACTACCGCAAGCTGGATTGGACCGACCAGGACTACCAGCTCAACCTGACCGGGCACTTTTCCCTGGGTGGCCTGGACCACACACTGCTGACCGGCATTGAGTACGAAGATTACGATTACAAGTCCATCATCCAGCGTTCCAGCGCCGCAACGGGCACGTTCCCGATTGATATCTTCAACCCGGTCTATGGCCAGCCACGACCTGCGCTGACCCGCACGCCAACCCACGACAAAGAAAACCTCAAGACTTACGCGGCTTTCGTCCAGGACCAAGTGGCGCTGACCGAGCGCTTGAAGGTTCTCGCGGGTGCGCGCTTTGAGCGCTTCGAGCACGAATACGAATCCTACGTACCGGGTGTCAGAAGCTGGAACGCGGCCGACAACGCGGTCACCCCACGTGTCGGTGTGATGTATGACCTCACCGACACCGTCGCGCTCTACGCGGATGCGGCGCGCTCGTTCAAACCCAACACGGGTGCCAGTCGTCAAGGCGGCGGGTTTGATCCGGAGCAGGGCAAGTCCTTTGAAATGGGCGTGAAGTGGGAAGCGCTTGACCGGCAGTTGAGCGTCGACGCAGCGATCTACCAGATCGACAAGAAAAACGTTCAAGGTGTCGACCCGGTCGACTCAGCCTTTAACGTGGCGACGGGGCAGGTGCGCAGTCGCGGCTTCGATCTGAACGTGGCCGGCAACCTGACGCCCGAGTGGCGGATGATCGGCGGCTATGCCTATGTAGATGCTGCGGTGACCAAGGACACCACCATTCGCACCGGTACGCGCCTGGCGAACATCCCGCGCAACAGTTTCAGCCTGCTTAACGTGTATGAGTTCCAGGACGGCGCCCTTAAAGGGTTGGGCCTGGGCGCCGGTGGTAAATACGTGGCCGAACGCGCCGGGCAAACTGCCAATAGCACCTTCACGATGGGGTCCTACACGGTCGTTGACCTGCTGAGTTACTACAAGGTCAACGAAAAGGTCAGGCTCAATCTTGACGTGAAGAACCTGTTCAATCGTGAGTACGAAGAAGGTTCTTTCCTGAACTTCTATGCCTACCCTGGCGAACCACGTACGGTCCAGGTGGGGATTTCCTACACCCTGTAACCCCGCCAGAACAGGGCGAGAAAGTCGTCATTCCACGCAGCCCTTGCCCGGTCGGCGACCGCCGCGCCGGGCAAAAGCTCGATTGTGACTGCGCCTGGAGCGTGCTCACTCATAGGGCATAGGTGTGCTGTTTGGTAGCACACCGTGCTGGTCGTACGCGGCGGTCTCGCCGCTACTTTCCGATTTATGCAGCCGATTCAACCCCTTGCCTCCCTTCACGCGAGATGGCACGCATTCTGCTTTTATGTATCCGTGGATAATTGGATACAAAAAATCAAAAGGTGCCGCCGATGCAATTTGCCCCTGCTTACGTAGACCGTCAGCCCCTGACTGCCGAGGAGGAGGCCTACAACTACCTGCTGGAAGCCATTTGCAGCGGCCGCTACCGCAAGGGTGACCGGCTGATTGCCGAAGACATCGCCAGTGAGGTCGGCATGAGCCGCATGCCGGTGCGCGAAGCGTTCCGGCGCCTGGATGCCCAGGGCCTCGTTACCCTGCGACCCAACCGTGGCGCGATGGTCAGCGGCCTGGATATCGATGAGCTGCATGAGGTGTTCGAGATGCGCAGCGCCCTGGAAGGGCTGGCGGTGCGCGTGGCGGTGGGCCGTATCGGCGAACGCCAGCTGGCGGCCCTGGAACGCCTGCTGGACGAGATGGACGACTACCGCGACGAGAGCGCCGCCTGGGTTCGCCGCCATCGTGCGTTTCATGAATACCTGTGCAGCCTCAGCGGCCGACCGCGTTTGATGAAGCAGATTTCGGCGTTGTACTCGCTGGTCGAGGCGCCCATGCGCTTGTGGTTGCAGCACGGTGAAAAGCCGCTCAGCGCACGCCAGGAGCATGCGGTGATCCTCGACGCGATTCGGGCCGGTGACGCCGCCCGCGCCGAAGCCGTGGTGCGTGAACACATCGAAGGCACGGTGCCGGCGCTGATTCAATTCCTGCAAGCGGAAAAATAATAAAAAAGCTGTCGTGTTTTGACTTGGTGTCCTGCCCCGTTCTTCAACCTATTGGAGTGTCTGGTCATGCATAACCGCCGCGCCTTGCTGGTGGCTTTCTCCCTCAGTCTCTTTAGCCAGTGGGCCTTTGCTGCGCCCCAGGTACCGGAGCGCCTGCTCAAAGCCGATAAGCTCACTTACTGCTCGGGGATGGATTCACCCCCGCTGGTGTCTTTCGACGAGGCCCAGAAACCGCGCGGGCTGACCGTCGATCTGGGCCTGGAAATCGCCAAGCGCCTGGGCGACAAGCCGGTGCAGTGGCGAGTGATTCCGTTCTCGGGGCTGGTGCCGGCGCTGCTCGCCCAGCAGTGCGACATGATCGTCGATCAACTGTTCGACAAGCCCGAACGGCGCCAGGTGATCGATATCGTCAACTACATGTATTCCAGCCAGTCGGTGGTGGTGCCAAAGGGCAACCCCAAGGGCATCAAGGCACTGGATGACCTGTCCGGGCACAAAGTCGCGGTGCTCAATGGCTCGACCATCAAGACCCTGCTGGATAGCCAGAACGACAGCCTGACCAAAGCCGGCAAGCCCGCCATGAAACTGGTGGTCTACAACACCGACACCGATGCTTTCCAAGCCCTGCGCATCCACCAGGTTGACGCCTACGGCACCACCGTGGAAACCGCCGGTTACTACGCAGCGATGGCCCCCGACCTGTTTCAGGAGGGTGTGCCGGCGTTCAGCCGCATCCTCACCGGCCTGGGCATTCGCAAGGATGACCCGCAATTGAGCGCCGCGGTGCAACAGGTGATCAGCGACATGCGCAGCGATGGCAGCTACCTGCAGTTGCTGAACAAGTGGCATGTGAGCAGCGACACACTCGACTGAGGCAAACCCGCGATGAATTTCAATTGGGATGTGTTCTGGCAGTACCTGTTGCAGCCCAGCGGCGTGTATCTGACCGGGCTCTGGCTGACCTGCCTGATCGCGGTCTCGGCGATGTTGCTGGGCTGCCTGCTGGGGCTGGCGGCGGCGTTGCTGCGGCTGTCGAAGAACCCGTTGCTGCATCTGCCGGTGCGCTTTTATGTGTGGTTGATGCGTGGCACGCCGTTGCTGGTGCAGATCGTGTTTTTGTACACCGCCATGGCGGCAGGCGGGATTTTCCGGTTTGAGGATGTGGAACTGTTCGGCCTGGTGATCCCGGGGAATATCCAGGCCGCGATCATTGCCCTGGGCCTCAACGAAGGCGCCTATATGGCCGAGATCATCCGGGCGGGGATCGGCGCGGTCGACAAGGGCCAATACGAGGCCGGACGCTCCCTGGGCATGGGCTTCGCCAAGCTGATGCGGCGCATCATCCTGCCACAGGCGTTCCGGGTGATCGTGCCGCCGCTGGGCAACGAGTTCAACGTGATGCTCAAGAACACCACGCTGGTCAGTGTCATCGGGGTGCAGGAGTTGCTGCTCAGTACGCAGATGGTCACTTCGGCGACCTTCCGCGTGTTCGAGCTGTACCTGGTGGTAGCGATCTACTTCTTGATGCTCACCACCCTGTGGGGGTTTTTCCAGCGTTGGCTGGAGGCCCGTTTCGGCCAGTCCGACCGGCCTGGCGCACCACCGCCTGCCTCCAGCCGCCTGTTCGGGCGTAGCACCTTGAAATTGTTGAGGGGACGTTAAGCATGGCGCACCAAAGTGAAGAACTGATCATCGAAGCGCTGGATATTCACAAGTCCTTCGGCGAGCTACAGATTCTCAAGGGCGTTTCCCTGCAAGTGCGGCGTGGCGAAGTGGTGGTGCTGATCGGTGCATCAGGCTCCGGCAAGACCACCTTTATCCGCTGCATCAACCTGCTGGAAGATATCCAGGGCGGGCGCATCCGCGTCAACGGCCGTGCCATGGGCTATCGCGAACGCAGCGACGGCAGCCTGGTGCGTGATTCGGAGCGCAACATCGCCCGGCAGCGTCGCGATATCG
Source organism: Pseudomonas sp. Q1 (assembly GCF_009935975.1). Lineage (NCBI taxonomy): Bacteria > Pseudomonadati > Pseudomonadota > Gammaproteobacteria > Pseudomonadales > Pseudomonadaceae > Pseudomonas > Pseudomonas sp. Q1. The sequence goes on along the minus strand of NZ_QODI01000002.1, from coordinate 380,937 downwards.
GCATGGTGTTCCAGCGCTTCAATCTGTTCCCGCATATGACCGCCCTGGAAAACATCATCGAGGCGCCGATCCAGGTGCTTGGCATTTCGCGTGCCGAGGCGCTGGGTCAGGCGCGGGATTTGCTGGCCAGGGTCGGCCTGGCGGACAAGGCCGGCCATTACCCCTCAATGCTTTCCGGCGGCCAGCAGCAACGGGTCGCGATTGCCCGCGCCCTGGCCATGAAGCCCCAAGCCATGTTGTTCGACGAACCCACCAGCGCGCTTGACCCGGAAACCGTCGGCGAAGTGCTGGAGGTCATGAAAGAGCTGGCCGAGGAGGGGATGACCATGGTGGTGGTCACCCATGAAATGGGCTTTGCCCGTGAAGTGGCCGATCGGGTGGTGGTGCTCGACCAGGGCGAAATCATCGAACAAGGGCCACCGGAACAGATTTTCAGGCGCCCCAGCCACCCCCGTACCCGAGCCTTTCTCAGTCGTGTGTTGTGAGCCTGGCGAGGAACCCCTGTCGCCTGTGTCCAAAAGCCTGAACCCAAGAGCCTTTGCCATGTTGAAATTTTCTGCTCACGAGTACCCCTATCCGTCACAACGCCAGAGCGTCTTTGCCCGTCGCGGCATGGTCGCGGCGTCACAACCCCTGGCGGCCCAGGCGGGGATCGAGATTCTGCAAAAGGGCGGCAACGCCATCGACGCCGCCATCGCTACGGCGGCGGCCCTGATCGTGGTAGAACCTACCGGCTGCGGCCTGGGCGGCGATGCGTTTGCGCTGGTGTGGTGCAAGGGCCGGTTGCACGGCCTGAATGGCAACGGTCACGCGCCGGCGGCCCTGAGCATTGAGGCGGTCAAGGCTGCGGGCCATGAGCAGATGCCGCTGTACGGCTGGACGCCAGTCACCGTGCCTGGCTGTCCGTCGGCCTGGGCGGAGCTGTCGCAACGCTTCGGCAAGTTGCCCTTCGCCGATCTGCTGCAGCCGGCCATCAGCCTGGCGCGGGACGGCTTTCCCGTCTCGCCGGTAGTCGCTCATCAGTGGCAACTCGCCTTGAACGAATTCACCCCCCATCGTAACGCCGCGCTGGATGCCTGGTTCGATACCTTCCTGATCGACGGCCGCGCCCCGCTGGCCGGGCAGCTGTACCGCAACCCGGCCCAGGCACGGACCTTGGAAGAACTCGCCGCGACCCGTTGCGAAAGCCTGTATCGCGGCGCGCTGGCCGACCGACTGGACGCTCATTCGCGTGCCGGCGGCGGCTACCTGCGTGGCGGCGACCTCAAGGATTACCGGGCGCAGTGGGTAGAGCCGATCCATATCAATTATCGCGGCGTGGATGTCTGGGAAATCCCCCCGAGCGGCCAAGGGCTGGTGGCGTTGATGGCCCTGAAGATCCTCGAAGGCTTCAACTTCGATCACCGTGACAGCCAACAGACCTGGCATCGTCAGCTTGAGGCGATGAAGGCGGCCTACAGCGACGGCTTGCACCACATCACCGACCCCTTGCATATGCGCGTGGCGGTGGCTGACCTGCTGAGCGACGCCTACAGCACCCGCCGTCGCGACCAGATCGGCGAACAAGCGCAATTACCCAAGCCCGGTGACCCTCACGCCAGCGGCACGGTGTACCTGGCCACGGCGGACGCCGAAGGCAATATGGTCTCGTTCATCCAGAGCAACTACCACGGCTTCGGCTCCGGCGTGGTGCTGCCCGACAGCGGCATCGCCCTGCAAAATCGCGGGCAGGAGTTCAGCCTCGATCCAGACCATGCCAACTGCCTGGCGCCCGGCAAGAAAACCTTCCACACCATCATTCCCGGCTTTCTCACCCAGGATGGCCAGGCCCTCGGACCGTTCGGCGTAATGGGCGGCTACATGCAGCCCCAAGGCCATGTACAGATGGTGATGAACCTCGTCGATTTCGGCCTCAACCCGCAAGCCGCGCTGGATGCGCCACGCTGGCAATGGCTGGGCGGCATGAAAGTCGGCATAGAGCAGGGCGCCTCCCGCGATTTGGCCAACGCGCTGATACGTCGCGGCCACGAAGTACAGATCGCCTGCGACCTGACCGATTACGGGCGCGGGCAAATCATCCTGCGCGACCCGGTCACGGGCGTGCTGTGCGGAGGAACAGAACCGAGGGCGGATTCACATATCGCGGTGTGGTGAGCAACGCCCGCCCTGTTCGTTGAATGCCCTGCGCGGGGCATGCGGCAGGGCTGCGGTAGGGTCGAGATCATGCGAGACTGCGTGGGCGTTGCCTGCCATCGAACTTGAAACGGGAATCTGCTCGGGTGATCAAACCGCTATTGTTGTTACGCCGTCGCTTTGCGTCTGTCCGCTGGCGTACTCGCGTGACCCTCTGGGTTGCCGCCACCTGTGCCGGGCTGCTGGTCGTGATGTTCGCCCGCCTGGCCGACCTGGCGCTGATGCAATTTGCTCAACAGACGGCCGGGCGACCCTGGTTGCCGTTTATCTACACGCCACTGGTGGGCATGCTGGTGGTGTGGCTGACCACGCGGTTTTTTGCCGGAGCCCAGGGCAGCGGAATTCCCCAGGTGATCGCCGCCACGCGGCTGGCGCATCAGGGCAAGCCCGTCAGCCGGTTGGTCTCGTTGCGTATTGCGTTCGCCAAGATAGGCCTGGGCACACTGGCACTGACCGGGGGCTTTTCGGCGGGGCGCGAAGGCCCTTCGGTGCAAGTGGCCGCCTCAATCATGCACTTCTTTCATCGTTACCTGCCCAATGCGCGGGTGATTCGTCCCGAAGACCTGATCCTGGCCGGCGGCGCCGCCGGCATTGCCGCAGCATTCAACACGCCGTTGGCCGGGGTGGCGTTTGCGGTGGAAGAGTTGGGGCGCAAGCTGGAAACGCGCACCAGTGGTGTGTTGCTCAGCACGATCATCCTGTCAGGCATGGTCGCGATCGCTATACAGGGCAACTACAACTACTTCGGCCACCTGGACGTACAGGATGTCAGCCTCACGATCATCGCGCCTGCGGTGGCCGCCGGTATCGGTTGCGGTCTGCTGGGAGGGTTGTTCAGCCGTATGCTGCTGTGGCCACAACGGCATCAGCGGTTTGCCCTCTGGGAATGGCGCCGCGCTCACCCGGTCTGGTTTGCCGGTGGTTGCGGGTTGATCGTGGCCGTTCTCGGCGCGCTCAGCGGTGGCCTGTCGTTTGGCAGCGGTTACGGCATTACGTCACAGATCATCGTGTCGGATATCGGCCTGCCCTGGCATGCGCCCATCACGCGTTTTCTCGCCACCGTCGTGACCTATTTTTCCGGTATCCCTGGCGGCATTTTCGCGCCGTCCCTTGCAGTCGGCGCGGCGGTGGGCGCCAATGCCGCCGAGTTTTTCAACGTGGCGGCCCAACCCATGATTGCGCTGTGCATGGCGGGTTTCCTGGCGGCGGTAACGCAGTCGCCGATCACTGCCGCAATCATCGTCATGGAGATGATCGACAGCCATGGCATGGTCATCAGTCTCATGGGTGTGGCGTTGATCGCCAAGGCGGTCAGCGCCAGGATGGGGCCGGAGTTGTATCAGCAATTGGCGCGAGGTTTTCTGCAGGTTCCCGTTGCTGCGACAGCCACCAAACCTTAGCGCCAGTGGGAAGTTGTACCTTGAGTCATTTTGGCACTGCTTGAGGCGCAGGCAGTGTTGGAGTGCCTTGGCGAGCGGGGTCGCCCAACCAGAGCATCAAGCACAGGCCTATCAGCAGGACGGCCGCCACCGCAAAGAATGGCATCGTATAGCTCTCAGTGGAGTCCTTGATCAAGCCGATCATGAACGGGCCGGTGAAACCGCCAAGGTTGCCGATCGACACAATCATCGCCAGGCCTCCCGCAGCGGCACGCCCGGTAAGGAAGGTCGAAGGAATCGCCCAGAACGTCGCCTGGAAGGCAAGGATGCTGGCCACCGCCATGCACAGCGCGGCAACTTTCAGTACGGAGTGCTCCGTCAGTGCCGCGACCACCAGTGCCGCGGCGGCCATGGCCAACGCACCGACGACGTAGGGAAGTCGCTGCCTGCTTTTATTGGCCAGGCGCGCCCAGAGGGTCATGATGATTGCGCCTGACACATAAGGCAACGCGACGACAAAGCCCAAGGCACCACTGGAAATACCCTGGCTTTTGATGATTTGCGGAAGCCAGATACCGATGCCGACCGAGCCGACGATGCAACAGAAGTTAATCGCCGCCAGCGTGAAGACTTTCGGATTGGTCAATGCTGCCCGCAAAGTGGTGCCATGGGAGGCGCCAATCGCTTTTTGCTCTTCAGAGAGGCGGTTGTTAAGCCAGGTTTTTTCGCGATCCGACAGCCACCGAGCCTTCAGCGGCGTATCGACGAGCAAAAACAGGCAGGCGATGCCCAGGAGCACAGCGGGCAAGGCTTCCGTAATGAGCAATAGTTGCCAGTTCCGCAGGCCCAAAACACCGTGTTGTTCGAGCAACCAACCCGAGAACGGCGAACCGACGATGTTCGCAACGGGAATACCGAGCAGAAAGGCAGCGGTCGCCTTGGCGCGCCACTTACCCGGGAACCAGTAGGTGAAATACAGATAAACGCCTGGGGTGAATCCGGCTTCGGCAACCCCGAGCAGGAAACGCGCAATGCTGAAGCTGATGGGGCCAGTCGCAAACGCCGTGGCCATGGAAATAAGGCCCCAGGTGATCATGATGCGTGCAATCCAGATCCGCGCGCCAAATCGTTGCATCAGCAGGTTGCTGGGGATTTCAAAAATGAAATAGCCGAAGAAGAACAGGCCGGCGGCCCACCCGAACATTGTTGCGGTCAGCCCTAAATCCTTGTTCATGCTGATGGCGGCAAAACCGACGTTCGTGCGGTCCAGGTAGCTGATGACATAGCAGACGAAAATGAATGGCACGACGCGCCACAGTATGCGGTGCATCAAGCGTTCACCTTCGGCCTCGTTGAGCGTAGTAGGGTGGGTCGAAGTGTCGTAGGTCATAGTGTCAGGTCTTTTTATAGTTGTTGTATGAGCTGTGCTGTGGGTTCAGCTATGGGAGTACATTGGTAACCCCGGTGTGGCCGTGTCGACTTGCAGAATGCTCCCGGTCTCGGACTCGATGATGAACAGCGTTCGACCGTCCACGCCGCCGAAAGCCAGGTTGGTATTGCTGATGCCGGCACAAGAAACGATGCGTTGCAGCGGCTCCGCGACTTTCGACAGTTTCCAGACAGAACCGAAGCCTGTGTGCGCGATGTAGAGGTTGCTCTCTGCGTCAAGGGCCAACCCGTCAGGGCCGCCGAGACCTCCGTGCAGTTGGGCGAAGACTCCAACCTTTCCGATGATCGAGCCGTTGCCCAGCGGGATACGCCAGATCTGTTGGGCGCGGGTGACCGCAATCAGCAGATGATTCAGGTTGGGGTCGTAGACGATCCCGTTGGGACTGGGGATGGTATTGAGCAGGCAAGTCAGGTTGCCCTTCACGTCGACCTTGTAGACCCGGCCGCTCGCATCCTGCAGGCCGGTCTGTCCCTGATCGGTGAAGTACAGGTCACCATTGGGAGCGAAGACGAGGTCATTCACGCCCTTGAAACCTTCTGAACCCGCCGACTCCAGAAAGGGCTGGATATCGCCGGTGTGCGGATCCAGCACCATGATTCCGCGCTTGTAATCGGTGATGAAGATTCGCCCGTCCTGGTGGATCTTCAGGCCATTCGGCCAGCCATCGTAGGCGCAGACCAGCTCCCACTCGCCGAGACGGGAAATCCTGAAAATCCGCCCATTGGGGATGTCGGTCACGTAGAGGCGACCCTCCCGGTCAAACGATGGTCCTTCCAGAAACGAATCTATCGCTCGTCCCTGGCGGTTGGCATTCGCCCAGGCGGTTGGGCGCACGTCGCGAAACTGTTCCGGCAGACGGGTAAAGACACTTGTCTGAACGGTCGGTGGGGCAGCAAAAAAGCTCATATTCGCTCCTGGCGGCGAGAAGGGCGTGGGTCGCCCGGAATTGTTATTGGTCTAGTTTTAATGAAATGCTGTTTCAAAATAAACCAATCGCCGACGAAAGGCGATACAGGATTTTCGCGAAAATAGTGCTTTTGTTGAGTTATTTTGTGGTGGCGATGAGCTGGCTAGCTTTTTAGATTCTATAAAAGAAATGGCATTTTAAAAAATCGGATGCGGGTCTTCAGAGGCCCCGATGGCTTGGAGTACGCGAGCTGATCAACGCATCCAGGATTTGCAAGGCGCAGCTTTCGGGCCTTGCTGGTTTTTTTGCTATACATCACCCGGATGGCGAGCAGGCTGTCGTTGTAAGATAATCAATTTTCCTGCCCTGATCGTTGGCTGCCCTGTCTGGTCAACTGAATGGGCTCTGTCAATGAGGTGTCTTCAATGGTTAAAGCGCGGCCGCGCCCAGCGGTAAACGGGGTGGCTTCGGCTGACCGAGTCTTGACCGTTCTGTCTGCCTTTCGAATCGGCGATTCTGCGTTGAGCCTGGTTGAGCTGGTAGAGCGTACGGGGCTTATCAAAAGCACGATCATGCGTTTGATGGTTTCGCTTGAAAACCAGGGCTACATCACACGCATGGCTGATGGCCGTTATCAGTTGGCCAGCGAGGTCATGAGGCTTAACGCGGTGTATCAGGAGTCGCTCGATCTGGAGCGGCATGTGATGCCGCGACTGCAGTACCTTTCCGAGCAAACAGGTGAGACCGTTTCTTTCTATGTTCGCCATGGCGCCTATCGGATGTGCCAGTACCGGGTCAATTCCGCCCATCGCCTGCGGCTCAATATGCAGCCGGGGGATATGCGCCCCATGGATGAAGCGGCCGGAGCCCAAGCGCTGCGAGCGCCTTTTCACGTGGGCATCGCGCTGGAAAAACCGTACTTTTCGCGTGGCGCGACGGACCCACACGCGTCCTCTATCGCGCTGCCGATCTATGGGCGGCAGCAGGAGCTGATGGGCGCACTCGTCATCTCCGGGCCTGCCAGCCGACTGACGGAGGAGTGCGCGGACAACTTGAAGGACATTTTCTTCGAGGTCGCCCGCGACCTGATGCGCAGTCTGGGGCTCAAGCCGGCGGACAGCTGAACCGCCTAGGAAGCATCTGTCCCGGCGTCCGGCGCGCCAGTAGATCCTGGAGGGCGGCGTCGCCGGCTTGCAGGAAACGGCGACGAGACAGAAGCATCGCAGAACCTCATGATGTGGGTTTGGAAGCGATACCGAGGCTCCCTTGCGGGAGCTCGGCATCTTGGCGTCGATTGAGAAATGCTTACTTGGCGACCACGGATGCGCCCAACTCGGCGTGCTCCCGCTGACGCTTGCGGCCAATCACCAACACCATGATTCCTGCCAGCGTGCAGAGCGCCGCCAGCGGCATAAGCGCTATCGCGTAACTGCCTGTTGCGTCGTGGATCGCGCCGTAAGCATTCACCATCAGGCCGCCTCCGATCAGGTTTGCCATTGCGCCTACGGCTGCGAGCCCGGCAGCAGCCGTGGAGGAGGAGAGCCAACCGGAAACCAACGCCCAGAATGGACCTTTCATTGAGTAGGCCCCGACCAACACCAGGGTGAGCAAAATGACGGTGGCAACCAAGGAGGAGGTGAACAGGGTCAGGAGCAGGCCGAACGCGATCAGCAACAAGGTCATTGCTGTGTGCCAGCGACGTTCGCCGGTGCGATCGGAACTGCGTCCCCGCACGATCATCAGGACCGAAGCGATACCATAGGGAATGGCATTCACCAGGCCGATTTCCAGTGAGTTCAAACCAAAGGTCTTGAGCAGTTGCGGGGCCCAGACACTCATGGTGCTGCCGGCGGCGGAGGCCCCCGAATAGATCAGGGCAAGCACCCAGATGTCTTTATGGCGCAGCAGTTTCCACAAGGAAATATGGCCGATTGCGGTTTTTTTCGAAGCCTCTTCAGCCAGGCGCTGAGTCAACCAGTGGCGTTGTTCATCGGTCAGCCATTTAGCCTGTTCGGGGCGGTCAGTGAGCACGAAAAGGCAAGCAAACCCCAGCAGGACGGCGGGTATGCCTTCGAGGATGAATAGCCAATGCCACCCGCGCATCCCCATCCAGCCGTCCAGGCTGAGCAACAGACCGGACAGCGGCGAGCCGATGAAGTTGGCGGCAGGAATCGCCACCATGAAGATCGCCACCATGCGTGCACGGTAATCTGAGGGCAGCCAGTAGGTGAGGTAAAGCAGGACCCCCGGGAAGAAACCCGCTTCGGCGGCTCCGAGCAGGAAGCGCATCACATACAGGGAGTTGGCGCCCTGCACGAATGCCGTGCCTGCCGAGATCAGCCCCCACGTGATCATGATCCTGGCGATCCACATACGCGCGCCATATTTTTGCATGGCCAGGTTGCTGGGGACTTCGAGAAGGAAATACGCGACGAAGAACAGGCTGCTCGCAAAGCCGAAGACTTTCGCCGTCAGGCCCAGGTCTCCGTTCATCTGCAGCGAGGCCATGCCGATGTTGCCGCGGTCGATGATCGCAATCAAATAGCAGACGATCAGAAATGGAAGAATGCGCCAGGCGACGCGGTGCATCGTACTGCGCTCTAGCTCACTGATGGTGGAAGTTGCTGAGGTCATGAGGCTCTCCGATTGTTATTGTTTCTGGAGTGTCGCGTTCATTGTGGGCGGCCCTGGTGTCCAGCCAGGGCAGCGGGGGCAAGGTCACTGCACCGCGGTACTGGCCTCGAGCAGATGTCGGTTGACCACACAGCGAGGATCCAGGGGTTTGCCCGCCCACACATCGAGAATCTGTTGAAGTGCAACGAGACCGACGCGATCACGTGCCTCGCCGGTATTGGCCCCCACGTGGGGAGTGGCGACAAGTGTCGGCAGACCCCAGAGCGGGCTGTCGGAAGGCGGCGGCTCGGGGTTGAAGGTGTCCAGGCCGGCGCCCGCTATCTTGCGCTCGCTCAACGCTTTGACCAGTGCGTCGGTATCAATCAATTCGCCCCGGGCGGTATTGATCAGGATGCTGCCTGGGCGCATGCGCTCCAGTTGCGCGGCGCCAATCAGGTTTGCGTTGGTGTCCGTCAGCGGGCAATGCAGGCTGATGATATCGCTCTGGGCCAGGAGTCGATCGAAATCCTCCTCGCGCTGCACATGATCGCGTTGCGGCAGTTGCTTCAGGTAGGGGTCGTAAACTTTTACCTGCATCTTCAACGGGGCGACCAGGTCCATCAGGATGCTGCCGATCGAGCCCAAACCCACCAGGCCGAGCGTCTTGCCAAACAACTCAATGCCGTTCGCCGAGGTCTTGTCCCAGTGACCGTCGCGCATGCGTGCGTCCAGCAATGCAGTCTGGCGTGCCACGCTGAACATCAGCGCAAAAGCGTGTTCGGCGACGGACTGCGCGTTGGCACCGACAGCGATGCTGACTGGAAGGCCGTGGTCGGCAGCCGCCTGGATATCAATGGTGTTGTAACCCACGCCGTGCTTGGCAATCGCCTTGAGTCTGGACGAGGCCTCAATCATCGCGCGGGTCAATTGCCCCTGGCGAACGATGATTGCGTCGGGTTGCTCGGCACGGATGATCGCTTCCAGCTCGTCAGCAGCAATGTAGGGGGTTGTAGGGATTACCCTGACGCCCTGGCGTGCGGCCAGGTTCATTGCGTCTGCAGCCAGTTCGGGCCCGGTAAGCAGGAGGGTTCGGGTCATGACAGATACCTTGTTCTTATGGGTATGGCTGACGATCAAAGCGAGAGCGTCGCGACAGACCGACATTAGCATAATGAAATGCCGTTGCAATATCTGTGATTGAAATGCTTTTTTTGCCCGATGGCCGGTTAAATTCTTTGTTGCATTGAGATAAATGAAATGCAATTCTGAAATTAAGCCTTGGCTACTCGGCCGACGGCAACGAATAAATTCAATAAGCAACGTCAGTAGAGGTTTGTCACATGAGCATTGGATTCAGGGTGTTGGAGCGTGCGCGCAAGGTAGATGCCGAGTGGGTTGCACGTTACCGGGAGGTTCCAGTGGCGAACGTCAGCGACTCAATGAACCGCATGACGGCAGGTGGCGCCAAGGTGCGTCCGATGCATCGTGCAGGCGTATTGGCCGGCGCTGCGCTCACGGTCAAGGCTCGCCCGGGTGACAACCTGATGCTGCATTACGCCCTGGATATTGCAGAGCCGGGTGATGTGGTGGTGGTCGATGCGGGGGGCGACCTGTCCAATGCCCTGATCGGCGAAATGATGGTTGCTTACGCCATCAAGCGCGGTGTCGCGGGTATCGTGATCAATGGTGCAATTCGCGATTCGGCCGTCATCGGCGCAGGCGATTTTCCACTGTTCGCGGCAGGCATTTCACACCGCGGCCCTTACAAGGATGGCCCGGGCGAGATCAACGTGCCTATTGCTATCGATGGTATGGTGATCGAGCCGGGCGACCTGGTAATTGGCGATGACGATGGCCTCCTGTGTGTACCTTTCGATCAAGTCGGCGAAGTCTTTGATCGTGCGTCAGCCAAGCATGCTGCCGAGTGCAAGCAGATGGAGCAAATTGCCCAAGGCACCAATGATCGCACCTGGGTACTGGAGTCACTGAAGAAAAAAGGTTGCCTGCTACCCTGATGTGCCATTGAGGTGCGATGGGGCGGGCATTGCTGTTACTTGCTAATCAGGAGCAACGCCTTGCTGGACCCCATCATCACGCAACGCAGGAAGTGGCCCGCCTCCGTGAGAGCGCTGGCACATCGTAACTTTCAAATCTATTTTGCAGGACAAGCCGTTTCCACCCTGGGCAAGTGGGTCCAGCAGGTGGCGTTGTCCTGGTTGACCTATCACCTGACAGGGTCAGCTGTACTGCTTGGCACCATCACCTTCCTCACCCTGGCGCCTCAACTGCTGATAGGCCCTCTGGCGGGAGCCTGGACGGACAGGCACGACAAGCGTCGCCTGCTGATCATCGTACAGGCCATCCTCGCGCTACAGTCGCTGGCGCTCGCGATTCTTGCCTATGAGCAATGGATGAGTGGCTTGATCCTTGCGCTGATGGCATTGCTGCTCGGGTTGCTCAACGCAGTAGAAACGCCGCTTCGCCAGGCATTGATCGCAAGCTTTGTGCCTGATCCAGCAGACCTGCCGAATGCCCTTGTACTCAACGCCATGCTCATCAACGCCGCGCGCTTCGTCGGCCCACCGTTGGCCGGCGTCCTGATTGCCTCAGCGGGCGAAGCGGGCTGTTTTTTACTCACGGCTCTTGCGTTCATGTGCCTGTTGATAGGGCTGGTAAAAGTACGCACGACACCCAGCCCCAGAGCCAGTGGTTCAACCCGTGAAGTGTTCCGCGAAGGGTTGCGTTATCTCTGGAGAACCCTCGAAGTTCGGCGGTTGATGGTCAGTGTGGTGATCATCAACCTCCTTGCGTCGTGCTACACCGCATTGCTGCCGATTTTAGCCAAGACCGTTTATGCGGGGGATGCTCGTACGCTTGGCTGGCTGTGGGGCGCGGCGGGTTCCGGGGCGTTTCTTGCAACCATCCTATTGGCGGTCAGCGGTTCCGCGTCGAGGTTGCAGCATTTTATATTGGCCGGGGCGGTGTTATGCGCATTGGGTTTGCTGGGGCTGGCCATACCTACTCATCTGGTACTGGCATTACTGTGCCTGGCCGTGCTCGGGTTTGGGATCACCGTCAGTAACGTGAGCAGTAATATGCAACTGCAAAGTGGAGCGCCTGGCGCACTGCGTGGACGAGTGATCGCGTTCTACATCGCGCTACGCTTTGGCTTCGAGGCGATTGGCGGGCTGCTCGCCGGGTTGATCGCGGCTCAATGGGGAGTGTCCGTCACTCTCGCGATAGCCGGAGGGCTGTTAGGGGGGATTATCGTCGCTCGCGAAATCCTCGGCGGCAGGAGAAGCGCGTCATAGTGCATTCAAGCGTGCATTTAAAAAGGAGCGAAGGTTTCCTGGGTGGCCAGTTGAACTCGGTCACGACCGCCGGATTTGGCGGCGTACATGGCAGCGTCCACCCGCCGCATAAGGTCCTCGAAGGACTCAGGTGGTGCCCAAGTCGCCACGCCAAAACTGCAACTCACCTGGCCCGCTTCATCAAACGGGAGGGCGCTTATCAACAAGCGGAGCTTTTCTGCCAGTTTTCCTGCGTCGTTCAGTGCGCTGCTCGGGCATATGAGTGCGAATTCTTCTCCGCCCGTCCTGCATAACAGGTCGCTTTTACGTATTGCCGCACTGATCCGGGCGCACAGAAGCCGCAGGACTTTATCGCCGCACAGATGCCCCTTGCGGTCATTGATCAGTTTGAAGTGATCGATATCGAACATGATCAGCGATAACGGCTGGCGTTGAATATTGGCCTCCATGAGCAGGCGCGCCATGGATGTTTCAAAGTAACGTCGGTTGTACACGCCGGTGAGGTGGTCGGTAATGTTCATGGTCTGCAATTCTTGGGTGCGCTCGGCAACCAGGGAAAGCGCGCGGGTGCGTTGTGTGATCAGCAGGAACATCATCGCGGTCATCAACAGCGTCAACACGGCCCCAGATACAACAATCAGGCCGCTGGAAAACACGTGACTATTGGCCGCCGAAAACGCCGGGCCGGGCCGAAACTGCATGACGTAGGTATTGTCAGCGACGTTGAGCAGCCGCCGCTCGTAGAGTTCCGAATCGGCTGGCGGCGTTGAGCTTTGATAAATGTACTCACCGGCCGCTGCGTCAATCGTTGAGAGCGTCACGTTCAGCCTCAGCATGCTTGCCAATGGAATATTTTGTTCCATCAAGAACGCCAGGCGCACGGTGGAAACCACGTAGCCCTGCAGGCCATCGTCATGCTCGGGAATCGTGGCGTCTGGGCCGAACACGGGTGCAATAAAGAACACGCCGAACTGGCCACTGGACATTTTCAGCGGGTCCGACACGACCATTTGATGGCTCTCGCGAGCTCGGGTGAACAGCGCTTCACGATTCGGGTTGGCCATGACGTCGGTACCTGGGGTGATCTTTACATCATCCAGCGACAGCAGGTAGAGCAGTATCCAGTGTTCAGCTCGTTCAGTGAGGGGACGCGTTTGGCCGTTGAGGGGGTTGATCTCATGATAAGAAAAATCGCTGGTTCCGTTCAGCAGCGCTTCGGCGCGAAAGGACTCCAGATCCTTCTGCTGGATCCTCTGGACCCAGCCATAGGTTTCGCCTTCCTCAACCAGCGGCGTGACAAAGCCCATGAATTCTTTTTCAGTAACGTCGTCGGCGTTGATAAAGAACCGCTTGACGGTGTCCAGCTTTAAATCTTGCACACTGAAACGTCGCTGTACGCGACTGAAGCGCTCGTCAACTTCGAGTTTGAATGCAACGCTGGCGGTGCGCTGCTCTGTCCTTGTGTAAAAGGTCAGCACCAAGACTGTAACGGCAATGCCTGTCAGGCAGATCAGGGTGCAAAAGATCACGTCGGCAACTTTGAAACCACCCAAATGAAAACGCATCTTCTTTTTTGATCCTCAAGCGTCGACGGCAGAGCGTATAGGGGAGACGGCAGTATGCTGGCTATCGGCCCTTGCTCAAAATACTTAACGACTCGCCTGGAGAACGCCTTGGATTTGGGAACGGCGGTGAGCGGAGCAAACCGGTTTAGAATATTGGCGCAAGTTCCAGAGCGGCCCCGCCCCGATCAAACCATTTCTTCAACGCTTGCGGGCTTAGAGGCTGGGTGATCAAGTAGCCCTGCGCTTGTGTGCAGCCCCATTTGGCGATCAGGTGAAGAGTGCTTTGCGTTTCGACACCTTCGGCGACTACTCGGTAGCCCAACCCCCTGGCCAGTTCGATGAGTGTCTTGACCAGACGCTTATCTTTTTCATTGTGGGGGAGGTTGCCGATCAGTGATTGGTCGATCTTTACTGAGTTCACCGGCAGTTGACGTAAATAGGTCCAATTGCTGTAGCCCGTGCCAAAGTCATCGACCGAAATTTCTATTCCCAGATCTCGAGCTCTTTCGAGTTGGCGTACGACCTTCTCCGGATCGGACATGACCATACTTTCGGTAAATTCCAGCTCCAAGTCTTCAGGAGCAAGTTTGCCCGCCTGTAGGTAGCTTTCGATTTTATCCACGAACCTCGAGTTTTCGAGGTCACTGACCGTCACGTTCATCGCGACCCTTACCGCAAGCCCCTCGGCTCTCCATGCGCGCGACTGTTCGACTACTGCCTCCAGGACCCAGAAGGTGATGGACTGCATCAGTGCGGTCTTGCCTGCCAGGGGGATGAACTCTGCCGGACTGATCACGCCAAGTGTTGGATGCGTCCAGCGGATCAGTGCTTCAACGCTGTCGCATGTGCAGCCAGGTATGTTGATTTTAGGGTGGTAAACCAGACTGAATTGAGTGCTCGAGCGTACGGCCTCTGATAAGGAGCTAAGGAGCGTGAACGCGCGTTGCTGAGCGGCATCCAGTTGGGGCTGATACAGCGCCCACCCGATATTACGCACCCTCGCGTCGTCGGCAGTGCCGACGACAAGGCGCAGCCAGTCCTTCTCCTCCGGGCCTTGGATTGAAAGTACACCGATACCGGTCTGCATCAGGATCGGAATGCCCCGGCAGTCCACCGGTTCCTCGAAATTGGCAAGGATTTTCGCGCAGAGTTGCTCGATGGGAACATCACTCTTGAGCAGGAACCCAAAGCGTGTGGGGCTGATTTTGTACAGCAGGCAATGTTTGGGGATCAGGCGTTGAAGGCGTGATTTAACGCACAGCATCAACGCCTGCGCGAAACTGTAACCGAGTGCCTTGACTACATCATTCAAGAACTTCGGTGAAATCACATCAACCGCGTAAACGTGGTACGGCTCCGCGTTGGCGCGCGCCTGGCGGATATCTTCTTCCAACCGGAGGCGGTTGAATAACCCGGTCGGCTGATCTACATAGTTTCGGGAGCGCAAGCCCCTGATTTGCATCATCACCAGCTCAGAGAAATACGTCAGCATGGCTGCATCGCGCGAGCGCATCGGGGTTCTGGGGGCGGTATCTATGATGCACAGGCTACCGAGGGAGAAACCGTCATGGGTGAGCAGCGGGGCGCTTGCGTAGTAACGAATAAAAGGTGAGCCGGTCACTAACGGATTGTTCATGAAGCGCTCGTCCTCGTGAGCGTCCAGGATTTCCATGAACTCTCTGTCACGCAGAGAATAAGCGCAAAATGCGACATCCCGCGGTGTGGACCGTTCTTCTATCCCCACGCGCGCCCTGAACCACTGTTGGTGTTTTTCCACAATGGATATCAGCGCGATGGGCGCATTGAAGTACTCCGAGGTCATCGCAATTATTTTCTCGAAGACCTCATCCTCTTCATTGTCATGCGGGCACAAGTCCGCCACGCGTGCCAGGCGCTGTGTTTCATAATCCCTTTCTTGATCCAAAGCGTCCATGATCTCTCTCGTTTAGCCTGTGTCTGGCTGGAACAGTAGCAGATGGCTACTAGCCCCACGACTGCATTTATCTATCGCCTCTATAGCTCAACGCAGACGGAACCGGACACCGGAACAGGCTCAACTCATTTATGAAACCGGCGCCCCAGTGCATCCAGCCGCACCGCAATCGGTGGCAACTGCTGACTGCTCCTGGCCAGCGTTTCCACATCCAGCGCGGTGTTCTGCGCAATGTTCTGCACCGATTGCAGCCGTCCCACGATCTCCACATTCGCCGTGGATTGCTCTTGGGTGGTCGATACGATCCGCCCATTCAACTGATCAATCTGCGAGATATCGTTGCCCACCGCGCGTAGCATCTCGACTGCCAACTGGCTGTCTTCCACGCACCGTTCCACGCCTTGGCGGCTGTCGTGCATGGCCTGCGCCGCCCGCCGGCTGCCGTGTTGCAACCCCTCAATAATAGTCTTGATCTCCTGGGTGGACAGCGCCGTGCGCTGCGCCAGGTTACGAACCTCATCGGCGACGACGGCAAACCCACGGCCTTGCTCACCCGCACGGGCGGCTTCAATGGCGGCGTTGAGCGCCAGCAGGTTGGTCTGGTTGGCGATGCTGCTGATGACCTCCAGCACCGAGCCGATCTGTTCGGCTTGCACGGCCAGTTCCTGGACCGTCTCGTTGGTGTCGTGGAGGCGAGTGGCGAGTTGGGTTATTTCCTGTTGGGCCCGGCCAACGCTTTCCTGGCCGCGAATAACCTGCCGGCTGGCTTGAGCTGCGTGCTCGACGGCATGTTCCACATGCACGGCGATATGGCCCGTGGCGTCTTCCATGCGTTGCATGGAACCGGTCATTTGCACGATTTCCGCCAGCTGATGGCGTGCGCCGGTTTCCAGAGTGCCGCTGGCGTGGGCCAGTTCCTGGCCGAGTTGGCCGAGGCCGTGGGAGTCGCGGGCGACGCCATCGATCAGGCCGGTAATCTGCGCCAGGAAGTGATCGAAGCGGGTAGCCAGGGGCACGTGGGCTGTTTCCGCCTTACTCGTGGCGGATCCATCGTTGAACTGGGTGGTGACGGCCAGCATCTTTTCGAGCATTTCCTGGCTCTCTACCGCTTCGCGCTGGCTGTGCACGGCAAGGTAGAGCAGGGCGATCGTCTCCATGACCACGTATAACGCATGGACGAAGATCATGTTCCAGCCGCCGTGATGTTCCATCACAAATACCGGAAAGCCCTGGTGCTGCAAGGCATGAAACACCACGTGGTGCACCGCGATGGTCACCGCGGCCACCAGGATCGGCAGCCAGTCGCGGTAGACGGTCAGCACCGCCAGCAGCGCGAAGATACCGAAGTGCGATTCGATGACTCCCTGGGCCTGGTTGATGTGCAGCGCCGCCATGACCATCAGGCCAACGCCAAGCGCACAACGCATCAGGCGTGTGCCGCCGATGACCCGATAGGCCAAGGTCAGCACCACGCTGGTGCCGACACCCACGAACAGCGTTTGAAGCAACGTGTCGTGCCAAAACGCCAGGCCCAGCGAAAACAGGGCCATTAGCCAGATCACAGCGAGCATGATGCGGTCGGCTTTCTGGTAATGCTTGATGAAACGGGTTTGCGCAGGCATTCACTCGTACTCCATGTGGACAGGCCAGGGTCAGGCAAGCATGCGACGTGCCACAGAGGTAAGGTTCATACCGGAAAACTCACCTGCGATCCTTGAGTCGGTGTTGAGGCAACGTCGGTTGCCTGCTAAACCCTGATCGCCTGCGCCACTCCAGCACAGACACACCAAACCAGCGATGAAATGCCCGAGAAAAAGTGCTGACATCGGCGTAACCCAGCAGATGCGCCACTTGCGTCATGCTGATTGTCGGGATCTGCAGATAGTTGCATACCAATTGCTGGCGTGTCTCATCCAGCAACTGCTGAAAAGACGTGTTTTCCTGAGCCAGGTGGCGCTGCAAGGTTCTTGGGTTGACTGCCATGCAAACGGCCACTCTGTCGATCGTTGCACGTCCGCTGGGCAACAGGTTACGCAGCAATTGCCTGACGTAGCCAGGCATCGCGTCTGTCGACAAACGCTCTATACCCGATAGGTGTCGAGCAAGAATCTGATGTAATGCTTCGCTGGCACAATCCAGCGGTTGCGCCAGCACGCATGCGTCAAATAGCAGACCCGTGTGCGCTGCCGAGAAGATCGGTGTGATACCCAGTGCCTGGCGATAGACCGACTCATCTGCAAGAGGGCGATGACGCAGCATCACTGCCCGAGGTTGCCATTGATCTCCGGCCAGGGTCAGCATCAGTTTTAAACCCACTCCACATGCCAACTCTTCTGCTTGAGGCAATCCGCCAATCGACATCTCATCGGTTCGATAACTGAGTAACGCGACGCCGTCGACAACCTCCAGATCAACCTGTGCCGCGCCGTTGTACAGCGCGAAATTCGCACGCAGTTCGAGCAAGGCATCGCCGATGGTTCGAGCGTTGTGAATCAGGAAAAAAATATCTCCGAACACGTCGACCCCCTGATGCAGCCCGAACTCCAGGCCGAACAAGGCGTTATTCGAACGCTGCCGGCACAGCTCCAACAAGCCGCAATAGCGGTGGAAGGACAGGATATCTTCCGGGCGCTGTAGCGACATCAAAGGTACAGAGGCCAGTCGCAGCATCTGACTTGGGTCCAGCCCCTGATGCCGGGCGAATTGATCGAATCCTGTCAGGCTGATTGCCCGAATGAAGGGATTGGAAGCCATGTTTTTACCCCAGCGTGTGTTGCATGCGCTGTTTCCACTTTTGCGGGCTGACGCCGTTCCAGCGAGTGAAAGCGCGGGAAAAGCTGCTCAGGTCGGCGTAACCCAACAGGCTTGCCACCTGCGTCAGACTGATCGATGAGTCGCAAAGGTAGCGCACGGCCATCGCCTGTCGGGTATCGTCCAGCAACTCCTGGAATTGTGTGCCTTGTGCCCGCAGGTAGCGTTGCAGGGTGCGCTGGCTGATCATCATGTACTCGGCCATATCGCGAAGCGTGACCGGGCCATGGGCCAGTTCAGTGCGCAGGCGGTTTTGCACGTAGGACGGCAACTCTTGCAGGGTTACGCAGGCGAGTTCGTCGAGATGTTGTTGGGCCAATTGCTGACACCGGGTGTCTGTCGCTCCCAGGGGGATCGCCAGCAATGACTCATCAAAAACCCAGGCATTGACGGGACTGTCAAAGCGCGGGGGGATACCCAGCAGCGCACGATAGGCAACGCGGTGGGGCGGAGCACCGTGGCGCAATAGCAGAGCGCTCGGTTTCCAGGCGTGTCCCAAGAGTTCGCGGAGCAGACACGCGGCAATTCCCATCGCCAACTCCACCGTCTGACGTACCGAGACCAACGTTCCATCAGTGACATCGTACAAAAGCCGGGCGCTGCCGGCCTGACGTTCAAGGCTTAGCAGCGCGCCGTCGCTATGGATAGGGAAATAGCGTGTCAGCAGATTCAACGCCTCACCCACATTGGCTTTACTGCGCATGGCGTACAGCAGGGTACCCAGACTTTGCGTGCCCTGGTGCAAGCCGAACTGTAAGCCGAACAGAGGATTGTCCGAACGCACCGCACACAACTCGACCAAGGCATTGAACTGCGCGCCGGAAAGTTGAGCATCCAGCGGCTCTTCAGGCAGACCCATTTCGGCCAGTAGCGAGTTCGCATCGATGCCCTGACTGACAGCAAATGCCTTGAACCCCAACAGAGCAGCGCCACGGACAGTGGACATCAGATTGACCCTCCGAATGACGAGCCGTCTCTGGCCTGGGCGGCATTGGCACGATATGCAAAATTTCTGGCGCGATCTGCAAAGCTTTCACCCTGGTATCGAGACCAGACTCGAACCACCAATAACAAAAAACCTGCGTTCGGCCCCACGCTGGACGGTGGAGGTGTTCGATGCGTCGGTCTCTGTTCGCTTTGCTGGTAGTCGCACTGATTTCGGGGGCGCTGTATTTTCAGCCGCGCTCCGCTCACCACACTGTTGCTCATCATTCCAATCACCCACCGGTTGCCGGCATCAGCGATGCCTTCACACATTTCTGAGCACTACAGCGCACTTTCCTGTGCAGAGGCGTGCTCGCGGAACTCGCCACCAGAGAGCGCTCCGTGCAGGAACATTTGCTCAAGCGTGCGTGCCGAATCGGCGTTGGCAGCACGCCCGCGCTGCTCGGCATCCACCAGGCCGTAGATCAGCGTGATGAACAGCTCGGTAAATATCGCGGCGGTGATGTCGATGCGGAACAGCCCTTTTTGCTGACCTCTCAGGAAGAACCCATCCAGCGCCTCCAGGTAAAACTGCCAGCGTGTGTCGCCCCGTTCGAAGTCGAGAAAGTCAGGGCGGTATTGCGCCATCAGAAAGGCAAGCAGTTCGCGATGGGCAAGGTGCTCACGGATCAGTCGACGCAATGCGTCCAGTGGCTGCAGGTGCTGCAAACCGGCGCTGCGGATAATCATATTGAGCGTGCCTTCGGCATATTCCTCCAATCGCTGCCCCAGATTTTCCCGTGTTCCGCAGTAGCGGTGCAGGGTCGCCTTGCTCACGCCTGCCAATTGCGCCAGCTCTTTCATGGTCGCCCGCGGTCGGGTGACGACCGCCACGGTCAGCGACTTGAGCATTTGTTCATCATGGGAGTTCGGGGTCATCACCACGCCTCAAGCGATGTTTATACAAGAATCACACATTTCTCATGTGAGACAATGTTGACTCATTAGGGTTTGGAAAGTAGCATTCGCACCAAATTCAATCAAGCCTTGGGTGAGTTATGGGCAATTTGCGTGCAGTAGGGATGGCGGGCTCGCTGGCAGCAGCCATTGCGTTGGCCGGGTGTGGACCCGCGAATGAACAAGTGGATGTAGCCGAAGTGGCGCGCCCGGTAGAGGTGTTGGCGGTGAAGACGGAGCCTCTGGCACTGACTTCAGAACTGCCGGGCAGGGTGGAACCCGTGCGGGTCGCGGAAGTGCGCGCTCGTGTACCTGGCATCGTGATGCAAAAACGTTTTGAAGAGGGCGCCGACATCAAAGCCGGTGACCTGTTGTTCCAGATCGATCCGGCACCGCTCAAGGCGGCCTTGTCTCGCGCCGAGGGTGAACTGGCCCGTGCGCAATCCGTTGCACTTGAGGCACAGGCACGGGTCAAGCGCTATGAGCCCCTGGTGAAAATCGAGGCGGTCAGCCAACAGGATTTCGACAGCGCCATGGCGGACCTGCGCAGCGCTCAGGCAGCCACCCGCTCAGCCCAGGCTGATTTGCAAAGTGCCCGCCTGAACCTCAGTTATGCATCGGTGACTGCGCCGATTTCCGGTCGCGTAGGTCGTGCCCTGGTCACTGAGGGGGCCTTGGTCGGTCAAGGTGACGCCACCCTGATGGCGCGGATTCAGCAACTGGATCCGGTGTATGTCGACTTCACCCAGTCGGCTGCTGATGCACTGCGTCTGCGCGAATCGCTCAAGGGCGGAAAGCTCTCCGCTGACGACAACAAGGCGTTGTCGATTCGCATCGACGGCACCGCTTACGAGCGCCAGGGCGCGCTGATGTTTACTGATGTCGCCGTAGACCGTGGCACTGGCCAGGTGTCGCTGCGCGGCAAGTTCGCCAATACCGACGGCGTGCTGTTGCCTGGCATGTTCGTGCGCGTGCGCACACCACAAGGCACCGACAACCAAGCCATTCTTGTGCCGCAACGCTCGGTGCAACGCGGCAGCGATGGCGGTGCCCAGGTGTTGGTGGTCGGTGCCGACGACCGCGCCGAAGCACGCACTGTGGTAACCGGCGCGATGCAAGGTTCGCGCTGGCAGATCAGTGAGGGGCTGAAGGCTGGCGATAAGGTGATTGTCAGCGGCCTGAGCGGCCTGCAGCCGGGCGCCAAGGTCGTACCTGGGCAGCCCCAAGCGCAGGCTCAGTCGCCTGAGTCGAAACAGTAAGGGCGCTGTCGCCTCGAGGATATTCCGATGTCTCAGTTTTTCATCAAGCGCCCGAATTTCGCCTGGGTGGTGGCGTTGTTCATCTCTCTGGCCGGTCTGCTGGTCATCCCGATGCTGCCGGTGGCGCAGTATCCCAACGTAGCGCCGCCGCAAATCAAGGTGACGGCAACCTATCCGGGCGCCTCGGCGAAGGTGCTGGTGGACTCGGTCACCAGCGTGATCGAAGAGTCGCTCAATGGTGCCAAGAACCTGCTGTATTTCGAGTCGACCAACAACTCCAACGGTATTGCCGAGATTGCAGTGACGTTCCAGCCCGGAACGGATCCGCAACTCGCTCAGGTCGACGTGCAGAACCGCCTGAAAAAGGCTGAAGCCCGCATGCCGCAAGCAGTGCTCACCCAAGGCCTGGAGGTGGAACAGACCAGCGCCGGTTTCCTGCTGATCTATGCGCTCAACTATAAGGAAGGCACCCAGCACAGCGATACAACCGCGCTGGGCGACTATGCCGCGCGCAATATCAACAACGAACTGCGCCGGGTGCCGGGCGTCGGCAAGCTACAGTTCTTTTCCTCTGAAGCTGCGATGCGCATCTGGCTCGACCCGCAGAAACTGGTGGGTTATGGGTTGTCCATCGACGACGTAAGCGCTGCCATCCGCGGACAGAACGTGCAGGTACCGGCCGGCAGCTTCGGTAGTACGCCGACCAGCAGCCAGCAGGAACTGACAGCCACTTTGGCGGTGAAAGGGACCCTGGATAACCCAGAGGAGTTTGCGCGCATTGTCCTGCGTGCCAACGAGGACGGCTCGACGGTCAAGCTGAGCGATGTCGCCCGCGTGGAAATCGGTCAGGAGAGTTACAACTTCAACTCGCGCCTCAACGGCAGACCTGCGGTGGCGGCGGCCATCCAGTTGTCTCCCGGCGCCAACGCAATCCAGACCGCAACCGCGGTCAAGGAACGTCTCGCCGAACTGTCGGCGTACTTCCCGGATGACGTGGAGTATTCCGTCCCCTATGACACCTCGCGTTTCGTCGATGTCGCGATCGAGAAGGTGATTCATACCTTGATCGAAGCGATGGTGCTGGTGTTCCTGGTGATGTTCCTGTTCCTGCAGAACATCCGCTACACATTGATCCCATCGATTGTGGTACCGGTGTGTCTGTTGGGCACGCTGCTGATGATGTACGTGCTGGGCTTCTCCGTGAACATGATGACCATGTTCGGCATGGTGCTCGCGATCGGCATCCTGGTGGACGACGCCATTGTGGTGGTGGAGAACGTTGAACGGATCATGGCCGAGGAGGGGTTGTCTCCGGTCGACGCCACGGTGAAGGCCATGGGGCAGGTATCGGGCGCGATCATCGGTATCACCCTGGTGCTGTCGGCGGTGTTCATGCCACTGGCGTTCATGTCCGGGTCGGTGGGTGTGATCTATCAGCAGTTCTCGGTGTCGCTGGCGGTGTCGATTCTGTTCTCCGGTTTCCTGGCACTGACGTTCACCCCGGCGCTGTGCGCCACGCTGCTCAAGCCGATTCCACATGGCCACCATGAAAAGCGCGGCTTCTTCGGCGCCTTCAACCGTGGCTTCGCGAAGCTCACCGAGCGTTATTCGATCCTCAACAACGGGCTGGTGGCACGTGCTGGACGGATGATGTTGGTGTATGTGGGCATCATCGCCATGCTCGGCTACTTCTATCTGCGCCTGCCCGAGTCGTTCGTACCGGTGGAAGACCAGGGCTATATGATTGTCGACGTCCAGTTGCCACCAGGCGCGACCCGTACCCGCACCGAAGCGACCGGCGAGCAACTGGAGCGCTACCTCGCTTCCCGTGACGCGGTCCAGTCGACGTTCCTGGTCTCTGGCTTCAGCTTTTCCGGGATGGGCGACAACGCAGCGCTGGCATTCCCGGTGTTCAAGGACTGGTCGCTGCGTGGCGAAGATCAATCGGCCATGGCGGAAGTCACGGCGCTGAACGAGCAATTTGCTGTGACCAACGACGGCGCAGTGATGGCGGTACCGCCGCCACCGATTGACGGTCTGGGCAACTCCGGTGGTTTCGCGTTGCGCCTGCAGGATCGCGCGGGTCTGGGCCGTGAAGCGTTGCTCGCCGCCCGCGACCAGGTACTCGGTCAGGCCAACGGCAACCCGAAAATTCTCTACGCAATGATGGAAGGTCTGGCCGAGTCGCCGCAATTGCGGGTGGTGATCGACCGTGACCAGGCTCGCACCCTGGGTGTGAGTTTTGAATCGATCAGCAACGCTCTGTCTGCCGCGTTCGGTTCGCAGGTGATCAACGACTTCACCAACTCCGGCCGTCAGCAGCGCGTGGTGGTGCAGGCCGAGCAGGGCGAGCGGATGACTCCGGAAAGCGTGCTCAAGCTGTACGTGCACAACAACGCCGGCGATCTGGTGCCGCTCAGTGCTTTCGTCACCACCCATTGGGAGGAAGGTCCGGTGCAAGTGGTGCGCTACAACGGTTATCCGTCGGTGCGCATCGTTGGTGATGCGGGGGCGGGATACAGCACCGGTGAAGCCATGGCGGAAATGGAGCGAATCGCGGCGCAGTTGCCGGCCGGTTTCAGCTACGAGTGGACCGGTCTGTCGTATCAGGAGAAGGTCTCCAGCGGCCAGGCTACGCAACTGTTCGCGCTGGCAATCCTCGTGGTGTTCCTGTTGCTGGTGGCGCTTTATGAGAGCTGGGCGATTCCGTTGACCGTAATGCTGATCGTACCGATCGGCGCCATCGGTGCGGTCCTCGCGGTCATGGTCGCCGGCATGCCCAACGACGTGTACTTCAAGGTGGGGTTGATCACCATCATCGGTCTGGCCGCGAAGAACGCGATTCTGATTGTCGAGTTCGCCAAGGAACTCTGGGAGAAGGGTTACAGCCTGCGTGACGCCGCCATCGAGGCCGCACGCCTGCGCTTCCGGCCAATCGTGATGACTTCCATGGCCTTCATCCTCGGCGTGGTGCCGCTGGCATTGGCAACCGGAGCAGGGGCGGCGAGCCAGCGGGCAATCGGTACCGGTGTCATCGGTGGGATGCTCAGCGCGACGCTGCTGGGTGTGCTGTTCGTACCGATCTGTTTTGTCTGGGTGCTGTCGATGCTGCGCAGCAAGCCGGCTCCCATTGACCAACCTGCTTTGACTCAGGAGTGACTCATGCGTATTTCAGCTTTTTCTACGCTGGTGGTCGCCATGCTGCTGGGTGGCTGCTCATTGGCGCCCACTTATGAGCGGCCCGCTGCGCCGGTTGCCGATCACTGGATGGAAGGGTCGATGAAGCAGGGCAGTTCGATCAACCCGTTGGCGTGGGAGGCGTTCATCGTCGATCCCGACTTGCGTCGTCTGGTGTCGATCGCACTGGACAACAACCGTTCACTGCGCCAGACCCTTCTGGACATCGAGCAGGCCCGGGCCCAGTACCGCATCCAGCGGGCCGACCGGGTACCCGGTCTGAATGCCGGTGCATCCGGCAATCGTCAGCGCCTGCCGGCAGATCTGGCCAGCAACGGGCGGGCGGGGGTTGCCAGCAGCTATCAGGTCGGCCTGTCGCTGCCCGAGTACGAGCTGGATCTGTTTGGCCGGGTGAAGAGCCTCAGTGATTCCGCGCTGCAAGAGTACCTGGCCACCGAAGAGGCGGCTCGCGCCGCGCAGATCGCGCTGATCGCCGAAGTCAGCCAGGCTTACCTGGTTCACGACGGCGCCCAGCGTCGCCTGGATCTGACCCAGCAGACCCTGATCAGTCGCGAATACTCGTTCATGCTCATCAGCCAACGTCGTTCCAACGGCACAGCGACTGCCCTGGATTACCAGGAAGCGTTGGGGCTGGTAGAGCAATCGCGCGCAGAACAGGAAAGCAACCTGCGCCAGAAACAGCAGGCCTTCAATGCGCTGGTGTTGTTGCTCGGCAGCAAGGATGCCGCGAAGTCGATACCCGACAGGCTGTCTACGGAGCCGATGCTGGTTCAGGACATCGCACCTGACACCACCTCGACATTGATCGAACGCCGGCCCGACATCCTTGCCGCCGAGCATAGGCTACAGGCGCGCAATGCCGACATCGGTGCTGCACGGGCGGCATTCTTTCCGCGCATCAGCCTGACGGGCAGCTTTGGCACGTCCAGCGCACAAATGTCCGGTTTGTTCGACGGCGGCTCACGCTCCTGGAGTTTTGTGCCGAACCTTTCATTGCCTTTGTTTGATGCAGGCCGCAACAGTGCCGGGCTCAAGTTGGCGGAAGTCCGCAAAGACTCCGCGGTTGCGGCGTATGAGGGCACGATTCAGACGGCGTTTCGCGAGGTCGCCGACGCATTGGCCGCCACCGACACCTTGCGCCGGGAAGAGTCGGCACGACGCGCATTGGCTGACACCAGCAGCGAGAGCCTGAAGTTGGCCAAGGCACGTTATGAAGGTGGCATTGACAGTCACCTGCGTTACCTCGACGCCCAGCGTACCAACTTCGTCAACGAGACGACGTTTATCGAAGTCAGCACTCAGCGGCAGATCGCTCTGGTCGATCTGTTCCGTTCGTTGGGCGGAGGATGGTCAACGCAAAAAACCGTCAGGTAAAGCCTGGCAAGAGCTCTTTTGGTTGGCGCATCCAACCTTTTTGCCCCGTAGACCGAGAGGTCACGGGGCTTTTTTTTGCAGGAAATCCGAGTGAGGGTTACTGGGCACGCGTGGCACTGGCAGCGCCATGCAGGAACATCTGCTCCAGCACATTGGCCGAGTTGGCACTGGCCGCACGCCCACGGCGCTCGGCATCGACCATACCGAAGATCATGGTCAGGAACAGCTCGGTGAAAACGGCAGCGGTGACGTCGATGCGAAACACGCCCATCTGCTGGCCACGCAGAAAAAAAGCATCCAGGGCATCGGCGTAAGACTGCCAACGGTCGCCCTCACCATTAACCGTAAACGTGTCAGGGCGGTACTGAAAGAGCAGGAAAACCAGCATTTCACGATGAGCCAGGTGCTCATTGATCAGGCTGCGCAACGCCTGTCCTGGTTCACCGTGCAATAGATCGGTCGTGGTGGTGATCTGGTTCAACACCGTCTCACCATGGCTTTCCATTATTTGCACAAGGTTTTCACGGGTGCCGCAAAAGCGGTGCAGCGTGGCCTTGCTCACGCCAGCCGCCTCTGCGAGCTCCTTGAGCGTCGCCCGAGGGCGATCAACGATGGCCAGGGCCAACGCCTTGATGAGTCTTTCGTCTTGAGGAGTCAGGGACATCAGTCAGTCTCGATCGAATTTCAATGCCAGGAATTGTGCAGGAAAAGCTCAATACTGCAACGAAAACCGTAGAAATCAAGGAAGTTAGTTCATTTGAGACACTATCAGCTCAGTGCCCGATATTCACACCTGCCCACTGTGCCAGGCGCTTGACTGTCATGAACTGCAAAATACATGGCGCGATCTGCCAAGCTTTCGCAGCGGTCATTATCCAGAATCGAAACCTTCAATAACAAAAGACACTGCATTTGGCTCCCGCCGGATGACGGAGGTTTACGATGCGCTCTATTCTTTTTTCCTGCCTGGCCTTGACGCTTGTCTCCCTCGCCATCTACGCAATTCATAGTTTCTACTCATTGGGTTCCTACGGTGGTTTCAGCCCGGTGAGCTCAACTCTGACAGCGCAGCCGTATTCCGCTTATCCCGTTGCCAGCATTGGTGATGTTTTCCGCAATTTATAACAAACCGCCAATTCTCGACCTTCGAACACGCCATCTCAACACCCTGAAAATGCCTGCAAGGGACACCCCATGTGTGACCTGATCCATTACCGTGTCGAAGAAGGCCTGGCCCTGATCGGTCTGAACCGTGCGCCGGTCAACGCACTCGACCAGTCCCTGCGTGCCGCACTCATTGATGCCTGTGAGCGTGCCGCTACCGACACGACGGTAGCAGCGATGATTCTGTATGGTGTGCCGGGACTGTTCAGTGCCGGTGCCGATATCAAAGAATTCGGAACCGAAGCCTGCTTCGCCGAGCCTGACTTGCCGGGCATCCTGACGCGCCTGAGTGCCATTCATAAACCACTGATTGCTGCAATTGACACGCTTGCATTAGGAGGAGGGCTGGAGCTGGCGCTGGCCTGTGGTTACCGGATTGGAGCACCCGATGCGCGGGTAGGGCTGTCGGAAATCCATCTTGGCCTGATGCCCGGTGCCGGCGGAACGCAACGCCTGCCCAGGCTGATAGGCGCCGAATCGGCTTTGAACCTGATCTTGTCAGGTGAACAGATCGATGCCGAGCGAGCTCGTATGCTCGGCATCCTCGACCGTATTTCCTCCAGCACTGACCAGTTGCTGGAGGAAGCTCGGGCTTATGCCAATGAGCTGATCGACTGCTGTGCCCCGGCACGGCCCGCCGAAGCCTGGCCAAACCCCACCGAGGGTCTACCCGATGGTTTCCTGACGCGCTATCGCGCGGAGCATGAGCCCCGCTGGAAAAGCCGATTGGCGCCCAGGCTGGTGCTTTCAGCGTTGGAAGCCGCTTGCCTGTTGCCCATGGAAGAGGGATTGGTGCGCGAATTGACGCTGTTCAAGCAGGCTGAAGCGTCACGTCAGTCAAAAGCATTGCGGCACGTGTTCTTTGCAGAACAACAAGCGCGACGGACGCCCCGAAGTGAACCTGCCGATACTTCGCGCAAGATCAACAAGGTTGCCGTGATCGGTGCAGGCACCTTGGGCGGAGGTATCGCAATGAGCTTTGCCGATGTTGGCATTCCCGTGGCGCTGATGGACCTTGATGGGCGCACACTGGATCGTGGTCTCAAGCGAATTCGCGAGAACTATCAACTCAGCGTCAAACACGCAAAGCTGAGTAACGTACAGGTGCAGCAGCGCATGGAGCTGTTGTTTGGCACGCTCCACTACGCAGACCTCTCGGATGCCGACCTGATCATTGAGGCGGTATGCGAAAAGATGGAGAGCAAGCAACAGGTGTTCCTCGCGCTGGAAAATGTCTGCAAGCCGGGCGCCATTCTTGCGACTAACACGTCGTCGCTGGATATCGAAGCGCTTGCCAGGACCGTCTCCCGGCCACAGAACGTCATCGGCATGCATTTCTTCAGCCCGGCCAATGTGATGCGCCTGGTGGAAATTACCTCCTGCCAGGCCACAGCGGCGGGCGTGGTAACCGCTGTCGTGGACATCGCCAGGCGTATCGGCAAACTTCCGGTCATGTCCGGTAACAGCGCGGGCTCCATCGGCAATCGCATGCTCGAACCCTATGCCCGCGAAGCCCACCGACTTGTACTGGAAGGGGCGACGCCGGCGCGGGTTGATGCTGTGCTGACCAGTCTGGACTTGAATATGGGTGTATTCAGCATGCTGGATCTGGCAGGCATCGATGTGAGCTTTCTGATGCGCGACGCCAACCGGGAAGCCATTGCCCATGACCAGAGCTACTGCTGTCTCGCCGAGGAACTGTATGCCTTGGGGCGGTACGGGCAAAAGACCGGACGTGGCTTTTACCTCTACGAGGGACGCAGCCGTACCGAAGATCAGGAGGTCATCACGCTGGCCGAACAGCTTGCCCGTGAACTCAACATATCTCGGCGCAGCATCGAAGACCTGGAGATTCATGACCGTTGCCTGTTCGTGATGATCAACGAAGGCATTCAATTGCTGGATGAAGGTGTCGCACTGCGCGCGAGTGACATTGATCTGGTCTGGATCAACGGCTACGGCTTTCCCGCTCATCTCGGTGGCCCGATGCATTACGCCGAGCAATTGGGCTTGAACACGGTACTCAGCCGCATTCATCACTATCGCCGCTCGCTCGGCGAGTACGGTGATATGTGGTTTCGCCCGGCAGCGCTTCTGGAGCGACTGGTCGCCGCCGGCAGATCCCGCATCGAAAAAATCTGAAAATTCCCTTTCTCCGGAGGCGGGCAGGTCATGAGGGCGACCACGCATCAAACTCATGCCTGACCGGTTCCGGAGGAAGGGGCCTGTCTGACCGCAGAGCGCGCCAGCGTCATTCATTTAGAGGTGTACTGATGACTCAAGATTTCGTCCAGAACTTTTCCCTTGCCGGCCGAACCGTATTGATCACTGGCGCCTCCAGCGGCATTGGGGCGTATCTGGCGCGGGTCGCTGCGCATGCCGGCGCCCGGGTCGTGCTGACTGCGCGGCGCGTCGAAAAGCTGGCGCAAGTCGCCAAGGACATTGAGTGGGATTGCGGGCAGGCGCTGTCGCTCGAGCTCGACGTGACGGATCGGGGCAGCGTCGAGGCGGCGTTCGACAAGGCCCAGGCGCATTTCGGTGTGGTTGACGTTGTGCTCAACAACGCTGGAATCGGTAACGGGCAGCGCCCGCTGGAGATCAGCGAGGAGCAGTGGCGCGCAATGCTGTCGACCAATCTGGACGGCGTCTGGCGTGTAGCCCAGGTTGCGGCTCAACGGCTGGCCAGCACCGGGCGCAGCGGCAGCATCGTCAACGTGGCGTCGATCCTCGGGTTGCGCGTCGGCACCGGTTACAGCCATTACTGCGCGGCCAAAGCCGGGGTGGTGCAACTGACCAAATCACTGGCGCTGGAACTGGCGCGGTACAACATTCGGGTCAACGCCATCGCGCCGGGCTACTTCAAGACGCAGATGAACGAAGCCTTTTTTGACGACGAAAAGGGCAACCATTACATCCGCGATCAGGTGCCGATGCGTCGCTTGGGCCAGTTGCACGAACTGGCCGGTCCCTTTTTGCTGCTGGCCAGCGACGCCGGTGCGTTCATGACCGGTAGCGTGTTGGCGGTGGATGGCGGCCATCTGGTCAGCAGCGTGTGAGGAATGCCTCAGTGACTGGCTACCAGCAGCAATAGCGCTGTGCAAGCCGTCTCGGTCTCGGCTCTCAATCTCGACAGGTCACCATGGGCAGACCACGCGATGGTCAGCCCGTCAACCAGTTGGATCAGAAGGCGACTTGTCGCCTTCAGGAACGGCTTTCCCAGCTCAGCTCCGATGGCGCGTTCCAGCGCCTGCTCGGTCGCTTCAATGGCCACCGAGTAAATCTTGCTGGCCATTTCTGGGTCATTGCGCATTGCCCAGAAGAACAGCTCGGTCTGCGCCTTGGCTGCATCCGGATGATCGATGAACCAGGTGATCAACTGCCGCAGGACTTCGGCAGCGGTCTCGCCGGCAGTCGTTCCGGCGGGCACATGTTCCAGTGCTTGAGGGGGCAGGCTGAACAGCGATTCATAGACGGCATAGAACAGGTCATTCTTGGTATGGAACACGTAATGCAGTGATGCCAACGGACAATCGGCGGCCGCCGCAATACGGCGGGTCGTGGCATTGGCGACGCCGTGCTCGGCAATCACTTTGATCGTGGCTTCGACGAAATCCTGCCGGCGTAATTCAGCGCCCATTCTGGCCATAGATCAGCAATCTCCTATATTCCTGGCCCCTGCGTAATGGCAGGGGCAGTGTCGACGCTAGCGGATGCTACAGCAATGAATCGCCAAACGTCATGGGTGAAAAGACACCCCAAGCACGTGCACCATTATTGGTAACGATCGTTTCGTAAATTCACAAACAGGTGCGTTCTAACGAAACACGGGAAACGTTTTGCAAAAATTTTATCGGCTCTACTGTCCCGATGACCACGCAATCGATTGATAAAAAACGACTATTTCCAACCCCTCGATTCTTGGCACCAGCCTTGCTTTGATCAATCGACTTGGTCAACTGATCAAGTCAGTTGATTAGGTTCGCGCAGGCAACGTGTTACCACCGTCCAGACGGCCCCGTTGCTGATCAAGGCTCACGAGGATCCACCCATGAACACAGTGATTGAGCGCCCCAATAACAAGGCTTCTAAAGGTGTCGTCATCAGGTATCTGGTCGCGGCTGTTGCCGCATCGGCCTTTTTCTGTACTGCGCAGGCGGCAGACCAGGATCCTGCATTACTTGGCACCAAACTGACCCCACTGGGAGGCGAGGCAGCAGCCAGTGCCGATGGTGTGATTCCCGCCTGGGCACCACCCGGACCACAAGGTGGCGGCTGGAGCCACGGCCAGGTGCGAGGCCAGCAATGGAAGTTCAAGGATGACAAACCGCTGTTCAGTATCGACTCAGGCAATGTCGCGAAGTACTCGAGCAAGCTTTCACCTGGCCAGGTGGAAATGTTCAAGAAGATTCCCGGCTACCGGATGGATATTTACCCGACGCGGCGCAGTTGTGGGGTGCCGGACTTCGTTGCAGAGAATACGAAGAAGAACGTCGGCTTCGCCAAGCTCGACGGCGATGGGCTGGCGCTGCAGGAAGCCTACGTGCCCGGCATTCCCTTTCCGTTTCCAACCTCGGGAGCCGAGGTGATGTGGAACATGAAGATGCGTTATCGCGGCGTGGGCTTCGATATGTCGAAAACCGTTTCCGGTATTTCGCCGCGCAAGGGTAGTGAAGAATGGCTACGAACGTCTACCGATTGGTTCATGTACACACCATGGGGCGTAAAGGGCAGCGCGCTGTTCTCTTCATTCGATCGGTTCGAAGTCGCAACCTACTTCAGCTACACCGAACCTGCGGCCCTTGCCGGGCAAGCCGGGGTGGTAACGACCAAGGCCGGCGAGCAAGCCACCACGTTCTATTACTTCCCGGGCCAGCGCCGGGTGCGTCGCATGCCGGCGTACTCCTATGACGCACCGCAGATCGGCCTGGACAATCAATACACCATCGATGAGTCGAACGTGTTCTTCGGCCCCATGGACCGCTTCGACTGGAAGCTGGTCGGCAAGCAGGAAATGCTGGTGCCCTACAACTCGTTCGGGGCCTACGACAATTCGGCGAAGATTGAAGAGGTCGCCAAGCGCGATTTCATCGCCCCCGAGTCACGTCGCTATGAGCTGCATCGCGTCTGGGTCGTCGAGGCCACCGTCCGCCAGGGCATGCGCCATCAGGCGCCTAAGCGTCTGTTCTACATCGATGAAGACAGCTGGAACGCGCTGATGGCGGTGGACTACGACAAACAAGGGCAAATCTGGAAAGTCCGCGAGGGCTACACGATCCCGGTGTACGAGACCGGCACCTGCGACATGGAAGCCCAGGCGCAATACAACCTGGTTGACGGTCGCTACCTGTACGACATGACCTCTATCGGCACCGGCAAGAACGACCATCGCTGGCTGACCGACGGGGCCGGCAACCCGCGTCTGAAACGCGACTTCTACACCTCAGACAACCTGCGCGCCACCAGCGAACGCTGACGGCGGCTTTCGGGAACAGACATGAAAAAAATAATCAGTAGAACCTCAGGTCTTGTCATTGCGTGTGCAACCCCATTTGCAATGGCGTTCACCTTTGAAACCGAAAACATTCGTGGCTCATTCGATTCCACCCTTGCCGTGGGCATGGGGCTGCGCACCGAATCGCGCGGCTGCAACCTCATCACCAGCAGCCCCGGCGGGCACAATCCACCCAGCGGCTGTCTGGCGCCCAGCGCCAATATTGGTGATCAGGGCGACTTGAACTACAACCGCGGCGACCTGTTTACCAACTACATAAAAGGTACCCATGAGCTGGTGCTGAAATTTCCCGAGGACTACACGTTCATGGCGCGCGGTAGCTGGATCCGTGATTTTGCGGCGACCGACACCAGCGGTGCGTTATCGGCCAACCGACCTGAAGGGGTCGGTAGCGACGGTCTCACCAGTAGCGCCCGGGACGACCTGGAGTTCAAGGCGCGCCTGCTGGATCTGTGGGTGAGCAAAAGTTTTGATGTCCGCGACCAGCGTGTTCGAGCGCGCTTGGGCAATCAGGTGATCAACTGGGGGGAAAGCCTGTTCGCTGCCGGTGGCATCAACAACACCAACGCCTACGATGTCATGGCGTTGTCGCGCCCGGGCACCCAACTCAAGGAAGCCTTGCTGCCGGCACCTATGCTGAGCCTCGCGTCGGGGCTTGGCGCCGGGGTGAACATCGAGGCGTATTGGCAGTTCAGCTGGAACAAAAGTGAATTGCCGCCGGTGGGTAGCTATTGGTCTACCACCCATGCGCTGGGCGAGGGCAGGGGCGCCTACGGTTACGACGAAAAAAATGCACGCAATGGCGGCCAATGGGGCGTGTCGCTGCGCTGGCAACCCGACAATACTGATCTGAACCTCGGCCTGTACGTGATGCGTTATCACGACAAGCTGCCGTCACTGGCCGTGCAGGTGCTGGATCCGCAAACCTTCGCCGTGGCGCAGACCTGGGAGTATCCAGAGGACCGCATGATGTACGGCGTCAGCGCCAACATGCCGGTCGGCGACTGGGCATTGGGCACCGAGCTGTCATATCGCCCCAAGGATGCGGTACCGCTCAATCCGGTCATCGACGCCTGTGCCAGCAACGGTGGCAAATGCTGGAAAGACCAGAAAAAGCTGCAATGGCACCTGACCGGCATCTACAGCATGACGCCGTCCAACTCGCCGACTTTGCTCGACTTCACCGGCGCCAGCACCGGAACCTTGCTGAGCGAACTGGTGGTCGTGAAATACCCCGGCCTGCATAACGACTACGCCGGCGAACCGATCGCCGCCGGCCTCAATACCTGGCAACTGGACCCGGCCGTTGCACCGAGCGCCAAGGGCAACAAAACCTCTTCCGGCATCAGCCTCGATTTGAGCCTGACCTATGACAACACGCTGATTCCCGGCTGGCAGGTCACGCCCGGAGTGTTCTACTCACGATCGATCAAGGGACGCACCCCCAACCTGTCGGCAACCTTCACCGAAGATGCCAGCAGCATGAACCTGTACCTCAACTTCGTGCGCAATCCTGCGAGCTGGCAGATCTCGGCCAATT
The DNA here is from genome assembly GCF_009935975.1 of Pseudomonas sp. Q1. Lineage (NCBI taxonomy): Bacteria > Pseudomonadati > Pseudomonadota > Gammaproteobacteria > Pseudomonadales > Pseudomonadaceae > Pseudomonas > Pseudomonas sp. Q1. Next base: position 346,847 of record NZ_QODI01000002.1, on the reverse strand, counting down.
ACGCAAAGTTCATGGGCGGCAAGACTCCTTACGATCAACTGCTGCGTGATCGCGATTATGTCGGCCTTGTGGTTTCCCGAACCCTGTGAGGCGTACCGTGAACAGTTCCCTGAAAATGAAGGAAACCAAGGTGCGCGGCGTGTTGCCGCGCATCGAACAATGGTTGTTCTCTCACCGCCGGTTGACGCTGCTGACTCTGGCGATGTTCACCCTGGGCATGGCCTGGTTTGCCGTGCAGTTACGCATGGAAGCCGGATTTGAAAAGCAGTTGCCCATTGGCCACGAATACATCGAAACCTTTGAGACCTATCGCAATGACTTGCTCGGCGCGAACCGGCTGACGGTCGTGGTCAAGGCTCGCCAGGGGACGATCTGGAGCCAGGCCGGGCTCAAGCGTCTTTACGACGTCACCCAGGCGCTGATGTTCCTGCCCAACGTGTCGCGCAGCAGTGTGCGTTCGTTGTGGACACCCAACGCGTTCGTCAACGAAATCACCGAAGAGGGGTTTCGTGCCGACCCGTTGGTGCCAGGGACAGTGACGCCCGAAAGTCTCGATGAGGCGAGCATCTCAATGATCGCCAACTCGACGGCGCAGGGCGGTTTTATCGGCACGCTGGTGGCCCGCGACCAGGGCAGCGCGATGATCACCGTGGATCTCAACGAGTTCGACGCAGACGGGCAGCGCCTCGACTATGTGGCGTACAACCGGGTACTTGAGCAACAGATTCGCAATCAGTTCGAGGACAAGGACTTCGAGATCCAGATCATCGGTTTCGCCAAGCAGATTGGCGACATTGCCGTTGGTGCTTCGGCGGTCCTGGCGTTCTGCTTGCTGGCCTTGCTGCTGACGGCAGCTGCGGTGTACTGGTACTGCCATTCGCTGCGCTTCACCTTGCTGGCAGTGGGTTGTTCACTGGTGTCACTGATCTGGCAATTCGGCGCCTTGCGTCTGCTCGGTTATGGACTGGACCCGTTGGCAGTGCTGGTGCCGTTTCTGGTGTTTGCCATTGGAGTGTCCCATGGCGTGCAGCAGATCAATTTCATCATCCGCGAGATCGCCGGCGGCATGTCGGTGGAAGGCGCGGCGCGGGCCAGCTTCAGAGGGTTGCTGATCCCCGGCACGCTGGCGTTGGTCACCGCATTGGTGTCGTTCGTGACGTTATTGCTGATCCCGATTCCGATGGTGCGGGAACTGGCAATCACCGCTTCGCTCGGCGTGGCATTCAAGATCGTCACCAATCTGGTAATGCTGCCGGTCGTCGCTTCGATGCTGCGGGTGGAGGGGGGTTATGCCACTGCCGAGGAAATTTCTCGCCAGCGCCGCGCCCGCTGGTTGCACGGGTTTGCCCGGTTGAGCGAATGGCGCAATGTACGCTGGGTGTTGGGCATGGCCGTGCTGATCTTGGTCATGGCAGCCTGGCAAAGCCATGATCGAGTCGTCGGTTCTTTACAGGCCGGGGCACCGGAATTGCGCGAGGACGCACGCTTCAATCGGGATGCGGTGTCGATTGCCAACAATTACGACATCGGTCTGGACTGGCTCAGTGTGGTCTTCGAGGTCAAGGTCGAAGCCGGCGCGAACGACTGCGAAGACGTCGCGCTCGGCCAGTACCAGGATCGCTTTGTCTGGGCCATGCAAGGTGTGCCTGGTGTGGTGTCGGTCACCTCGTTTTCCAACAGCCTGCGACAGTTCAACGAGGGCTATAACGAGGGCAACCCGAAAATGAACGCAGTGCCCATCGACCCGACCAATTACTCGTCGATGGCCGCCGAGGTGGCTCGCGTGCCCGGCCTGATGCGGCCCGATTGCAGCATGACTGCGGTGCATCTGTTTCTCGCCGACCACAAGGCGACGACCATTCACCGAGTGATCGCCGCGGCCAAGGCGTTCCGTAGCCAGTTCACTCAGCCCGGCGTGAGTGTACGTCTGGCGTCCGGCAATGCCGGGGTGATTGCGGCGATCAACGAAGAGGTGGAGCGCAGCGAGCTGCCAATGATGCTTTACGTCTACGCTGCGATCGCGCTGCTGGTGTTCATTGTCTACCGCGACTGGCGCGCCGTGCTGGTCTGTTGCCTGCCGCTGACGTTGGGGACCTTCATCGGCTACTGGTTCATGAAGGAACTGCAAATCGGCCTGACCATCGCAACGTTGCCGGTCATGGTACTGGCCGTCGGTATCGGCGTGGATTACGCCTTCTACATCTATAACCGTCTGCAGCTGCACCAGGCCCTCGGCCAGCCGATCAACAAAGCCGTCGAACTCGCGTTGCTGGAGGTCGGCGTCGCGACGATTTTCACCGCCATCACCCTGGCGGTGGGCGTCGCCACTTGGGCGTTTTCCGATCTCAAGTTCCAGGCAGACATGGGCAAGCTCTTGGCCTTCATGTTTCTCGTCAACATGGTCATGGCCATGACCGTTCTCCCGGCGTTCGCGGTGTGGCTGGAGCGTACATTCCCGCGGCGGCGCCCTGTGCGTCTGATCGGCTCACTGGTGCATTGAGGAGGCTGCGATGCGAAACCTGATTTCTTTACTCGTTCTGATGTTGCCGGCGTTGTTGCAGGCTTCGCCCTTGTCGGCCGTACCGGCGACACAAACGGCCAACGCCGATGCGGCCACACTGTTGAGCGTCGCCAGGGCTGGGGAGCGAACCGTTGCCGTCGGTGATCACGGTGTGGTGCTGCTGTCGGACGATTATGGCCGGCATTTCCGTCAGGCAGCTTCCGTGCCGTTGTCCACGCCTTTGACCGGTGTGTCCTTCGTCGACGCCAGGCTGGGTTGGGCGGTTGGTCATTGGGGCGCCATTCTCGCCACCCGCGATGGTGGCGACGCCTGGCAGGTTCAGCGCCTGGCCAGTGCAGAAGATCGGCCACTGTTTGCCGTGCATTTCTTCAATCCGATGCAAGGGGTGGCGGTGGGGCTGTGGTCGCTGGTGCTGACTACCGATGACGGCGGCAATAGCTGGATCGAGCAGAAACTTGACGCACCGCCTGGATCGACTCGTGCCGACCTGAATCTGATGGGGCTGTTTGCCGATGGGGAAGGGCACTTGTACGCCACCGCCGAACGCGGGCAGTTGTTGCGATCGGACGATCAGGGCAAGCGCTGGCGCTATCTGGATACCGGTTACAGCGGCACGCTATGGACCGGGGCGGTGCTGGGCGACGGCTCGTTGCTGGTGGGCGGACAACGCGGCACGTTGCTGCACGGCTCCGCCGACTGCGCACGCTGGCAGCGCGTACCGCTGCAAAGCAAGAGCTCGGTCACCGCCATCGATGTTTCCGGGCAGACAGTCATTGCGGTAGGGCTCGACGGCTTGCTCGTGCGCAGTGACGACGGTGGCCAAAATTTCCATGAGCAACCCAGCGGCGACGGGGTTTCGCTCACGGCGACATTGCTGAACGGGGATGGCTCGCCGATCGTGTTTTCCCGTAGAGGCGTCGTTTCTCGGCGCTGATACCCGCGTGGATGTTGGGAGGCCGGCGCTATACCGGTTTCCCGGCAGTTCAGCGCGATTTTTCTCAAACAAACTGCTGATTTCCGGCCGGTTTTCCCGTGCCTGAAGAAGTCTTTGCGGGCTCAAAATAATAAACATAACGGATGTTGCGTTAAATAATTCCGCTTGTTAGAGTCGATGACAAATAACAAGACGCAGAACGTTGCAAGCGCAGCGGCCTGCCACTCTCGATGGAGGTACTCTGATGATCTCGCTCAAGTCGACACTGACACTGCCAGCCGCCGGACTTTCCGGTTTCGAAACCCCGCTGACAGAAGAGGAGGCTGCGATTCAGGCCTCCGTCCATCGCTTCGCCAAAGAGGTGTTGCGGCCATTGGGTCGTGAACTGGACCGCATGACCCCCGAAGAAGTCATTGCCCCAGGTTCGCCTTACTATTCATTGTTCGGCGAGTTCGCCAAGCTCGGCCTCGACCCGGCCCTGTTGGCACAGTTGCCGCCGGACATGGCGGTGCGGATCGAATCACTGATCGGCGAAGAACTGGGATGGGGGGATGCCGGCCTGGCGGTCTCGTTGGGCTGCGCCGACTTCCCTCTGCAAATGGCCATCGCTGCTGGCAATGCCGAGTTGGTCGAGCTCTGCCAAGGCCGGATCGGCTGCTGGATGGCCACCCAGCCCGACCGTGGCAGCGACAACCAGATCTTTGACATGGCTCGAGACTGGCCAGCGGGCAAACCCGGCAATATTGGCAACCTGACCGCCAAAGTGGTCGGCGATGAAGTCATCCTCAATGGCCAAAGCTCCGCGTGGGTCTCCAATGGTGCTATCGCACAGGTCGCCCTGGGCTTGGTCTGCGCTGATTACGGTGATGGTTTTTACGATGCGAATGGCCGGCCGCACGGGATTGCGTTGATCATTCCGCTCGACCTCAAAGGCGTATCCAAAGGCAAGCCGCTGGACAAGATCGGCCAGCGCTCCTTGCCGCAAGGCGAAATCTACTTCGACAGCGTGCGAGTGCCGCGCCGCTTTGCCATCGCCGAGCGAGACAACTATTACGGCGCCGTCAGCTCCTCCTGGTCGTTTGCCGGAACCCACATGAGCCAGGTGTTCACCGGCGTCGCACGCGCCGCGTTCGAGATGACCCTGCAGTATTGCCATGAGCGCCGCCAGGGCGGGCATCCGTTGATCGACCACCAGATGACGCGTCTGCGCCTGGGCGAAATGTTGCGCCGTGTCGAGGCTGCCCGTGCGGTCGCGCGACGCTCACTGAGCTTCGCGCGCCTGTCGCCACAAACCCATCCCTACGCGACAGCCTCCGCCAAGGTCACGGTGACCGAAGAGGCAATGGCCGTCGTACAAGAAGCGTTCCGCCTGTTCGGCGGCAATGGCACCACCCGTGAATACCCGATCGAAAAACTGTTGCGTGACACCCAGTCCTCATTGATCGAGGACGGTGAGAACCGTGTCTTGACCATGCGTCTGGGGCTGCTGGCCCAGCAGCTGTATGCCGAAGGCTGGGCGAACAACTGATCCGGAAGATTCACCCGACATCACTCATCCAAAAACAACAAATGAGGTAAACCCCGATGGCCAAATATCCTGTCGTTGTCTATGGCGCCAGTGGTTACACCGGCATGCTGATCATGGACTGGTTGATCGACCAGCGCATCCCGTTCACCGCCGTGGCACGCAACGCCGCGCGTGCTCAGGAAATGATGGCGCAACGCGTCGTCGGCCTTGAGTCGGCCACTTACGAAATCATTGAGTGTGCCCATGAGGTCGACGCGTTGGTTTCAGTGTTCAAAGGGGCGCGAGTGGTCTGCAACACGGTCGGCCCATTCATCAACTTTGGCCTGACCGCCGTTGAAGCGGCATTGAAAGCCGGCTGTCATTATCTGGACCCGGCCGGGGAGCAAGCGCACATTTGTGCCTTGCGTGATCAGTTCGGCGAGCTGTATCGCCAGGCCGGGCTGCTGCTGTCGCCATCGCTGGCGTACATGTACACCTACGCCGAGATCGCCGCCGAGCTGGCCCTGGAAACTCCGGGCGTCGATTCGCTGGAAACGGCGACGCTGACCCGTGGCCCACGGACCGGTGCCGCCGGTGTAACCGTTGGGTCAACCGCGACCATTTTCGAAGGCGTACGTTATCCCGGTGCCTACCTGTGGGAGAAGGAGTTGGTGCCTTATGCGCCGAATGCCAGCTTCAACGTGGTCTGCCCCGATCTGCTGGAAGCCGTGTTTTGCCTGCCCTGGGGCGGCACCTCGCTACCGGTGTTCTTCGAAGAGGATGGCCGGGTGCGCAGTTGCATGTCCTGTGTCGGCTTCTACGACAACCCGGTGATGAAAATGGTCCACGGTCTAGGTGAGAAGTGGGAAGCCGAATACAAGCACCTGCCCAAAGAACAGCAGGACGCAGTGATCCAGAGTCTCGTGCAATCGACCACCCCGAGCATGCCGCCGCGTGAGCGCAGCACCTTGCAACGCACCGTCGACTTCGCTATCGGACGCGGTCAACTGACGGCCGTGCGAGCGACCGTGCACGGCATCACGCCTTACATCGCCACCGGGGCCTTGCATGTCGCAGCAGTGGTCAAGCTGTTGAATAACGACACCGCCAAAACCGGTTTCGCCTCAGCCTCCAAAGCCTTCGGTCATCGCTACCTGCTGGGTTTCCTCGAGCAGCGTGGCCTGGCTCGCGCAACCATTACCCAATTGTGAAGTGACCGACATGGCGATTATCGATTTCTTCGACCGTGGCTGGCGGATCAATCCGCACGGCGCGGCGTACATCCAGGATGATCGGGTGTTCACCTTCACCGAAGTCCGCCATTTGTCCTGCCGGATCGCCAATGCGCTGTTGGCTGCCGGCTTGCCCAGCGGCACCAAAGGCGCCATCTGGTCGGCCAACGATGCCGTGGCCTGGACCTGCACTCTGGGACTCTGGCGCGCCAACCTGTGCTGGATTCCCGTAGGGGCGCGCAACAGCGCCGAAGAGAATCGTCACGTGCTTGACGCCTTCGACTGCGAAGTGCTGTTTTTTCAGAAAGAGTTCGCGCCGATCATCGACGCGTTGCGCGCGAGCCTGCCGAAAATCCGATTGTGGATCTGTATCGACGAGCACCTGCCCAAGGCGCAGTCGCTCAAATCCTGGGTCGAGGGGCAGCCGGTCACCCCACCCAAGGTCGAGTATCACCTCGACGATGTGGTGGCGCTCTCGCCAACCGGTGGCACAACGGGGCTGCCCAAGGGGGTGATGAACACTCATCGCAGCATCCAGACGTTCTGCGCACACTTCATGATCAGCTTCCCTTACGCGGATGAACACCCGCCGGTCAACCTGGCGGCGGCGCCCATGACCCATACCGCCGGCACGCTGTCCCTGCCGTGCACCTCCCGGGGCGGTACGGTGGTGATCATTACCAAGCCGGATCCGGCACTGATGCTGGCCATGATTCCAAAGTACAAGATCACCGAGACCTTTTTGCCACCGACGGTGATCTATCGACTGCTGGATGTTCCGAATCTGGCGCAGAAGGTCGATTTCAGCTCGCTGAAGTACTTCCTCTACGGCGCGGCACCGATGTCGGTGGAAAAGCTCAAACAAGCCATCGAGACCTTCGGCCCGGTGATGGCCGGCGGATACGGCCAGACGGAAGCCCCGGCTTCGATTTCCAACCTGCCGCCCGCCGAGCATCTGCAAGGTGGACGACTGGCATCGGATGAACGTCTGTCATCAGTCGGTCGTCCCAATCCGCTGATTCGCGTCGAGATCCTCAGCGACGCAGGGGACATTCTCGCGCAAGGTGAAACGGGGGAGATCTGTGTACGTGGTGACCTGGTGATGAAGGGCTACTACCAGGACCCGCAGAAGACTGCAGAAACCATCATCGATGGTTGGCTGCACACCGGCGACATCGGTCACTTCGATGCGCACGGCTACCTGCATATTACCGACCGCAAGAAAGACATGATCATTTCCGGCGGATTCAACGTTTACCCCAGTGAAGTCGAACAAGTGCTCTGGAGCCATCCGGCCGTGCAGGACTGCGCCGTCATCGGTGTGCCGGATGAACAGTGGGGCGAGGGCGTGAAGGCCGTGGTCGAGTTGAGCGCTGGGCATAGCGTCACAGCCGAGGAGTTGATCGAGCTGTGCAAGACCCGGCTCGGCTCGGTCAAGGCGCCGAAAACCGTGGATTTCATTGACGCATTGCCACGCAGCCCGGTGGGCAAGGTTTTGAAAAAAGATCTGCGTGCCCATTACTGGCAAGACGTTGATCGGTGCATCTGAGGGGAATGATCTGATGGAACCTATCTATATCGCCGGCATTGCCATGACCGAGTTCGGTCGCCACCTGGAGCGCAGTCTTCAGGACTTGGCACTGGAAGCCTTGCAAGGCGCACTTGTGGATTGCGGTGCCTCGCGCGCCCATATCGGCGCGGTGTTCTACGCCGGCATCACCAACGGTCATCTTCAAGGGCAACTGTCGATTCCGGGGCAGGTGCTATGCAGCAAAATCGGCATCGAAGGTGTACCGGTCTACAACGTTGAAAACGCCTGCGCCTCGGGTAGTACGGCAGTTCATCTGGCGGTGCAGAGCTTGCGCTCAGGGGCGGCCGACGTGGTATTGGCATTGGGCGCCGAGAAAATGAACGTGCCTGACAAGTTGCGGGCATTGGCCTTGTTCGAAACGGGCTGGGATGTTTCCACCGCCGAGGAAAACTACGCGACGCTGGTGAAAATGGGCGAGGGCATCGTTGTACCGCCTGGCTCGGAGTCTGATCGTCCATACAGCAAGTTCATGGCTATCTATGCCGCCATGTGTCGCTGGCACATGAAGACCTATGGCACCACTCAGCGCCAGATTGCGGCGGTATGCGCCAAGAACCATCAACACTCGGTGCACAACCCGTATTCGCAATTTCGCAAGACCTACACCATCGAAGAAGTTCTGGCGGCGCCGCCGATCACTTATCCGATCACGTTGCCGATGTGCGCGCCGTTATCCGACGGCGCGGCCGCCGCGATTCTCTGTACCGAGGCGGGACTCAAACGCATGGGTGCCGATCCGAAACGTTGTGTGCGGATTGCCGCCAGCGTGATCCGCAGTTTCACTCTGCGGGGGCTGGACGAGCCGCACAAGCACGTCAGCCGGCTGGCGGCGCTTGAGGCCTACGAGATCGCCGGCCTCGGCCCGCAAGACATGCATGTGGCCGAAGTACACGACGCCTCGGCAATGGGGGAGATCATCCAGGCGGAAAACCTCGGGCTCGCACCACTGGGGGAGGGTGGGCTGTGTGCCGAACGCGGCGATTTCACCCTGGGTGGCCGCCTGCCAATCAATACCTCTGGGGGGCTGGAATCCAAAGGTCACCCGCTGGGGGCTACGGGGATCGGTCAGTTGTACGAGTTGACCGCGCAGTTGCGCGGGGAAGCCGGCGCACGCCAGGTCCCCGGTGCGCGGCACGCCATCCAGGAAAACGGCGGCGGTCTTCAAGGTGTCGAGGAAGCTGCCGTCGCTATTCACATCCTGAGTCGATAGGAGCGCATCACATGTCCATGACCTATCAAACGCAAGAGCTGGAAAGCCACTCTACCGGCGACCGTTTCCGTCGGCTGGGTGGTTGGGTCGAGAGTCCGGCTGACCTGCAACCCGAGCTTGAAGGCGATGTCAGCGCGGATGTCATTGTGATCGGTGCCGGGTTTGCCGGCCTGTCCACCGCATTGGAGCTTACGGCACTGGGGGCGAAAGTCATCGTCCTGGAGCAGTCCTTCGCCGGTTTCGGCGCCAGTGGTCGTAATGCCGGTTACCTGGGTGGGAGCATCGGCATTGAGTTCGAGTTGTTCTTGAAGCGTGTCGGTCATGAAAAAGCGAAAAACATCGTCAGGTTCTATGACGAAGCTGTCGGCTACGTCGAAGGCCGCTTGCGCGAGCTGGGTATCGACTGCGATTACAACGCCTCTGGCATCATCAGGGCGGGCATCCATCCGTCGCAGGAGAAAAAACTGCGCAAAAGCATGGCAGTGGGGCACGAGCTGGGCTCTCAAACCGAGTTTCTGGATCAGGCGCAAATGCGTGCCCGGGGCATTCCACCGGCCTTTCTGTTTGGCTGCCTGCAACGTCACGGCGGTACGCTGGACCCCGGCAAATACGTGATGGGGCTGCGGCGGGCGGCACTCCAGGCGGGGGTGCGGTTGTATGAAAATACCCGGTTGGTGTCGTATTCCGACGGGCCGACGATCACCTGTCAAACACCACTCGGCCGAGCGACTGCGCCGATATTGGTGCTTGCCACCAATGCCTACACGCCGCAACTGGGGCTTCTGCGCGATAAGGTCGTTCCATTTCGGGTGTCGGCGATCGAATCCGAGCCGTTGTCCTCGCAGCAGTTGGCATCGTTGGGCTGGGCAGGGCGGGAAGGGTTGACCACGCCACATCTGGTGATGGAAAGCCATCGCCTGACGGCGCGCAATACGTTGTTGCTGACCACCAAACGGCTCGGTTATGCCTACGGATCGAAAACGCCGAACCTTCCCGATGAGGTCACCTACCGAGCGTTGGAAAATACACTTGGAGTACGTTTTCCGACGTTACGCGGTATCGGTATTCAAGCGTGCTGGAGTGGCTATGTCAGCATGGCTTACGACGCGTTGCCGGTGGTGGGTGAAACCGGAACTCACCACAACATCCTTTACACCGCAGGTTGCTCCGGGCACGGCGTCGCGTCGCAGTCGCTTATCGGACATCTGCTGGCGGAAAGAATCGGCGGTATCGAGCATCCGCTGCTCGCCGCTTTGCGTCACAAAACCCCGAAAACATTGCCCGAACCGCTGCAGTGGTGCGCCGTGAATGTGGCGCTGGGGGGCGCACATATCCTGGACGAATACACCAATCGCAAAGTCGCGCACCCGCATCACTAGCGGTCGAGGGCGCATAGAACCAAGCGTACAGGACGACAGAACACGCTGATTTCAGCGGTGGCACTGGCCTTGAAGTCATTGGCCCGGCAGGCGTTCGCCTGCAGGAAGACAAAAGAGATATTTGCTTGTTTGCCACCGCTTTTTACTGCCGCACCGACGCTCTGCCAAGAGCGTTTAATCCAACAATAACGTTATGTGAGGCATCGAATATGAGTACTGACGCCCCTGCGGACTTAAAGCGAAGACAATTACTCAAACTGGCCGGTGCCACCGCAGCGGTGGGGACGATGGGTTTGAATATCGGCCTGGCCGGTGCGGCCGATGCGCTGGTCAAAGGCAACACGGAGGATGTGGTCGACGTGGTGGTCATCGGTGCCGGCATCGCCGGTCTGACCGCCGCCCGCGATCTGCACCTGGCGGGTTGTGAGTCTCTGCTGGTGCTTGAAGCACGCGATCGTGTAGGTGGCCGCACTCTCAATCACGATCTGGGGTCGGGCCATATCTCTGAAGCCGGCGGGCAGTGGATCGGTCCGGGACAAACAGCCGTAGCGGATCTCGCCCGAGAGCTTGAGGTCAGTACCTTTCCCAGTTTCTATGACGGGGAAACCGTCATTCTCGGCGGTGACGGACGTGTTGCCGTTGATTTGAAAGGCACGTTCGGCACCGATGAAGGCGCGTCGGCAAAACTCAGTGAGCTTTCGCGGGACGTGCCATGTGGCGCGCCATGGAAATCCCCGAGGGTTGCCGAACTGGACAAACTCTCGGCAGGAGACTGGCTGGCTCGCCAAAATATCAAGCCTGAGGACCGGGCAGGGTGGAATGCCAGCTTTCTTCTGACCTGCGGTGTCACGCCGGCAAAGATGGGCTTTCTGCATTTTCTGTCGATGATCAACTCGGCCGGTTGCGAATACATGCGGCTTGACTCAATCAAGGACAGCGCGCAGGGCACACGTATCGTCGGTGGCTCGCAGGTTCTCAGCAGCAAGATGGCGCAGTTGTTGGGAGACAAGGTTCGCTTGTCCTGTCCGGTGCGCAGAATTGATGACTGGAACCGCGACATCGTCAGGCTGCAAACGGATCAGGGCGAGATACGTGCCCGACGGGTGATCATGGCGATTCATCCCGCGTTGTGCCAACGCTTGCAGTTCGATCCACCCCTGCCCGAAGCCCGCGCCGCCCTGCAACGCGCCTGGCCGGCGCACTCGCCGGCACGCAAGACGGCGATGGTCTACCCGCGGCCTTTCTGGCGGGATAAAGGCTTGAATGGCCATATCATCCAGGTTGGCGGACCGGTCATCTGGGCTTACGACAACTCGCCGCCTGACGGTGAAATCGGAGTCATCAATGCATTCATCTTGAATGCAGCAGCACCCGCCGACCCCGAAGCAGCGAAGCGCGTGCAGACCGAAATCTATGCGCGAGCGCTGGGGGACGAAGCGCTTGAACCCGTCTCTTACCACGATCACGACTGGGCGCATTTCGACCCCTGGACGATCACTTGCGTGTCGCCGATTCCCCCGGGGTTCTGGTCGACACACGGCGAGGCACTGCGCCCACCCTGCGGCAATCTGTTCTGGTCGGGCACCGAAACGGCGGACATCTGGGCAGGCTACATGGACGGTGCCGTACGCGCCGGACACCACAGCGCTCTACAGGTGCTCAACGCGTTGCGTCGGGCATAGGAGGCGACAATGAAAAAAATCATAGCGCTTGGCGTTATCGCGGTCATTGCCGTACTGCTGGCGGTTTTCGGGCGTGACCTGCTCGATCTCTATCGTCTGCAGAGTTACATCACCACGTCCACCGAGGCCTACCAGGTCGAACGCGGGCATTGGCCGCATCTGACCGATGCCTGCACAGGTTGCCATGGCAGCCACGGTAACTCACTGAACCCGACGTATCCGAGCCTGGCGGGTCAACCGGCCGCGTACCTGTCTGCGCAGTTGCGCAACTTTGCCAGTGGCCAACGGCTTGCACCCAACATGGAGCCGTTGGCGATGACCCTCAGCCACGAGGAAATTGATCTGCTGGCGAATTTCTACGCCCGGCAATCCGTCGATGCCAATGCAGCTTTCAGCCCTGACGAAGGCCTGAAGGAAAAGGGCAAACAACTGGTGCAAACCAGAGGCTGCACAGCCTGCCATGGCGCCCAACTGATGGGCCAGGCTGCGTTCCCGCGGCTGGCTGCGCAAGGCCACGATTACCTTTTGGCCCAGCTCAACGCTTTTGCCGCCGGCGAGCGCAACGAGCCCAGTGGCGCAATGAAAGCCATGACGGCGGCGCTGTCAGCGGATGAGCGCAAAGCAATAGCGGCTTACCTCGCTGCACTGGCTCCTCAAGCCCATTAACGCATCAAATTTCCTATCAGCTGTACCGAGGCTATCGTCATGGAACCGAGAACTGTTGTGCTGTGCCTTGCTTGTTTCTTGTTGCTCGCAACTGGGTTGACCTTCGGCATCAAGTTTCTGAAAAGAAGAAACCTGTTGCTGGCTCTCGAGTGGTTTGTGGTTGCCTTTTCCGCGACAAACTTCCTGATCTTTTATCTGACGGGATCAGAGCATTCGTACCTCATTTCATACTTTTGCGACGCGTTCTCCAGAGCCTTCGGGATACCGATCATCACGGTTCTCGGGCTGATGGCGGTGACGCATGGCTACAAGCCCTCCGTGCGCAAGGAGCTCATGATGTTTACCGCCGCCCTGGTGGGCACATTCGCTTTGATTTCCGCCAATGTTCTGGTCACGCTCCTGGCGTATTTCTACATACTGATGTGGCTCGGGTTTTCGGTCTACCTGGTGTATTTCGCGGTACGGCTGGTAACCATTGGGGAATCGCTGCACGCGATCGGAGTGATGCTTGGCATGCTCGCCTCATTGACCATTGCGTGCATCTACGACTTCTACAAGATCCCCGGAGATGCCACCAATGTGCTGCTGAACTTTTATGTGCTTGCGCTGACGACCTGGGCTTATTTGCTGGTGCATTTGTATTACGCGTATTGCGCGCTGGAGCGCTCGAAGGAAACAACGGCGCTTTGGCAGGCTCGCTGAGAAGTCTTTTTTGAGGTACCTGAAGCCGCCGTTCTGGCGGCTTTTTGCATAATACTGGGCAGGGCGGGGGCATCCTTGCCCGAGCAGCATCAGGGGGCGACGTTGGCCAGATAATGCGCCACGGCCTTGATGTCCTCGTCGGACAAGGCGGCCGCCATGGCATTCATGGCTTGCGTCGGATCGGTACGATGGCCACGTTTGAACGCGCTCAGTTGATCGGTCAGATAAAGCTGCCCTTGCCCCGCGATACGCGGAGCCAGCGGGCCGCCGGACAGTCTTTCGCCATGACAGGCGGCACATCCATTGGCGACGACCACTCGCTGGCCTTGCTGGTCAAGCGCATCATCCTTCCCCGAGCCTTCAGTTACGCCTGGTTTCTGTTCGGCGAAATAGCTGGCCAGTCGTTTGATCTGCTCGTTCGTCAGATTTGCCGCCAGCGGCTCCATCTGTGCACTGTGGCGGCGTCCCTCGGCGAACGCGTGTAACTGGTTTTCGATGTATGTCGCGGGCTGCCCCGCAAGCGCTGCATACTGGGCATCCCTGGGCTGGCCGTTAGCGCCATGGCACAGTGCGCAGGTGTCCTGCAACTGTGGCCAGGCACCGCCATTGGCCTGGTATTCAATGTCATGCTGGTCGACGGCATTCATGAAACGATAGCCTGCCCACAGTTCTGGTCCGTAGATCGCTATTGATGCTGCCAAGGCCGTGGTCACGACGATGGCGCCAATCGTTATTGTCCGCTTCATCATGCGTTACTCCCTGGTTGCAGCAACGCCTGCAACGCTTCCATCGCTGCCCGATGTCCGGCGCGGATCGCGCCGTCCATTGCCCCGGCCCAGATTTCCGCGGTCTCGGTACCAGACCAGATCAGGCGGCCAACAGCGGGCGTCAGGTATTCGCCCCATTGAGTCCAGAAACCGGGGGGCATGGGGGAAATGCAACTCAAGGTCCAGGGATCGATCTTGCCCCAGTCCATATCATGGAACTGGATCGGATTCAGGGCTTGTTCTCCCATGGCTTTGGCGTAGATCGCCGACAAGATGTCCTGCGCCGCCCTGGGGTCATGGGGGAGTTGCCCGGTCCTGATGAAGCCGCTGAGCACACCCAGGCTGCCGTCCGCAGGGGAGTTATCAAAGGCCCAGATCAGGGGGCCTTCCACTTGCACAATCTGCCCGTTGAGGCCTTGGTCGCGCCAGAACGGTCGCTCATAGACGTGCACCGTCTTGCGCATTGGCGAGTGGGCCGGCCAATTGCGCTGCAGCGCGGCACGCCCGGAGGGGAGAGGGGGATCGAAGATGATCTGATTGCACAACGCCGGGCTCAAGGCGGCGATCACCTGTCGAGTAAGGATGACCCCCTGATCGGTATGCAATTCGACGACATCACGATCCCAACCGACAATCTTGCGCACCGGGCACGCTAGCCGGACTTTGTCTCCCAGAGCCTGAGCCATCTTCAAACTAAGGGTTTGAGAGCCGCCCGCCAGGCGTGATTCCTGTGCGCCACCTTTGATACCTTCGAGCTTTTCGAGGCGGCAGTCCGAGGAGTTGATCATCGCCAGGTAATGCAGAAGGCCCATACCCGCCGGCGTGGTGCCGAAGGTGAGACTCACGGACATATTGAAGCCGATCTTGTCTATGTTGCTGATGCCTTGCCCGGCCAGCCATTGGCCAATCGAGAGTTTGTCGAGCGCAGCCGCATCCTTGGCTTTCCAGGGCGCTTTGGCGGGGACGCCTTCAGCGAGTTTGTTGAGTTTTCCGACGATTTCAGTATTGGAGTTCGGACCATCGCTGACATCTTCCTGGACTTTTACGTCGTCCATCAGATAAACCGCCTTGCCCTTGTAATACGTGGGGAAGGTTGCGACATCGAGCTGTCTGGCCAGGTCCGCAATCGACGTCTGACCGGGGCCGATCCATTGGCCCCCAGCCTCCGAGATCACGCCATTGCCCAGATCATGGTTAAACGTGCGGCCACCGACACGATCACGGGCCTCAAGGACAACAAACGATTCGCATCCGGCGGCCTGAAGATCCCTGGCGGATGTAAGCCCGGACAATCCCGCCCCAATGATCACAACATCCAGTATCGAGGATGAGGCCGCGGGTGCCGTTTGAGCCATCGTGCGCCCACTGGCGCCGAGGCCTGCGGTGAGTGCGGCACCTGCAATCGTTTGCAGCAACAATCGCCGCTGTCGTGATTGCCGCGACAGCTCATCGAGATCTGAATCCATCTTCACCTCCGTCTTTTATTTATAATCACAGATGTTATGTGAATATATGACGGAAGAGGAGTTCAGCAAAGTGAAATCGAAAAGGTGGCGATAAACAGTGGATTCGAGCGATGAAAGGCGCAGTTACGCAGCGTCCGCTCCACAAATGAAGCGAACCTTGTTGATGTTTGAAGACGGGTAGGAAGTTACCGAGCAGGGCTGATCAGTGTGATGACGGCATCCATCAACGCTTTGCTGCGGTTGGTTTCAAAACGTTCCGGTTCGATGGGTAGCATCATCATCCAGCCGTCACTCAGTGCGCTGAGCTGATCCGCGAGTAAATCGGCGGGAAGGTCCTTGCGGATGATGCCTTGGGTTTGCCCCTTGGCCAGAATGGCCGCGAGATTCTCTCGGAATCGCGAGTAACGTTTCTGGATAACGTCGGCAAATACCGGCTCATGCCGTGCGTGGGCGAGCATCTGAAACAAGGCAAGCCAACGGGCTGAGTCGTTGGCTTGGGTCAGGTTCAACCACTGCTCGATCATTGCCCTGACATCGACTTTCTCCTGATCGGAATCGAGCAAATGGTCGAACTCGTCGAACAGACTCTGTGCAGCAGCCGTGATCATTTCTTCCTTATTGGCAAAGTAATACGTCACGGCGCCAGTGGTACAGCCAGCATGGCTGGCGACTTTGCGCAAAGAAGTCCCGGCATAGCCCTCCTGGGCGATGACTTCGATGGCGGCGGTCAACAGTTCACCGCGTTTTTCCAGACGATTACCTACCGGGCGCCCCCGACGTGGAGCGTGCGTGGAATCACGCTCAGTGGAATGTTGACTATCCGTGGAGGGCGCTTGGGCATCATGCATGAGAAAAGAGGGTTCCGTTGATTGAAGGCGTTGAGCCGGCAGCGGCTGCGAACGCCATTTTGGCCTGGCACATCGAGCTCATGCAATCGTTCAGATTCGACCGCTGCCAATCACCGCGACGGCTCGGACCTCCACTCGCAAGCCAGGAATTGCCAGCTGTGAAATGCCGACAGCGGTCCAGGCTGGATAACGCTCAGGGAAGTACTCGTCCTTTACCTGTCCAAAGGCATGCACTTCAGCCTGGAGATCCGTATGAAAAGTCATTAATTCGACCACATCGGCCAGGCTTGCGCCCGCAGCCTCGAGGATAGTCCTCAACGACTGAAACGCCAGATGGGATTGTGCCTGGATACCTTCGGCTGGAACCATGGCGGCGTCGATACCAACCTGGCCGGACACCCAGATCATGTTCCCCACACGTGTTGCCTGGGAAAAGTGGAAGTTGTCGTAGATAGCCTGGGTGTGACCAGGGTTGATGGATTGACGTTGCAGGTCTTGAGTGCTCATTTCATTGCTCCTCTTATAGTAATTGGCGGAACGTGGGGTGGCGGAAAGCGTCGCCTGCTTTCAGAGTCGACAATTCCTCATGGAACAGCACGCCCTGCGGCGGATATCCGGAGACGCTGTGCTCTGGAAGTGGATGAAAACTGGCGTCGTCGCCAAAAAAACGGAAGACGAAGGTGTGACGATTCGGGAAGGTTTCATCCACCGGCGCACCGCCATGGAGTGAACCAGGATGCAGCAGGACGATATCGCCAGGCTCGGTGGCCCACGAAATGATGTCGAATGCCTTGGGGTCTTTTTGGCGCAGAGCCTCAATGTCAGGTAGACGCGGTAATGCATCGCCACCGTGTAAAGGTTGAGTCGGATCATTTGGATCGCGAAACGTGGTGCCGTCGTAGCGTGGCCCTTTGTGTGAACCTCGAATGATCTCCAAAGCGTTTTTCTTAGGGACTGATTCAAAGCTGATCCAGGCATTCGCCCAGTGGTTTCCGGCCCAAGGCAGATACGACGTGTCCTGATGCCAAAGCGTGCGGGATCCGCGCCCACCTGCTTTGAGAAACACTTCTTCGGCGAAGTACCACACATTCTCCGAGTTCCAGAGCTGCGCAAACAGCTCGCCAAAGGGCAGGGTGGTCACCAGCTCTTCGAGGCGGGCCTTGGCGACAGGATTGGCATTGTCGACGTGTGACTGTTGCTCAGTTCCGTCGAACATTCGCGTCGCGTGAGGGCCATGATTCTCGACAGCCCAGTCATAAGCGGCCCGACATTCGGCCAACTGATCCTTGTTGAGAAAACCTTTGATCAGGACGGCCCCGTCTTCCAGTAACGCCTTTCGCACAGAGGGTTGCATAAGAACTTTCTCCTCGGAAATGCCACTTGGCAATCAGGATCCTAGCAGTCGCACAGATTAAAGACAACGATCGTTATGTTAATTTTGAGCAGCACTGCATGGAGGCTGTGATAGGAGCGTACATGAATCTTATGAGTCATTGTTGACTCATGGGAGCCTTTGTGGCTTCATGCGCTCATCGGCGACGGAGAGACGGTGTTCGGTAACTGAATGTCTGCGAGCAGAGCCGTAACCAGATTGCTTGGCTGGCCTGGTGAAAGGGAGGTTTTCGAAACACCTCATGCCTTCCTGCGCCAAACATTATGAGGGGAAACGTATGTCTTCCAGTAAGGCTGTAAGTACCGTGAAAATCTTGATGTCCTCTTCTTTAGATGATGCGAAAAAAAGAGAGCTGACCAGTCTAGTCGCTCGGCTTAGAGAGTTACCTGGATGTCTTTCCTTTGGTCTTCTTCAAAGTAAACGTAATGACGAGCCATGGGTGTTGAATAGTCATTGGGTCAATGACGATTTCATGAGGAGTTATTTTTTTGAAGATGATCTTTCCAGGTTGATTCAGATTTTCGCCGGGCGGTGCAGAGAAATGCGCTTCAATACTCATTTTTGTGACAAGGAGAGCACCAATGAGATTTGATGAGCAGATTCTGCGAAAGATCGACTTGAATTCGTTGCTGACTTTTATGATGGTGTATCAAGAGAAAAGTGTGTCACGTGCAGCCTGCCTGTTAGGTGTTACTCAACCGGCAGTCAGTAATGTACTCCGTGAATTGCGCAACAGATTTGAGGATCAGCTGTTCGTTCAGCGTTGCCGGTATATGGAGCCGACGTTCTTGGCTGTGGAAATCGCTGCGCTCCTTGGGCCGGCAATGTATCTCATACAAACATCCTTAGAACTAAGGCTTTCTAATGGTTAAATTGTTTTTATGGGGAGGAGTATTTTTTTCTGCAGTTTTTTGGTACTGGTATTTAACAATAAATATAGGAGGTTAAATGTTGCCATCAGTGACTCCCGATTCGCGGCGACTGGCATTTGAGGCCCGCCGTCTGGCGATAGAAACGCTCGTAAAAATCTATCTGGAACAAGTCGATGCGTCACGGAACCTGGTAACTATATACCTTCGCTTGATGTTCACTCTATCCTTGGGTGCGCTCGCAGGCGCGGTGACCCTATATGCCGCCATGCTTCGCTTCAGCGCTATCAGTAGTCTTGAAGCAATCACGCTGTTAGAGGCAATTTGTGCAGTGCTGACGTTGGGAGTGCTGGTTTCATCTGCGTTCCTGTCTGCGAGAGCCTTACAGCAAAGTGCCGTGGATGCTGCACCTTTTTTGCATAATCCATTCCCAAATGCTGGAACTGTAATTGATTCGATTTTTCAGTCAAATGATCTCGATGAACAACAGATTCTGAATAAGTTGTATTTTGCTATCAACCAGAGCATTGAACATCAGCCCGCTCTCAGGGTGAGTGCGCGCTTGACCACCGCATTATTAATCCTTGGCCTGTTTTTGGCGGGGATATCATTTCTGGTTTGATTTCTGAGTACTGCGTTTGCCACGCTTCAAGTTTCCACCCTGTGGCAACTCAGATGTTGTCATAGAGATGTCCTGACCACCAATGGACAATCCACTCGTTGAGTCCCCGATAGCTCAAGGGTCTCGATCAGGTGCTGGGCGGCCCTTCGACCTATCTCGTAGTAAGGCAGTTGCACCGTAGTCAGCGGTGGGATGAACAACTCGGCGATACCGATCATGTTGTCGTAGCCGAGCACCGCGACATCGTCAGGAATTTTCAGGCCGCGGCCCAACAACAACTGATAGGCACAAAAGGCAATGCGGTCGTTGCCACAGACCAGAATGTCGAATTGGGGGCGACCATCAATGATGTACCGGTCGAGGATGGCTGCGGTTTCCCCATAGGCGTCATGATCAGAAAGGTCGTATTGCAGGAGCGCGTCAGGCGCCAGTCCGAATGCCTGGCAGGCGCGCTGCATGCCTTGTTGTCGCAGGCGCCAGGCCAGGCTCTGTCTTGGCAAGTTGATAAACAGCGGGCGCCTATAGCCTTGGCCCAGTGCGTGGTGTAACGCCCGATACTGCCCCATTTCGTCGTCTGGCACATAGCTGACCAGGTGACTGTCATCCGCCACGCAATTGGCGAGTACCAGAGGCTTACTCTTCAATCGCTCGGGAATGCTCACCTGGCGTAATCCCATGGCGCTGAAGATCAGCCCGTCTGGACGGTGCGATAGCATCAGGTCGATATTCTGGTCGGTGGGCGGGTTGCTGAGCAGGTTGAGGATAAAGACATTCCAGCCAGCTTTCTGCGCGGTCTGTTCGATGGACAGCAGCAACTCAACAGCGAACGGTGTTGTAGCGGTGTCCAGCGCGAACACACCAATGGTTCGACTTTGGAGGTTGTCACCACGAAGCTTTCGCGCCGACATACTCGGCACGAATTGCAATTCGTCAATGGCACGGCGCACCCGTTGATAAGTGTCGGGGCTCAACTTTTCCGGATTGCTGAGCGCTCGCGAAACCGTCATCAGGGACACACCGGCCAGCTGTGCAACGTCTTTCACTGAAGTCATGCGAAGTGAAACCGGTCAGATTGAGGCAGAATCATGCCACATGACTCGCGTTTCTCGCGACTTGAATGACGTGGCTCATAACCAGCCCGAGGCGAGAGGCCATGCCCTGGGAATCGAGACACGCCCGCCACTTCCGCTTGCAAATAGCTTCACACCCAAACTGCCGGGCTTTGGGTAGAGGCGGCTGCTGAGACTGAAGCGCCCGTTTTCCTCGAACACCTCAATGGAGGAGCGATCAAGGAACACACGCAGTGCCAGTAACCCTTGTGTCGGGTCTATCGCCACGCTGCGCTGACCGGAGACTTGTGCGCCTGAGCGGCTGCGGTCAAGTACCAGGCGCTGCAACACCGCATCGTAGTAGAGCAGGGTCTGTTCTTGGCCATCGTCGCTACAGCGCAAGGCGATGCCCAAGTGCCCATCGGTGCAGTCGAGCAAATCCAGATATACATGGATTTCCAGCCTATCGCCGTTCACTTGCGGCACGCCCCGGATTCCCGCCTCATCCCACCAAGGCGTACTCGGCAACGCAGCCTCGCGTAGGGCGGTCAGCTCCCGTGCCGGAAACATGCAAAGGCGGTCCGCGCAAAGTTCAAGTTCGCGTGGCAATCCGAGCATGCCGCACCAATGATGGGCCTGACTTGGCATCGGGCTTTCCCACATGTCGAGCCAGGCCCACACGAGGCGCCGTCCATCGGGGCTCAATAGCGTTTGTGCGGCATAGAAGTCGTGGCCATTATCCAGCTCGATAAACGGCCCTCCAGTGAAGTGCCATTCGTTGTCGAGTCGGCCCACCCGGTAACCCGTCTGGTACTTGTTGAGCCGTTCGTAACCTTCGGCTTGCATACCTTGAGGGGAGTACAGCAGCACATCGTGTCCGTTTAGCCGAAACAGATCCGGGCACTCCCACATATAGCCATCGCCTTCGCTGCCGACTGCCACATAATCAAGAAACTCCCAGGCGTGCAGATCGGTGGAGCGGTACAACGGGAGCAGCGGCATATCGCCCAGACGTGCGCCTGCAATGAGGTACCAATAGTCATTTTCCTTCCATACCTTGGGGTCGCGAAAGTGCATGATGGCGTCTTGCGGCGGGGTCTCGATGACGGCGCCATGCTTGACGAACTGGATGCCGTCGGCGCTGGTGGCCAAGCATTGAACTTGACGGATCAAGCGTTCATCACCCACTTCCCCCAACCAGGTGTGGCCGGTGTAGATCAGGGCCAAGGTATCTCCACACACCACCGCACTACCGGAAAAACAACCGTCACGGTCGAAGTCTTCGCCGGGTGCTAGCGCAATGGGCAGGTGCTGCCAATGAACCAGGTCGGCACTCTTGGCGTGCCCCCAATACATAGGGCCCCATTTCGCATCGAAGGGGTAATGTTGATAGAAAACGTGGTATTCGCCACGAAAGTACACGACCCCGTTAGGGTCGTTCATCCAGCCTGCCGGGGGGGCGATATGATAGCCCGGTCGATAATCCTGGATGACGCGAGACAGGCCATCAGTCAGTGCACGCTGCGCAAGGTCGAGGCAAGAGGGTATTGGATCGTTGAGGTTATTCGACAACATGGTCATATGGCCTGTACTCGGGCTGCATGCACAGAGACATCACTGCGCAGGTTTTCAATGAACGGTGGGGGGCGCTTCAAGGCTGCGCCGTCGCCGTCGAACAGATGCAGGTTATCGATGTCCAGCTGCAGCTCGACCCGATCGCCAGCCTGCCATCCGGCGCTGACCTCACAACGACAGATCAGTGGCTCGTCCTGGCCTGTTTCGAGGTGCACATAGGTTTCGCTGCCAAGGTATTCGACCCCAGCCACGACGACTCCGGCGGCGGCCTCTGTCGCTTTGAGCGAAATGTGCTCGGGGCGAACCCCCATGGTCAGCTGCGCACCCGCCGCCAGGTTCGAGCTATCGAAGGGCAGGGAGGTCAGGCCCAGCACGGGGGCGTCAACCAGGCTGGTTTCTCCCGGCGTCTGCAGGCGCGCCGGCAGAAAATTCATTTTGGGCGAGCCGAGGAAGCCGGCGACAAAGCGGCTTGCTGGACGCTCATAGAGTTCGCGCGGTGAGCCGACCTGCTCTACGCGACCACCGTTGAGCACAACAATTTTATCGGCCAGGGTCATCGCCTCCACTTGATCGTGGGTGACGTAAATCATTGTCGAGTCAAGTCGAGCATGCAGCCGGGCGATTTCGTTGCGCATCTGCACGCGCAAGGAGGCATCCAGGTTGGAGAGCGGCTCATCGAACAGCAAAATGTCCGGTTCCCGCGCCATGGCCCTACCCATTGCCACGCGCTGGCGCTGCCCGCCAGACAGTTCTTTTGGTTTGCGTTGCAACAGCTTGTCCAATTGCAGGATTTGCGCGGTTTTCAGTACGCGCTCGCGCAAACTGGTCTTCTCGGTCTTGGCCAGTTTGAGACCAAAGCTGATGTTGTCGTAGACGCTCATGTGGGGGTACAGAGCATAAGACTGAAATACCATGCCGACGCCACGTTCGCGCGGTTCCAGATCGTTGACCCTTCGCCCATCGATCAGCAGGTCGCCGCCGCAGATCGAATCCAGCCCGGCGATCAGTCGCAGCAGGGTCGACTTTCCGCAACCCGAAGGGCCAACGAAGACCACGAACTCACCCGCAGCAATGTCCAGGCTGACGTCGCGAAGAATCCGCGCGCCGCCCAATTGTTTGTTCACGTTGTCTAGCTTCAATTTGATCACGATGCTGTTCCT
This sequence comes from Pseudomonas sp. Q1, assembly GCF_009935975.1. Taxonomy (NCBI): domain Bacteria; kingdom Pseudomonadati; phylum Pseudomonadota; class Gammaproteobacteria; order Pseudomonadales; family Pseudomonadaceae; genus Pseudomonas; species Pseudomonas sp. Q1. Next base: position 323,674 of record NZ_QODI01000002.1, on the reverse strand, counting down.
TGTAGTTGTTGGGCATCAACCCTTGAGCGCGCCGGCAGTGAGACCGGAAACGATTCGACGCTGAAAGATCAGCACCAGGATCACCAGTGGAACGGTGACCAGTACCGATGCAGCCATGAGCAGCCCCCAGGGCAGCTCATGGGGGCTCCCACCGGAAATCAAGGCGATGGCAACTGGCACCGTGCGTTGTGTGTCTGTGAGGGTGAAGGTCAAGGCGAACAGGAACTCGTTCCACGCAGCGATAAAAGCCAGCAGCCCCGTGGTGACCAGTGCGGGCCATAGCAATGGCAACAACACCCGGGTAAGCGTGATCCAGGGCGAAGCGCCATCCATGATTGCCGCTTCTTCCAGTTCATGAGGGAGTTGCCCCATGAACGTGGTCAGCACCCAGACAGTGAAGGGCAGGGTGAAAATGGTGTAGCTCAGGATCAGCGCCCAAGACGTGTTGTACAGCCCTAGCGCGCGGATCACTTCGAACAGCCCCGACAGCACTGCGACCTGGGGAAACATCGACACGCCGAGAACCATCATCAATACCGTGCCACGCCCACGGAATTTCACTCTTCCCAAGGCATAGGCGGCCGTCACACTGAGGAACAGCGCCAATGTCACCACGCAAAGCGCGACTAGCAGCGAGTTACCGATAGCCCGCAGGAATGAGGCTTGGTGGAGTACCGTCGCATAGTTGGAGAAGTCGGGATTGCCGATCCAGTAACTGACCTCGAACAAAGCGCTGGACGGCTTGAGTGAGGTCACGATGGCGTAATAGAAAGGGAAGACCGCATACAGCAACAACACCCCGATCAGGCACCAGAACCCGAAGCGCAACAGCGCTTTTTTGAGTACGCGCAGGCTCATGATCGAACCTCCATTTGACGGCGTCCGAGGTAGAGATAAAGCATGGCGATTACCGCAACGACCAAAAACAGCAGAGTCGAGGCCGCGCTGCCGTATCCAACATCCTGGAATTCCATCAGATGTTGGCGGGCATAGACCGACATGCTCATGGTGCTGGAAGAATTTGAGGTCAGCACATAGATGACATCGAATACCCGCAAGGAATCGAGGATGCGGAAGATCGCGGCCACCAACAAGGCGGGCATCAACAGTGGAAGCGTGACGCGCCAGAACACTTTCAGCGGATGAATACCATCGACCTTGGCGGCTTCGTAACAATCGCTCGGCAACATCTGCAGGGCAGCCAGCATCAGTAGCGTGACAAAAGGCACCGTTTTCCAGACATCGACGATGATGACCGCCCACATCGACAGATCCGCATCTGCTGTCCAGGCAAGGGGCGCATCAATCAGGCCGATGCTCAGCATCATGTGATTGATGATGCCGAACTGGTCGTTGAGCATCCAAGACCAGATCTTCGCCGAAACAATGGTAGGGATCGCCCACGGAATCAGAATCAGCGCACGCACCAGGGAGCGGCCTGTGAACTTGATGTTCAGCAGCAACGCCACCAGCAGCCCCAGGACGACTTCCAGTCCCACCGACACCACGGTGAAATGCAACGTGTTGCGCACAGCGTTCCACCATTGCGGATCAACCAGGATGCCCGACCAGTTGGCGCCGTCGCGGGACAGATAATTGCTCAAGCCCACGAAGGATCCGCCACCGGTGTCCGCCAAGTCGGCATCGGTCAGGCTGAACCAGAAGGTCCGCAGTAGCGGCCAGGCCGCCACCAGGGCCAGACACAGCAACATCGGCGTCAGGAACAGCCAGGCGGCGCGTATCCGACGACGCTCTATGGGGGTTTCCCTGATGAGCAGGTGCTCATCAGGGGAGGCATGGGTAATAGAGGCAGGCATGGTGATTTTCTTCCTTGTGGCTTACCAGTTCTTGCGTTTGATGCGCGTGAGTTCGCTTTCCAGTTCGGTCAGGGCCTGATCGACAGGCAACTCGCCTGCCAGCACGCTATGCACTCGATCGAAGAACGCATTGGAGACCCGTGGGTAGCGCTCGGCCGTGATTGAGGCGGGACGCATCACCCCGTCGTTGAGAATGCTGCGGAGTTGGCTGTAATACGGCATTGCTGCGAGCAATTCGGGGTCCTGATACAGCGACTCGATAACCGGGTTATAGGCGCCGATCAGGGCACGATGTTTTTGCTCTTGAACACGGGTGAGATAGCTCACCAACTCTGCCGCGATTTTTGGATGAGCGCTGTAACGCGATACCGCCAGGCCCCAGCCGCCAAGTGTGGATGCATGGCTACCGGTGATGCCGCCTCGGGGCAGGGGAGCGACCCCGACCTTGTCTTTTACGATACTGTCCTGGCTTTGCACCAGGGCCCAGACATAAGGCCAGTTACGCATGAACAAGGCGTTTCCAGATTGGAATACGCCACGTCCTTCTTCCTCGGTGTAGTTGAGTACGCCGCGCGGAGAGATGTCGCCTACCCAGCCTTTCGCCAGGGCCAAAGCCGTTCTTGAGGCCTGACTGTTGACCACGATCTCTCCGCGTGGATTGACCAGGCCGCCTTCCGGTTGGCTGCTGATCCACTCCAGCGCATTACATGTCAGCCCCTCGTAAGCGCGTCCCTGAAAGATATAACCCCACGCATTGGCATTCCCGGCGTTGCGTTCAGCCTGTTGGACATCCCTGGCGGTCGTGGTCAGTTCCTCCCAGGTCTGGGGAACCGGCTTGTTGTATTTCTCGAGCAAGTCCTTGCGGTAGTACAGCAGGCCCGAGTCGGTGAACCACGGCATCGTCACAAGCCGTCCATTCACTGTCGCGTTATCCACCTGCGCCTGGAAGTAGCCTTGCGTCGCATCGGCGGGCAGCACTTCGCGCAGATCCAGCAGATGCTTGGCCAGCATGCCGGGCCACACCATGTCGATTTGGATGATGTCGATGTCAGTGGACTGCGCACTCAGAATTTGTTGGTAGAACGACAACCTCTCGGTCGCCGAGTTAGGTGTGGAAACCACTTGGACGTTGTGGCCGGTCTGTTTCGACCAGGCATCGACCGCTTCTTTGCAGAGTTGCAACTCCGCACCCACCGCGCCGCACGAGATCGTCAAATCAGCTGCGCTCGAGAGGGATGGAAGCCCGAAGTAGAGGGTGAAAAGTGCAGCAGGAAGAAGAGATTTCAGATGTTTCATTGATCACCCTTTATTTTTGTTTTTAGAGAAGTTAACGTTAACACGGCTAAATGTAGCAGCGAATTTGCGATATGGCATCCTTTTTTCGTCGTTTTGAACAACTCAAAAACTCACGTAAAAAGGGCCAGTCGCGCGACCAGACAATAAAAAAAATAGGAAATCTACATGCACAAAGGATCAAGCTGGCTACTTGCAGGTGTGCTCGGCACATCGGCGGCAACCGCTCAGGCCATGACTCTGGAAGAGCGCATGGCCGCGTTTGAAGCCCGTGCCAGCGCAGCGGAACAGCGTGCGGCCGCGGCGGAGCAGCAGACCCAAGCGCTTGCCCGGGAGCTGCAGCAGATCAAACTCTCCACGCTTGCCTCGCAGCCCGCCACGTCTGCAGCGACAGCGACAGCCATTGCGGGGCCTGCGTTGGATACCCGACTGGCGAAACTCGAAGCCCGTCAGCAAAGCCTGGAGAAGGAGGGCGGTACCGGACACCTGACTGATGGGTTCAGCTTCCACGGCTATGCCCGCTCTGGATTGCTGGTCGACGAGGGGCTGGGTGGTGGCCGTGGTGGCCCTTATACAACGCCGGCTGGCTCGGTTGGCGGTGCAGTCGGGCGACTCGGTAATGAAGACGACACCTACATGCGCATAGACCTGTCGAAAGAAATCTATGCGCAAAACGGTACCCGCTCCAAATTCACGGTCTCCATCGCCGACGGGGTGGAAAGCTCCAATGACTGGACGGCCGATGAGAGCAAACTGAACGTACGCCAGGTGTTCACAGCGCTTGACCATGTGGCTGCGTTCAAAGGGAATTCACTGTTCGAGAATGCCACGCTGTGGGCAGGCAAGCGATTCGATAGAGATAATTTCGATATCCACTGGCTGGACTCGGACGTCGTCTACCTGGCCGGCACCGGCGGTGGAATTTACGATGTGCAGATGAACAAGAATTGGCGCTCGAACTACTCCTTGATTGGGCGTAGCTACGGGGACTTCAGCCAAGGCGGCATTAATGCCAATGTGGAAAGCTACATCCTGACCTCCAACCAGTTCTTCGAGGACGGTCAGTGGCAGTGGATGTACAACGCCATCGGCGCAAAGAAAAACGATTTCGGCACTCGCACCAACAAGGCGGGTTTGACGCCTGCGAATTCCGGCTTGCACACCCTGTTGGCCAATCACCAGAAAACCTTTTTCGGCAGAGAAGGCTTCTTCAAAACCGCGCTGCTCTATGGGCAAGGTCTGGGGGCCGAGGTCAAGAACGTTGGCTCGGATGGTGAACTGATTGACGACGCCCGCGCTCTGCGTCTTGCACTTTACGGTGAGACGCCTATTGCGCCTGACTGGCGCATCGGGCCCAGCGTGCTGGCTGAACAAAGCAAGGATAGATACGTGAAGGGGGACGACTACCGCTGGCTAACCCTAAACGTGCGTTTGGCTAACCAAATCAACAGCAACTTCGAGATGGCCTACGAAATGAGCTGGCAAACCATGAAGCTCGACCCCAAGGGCTACCTACAACGTAATGCAGTCGACGGTAACTTTTGGAAATTCACTGTGGCTCCGACATTCAAACTTGACGTTGGCGATCTTCTCACGCGTCCCGAGTTGCGAGTGTTCGCAAGCTACATGAACTGGTCTTCGGATCTGGACAGATACAGCACCTCAGACGCCTTTGGCATGACGGACTTCCGCGCTGGGGGGGTATGGCAATACGGTGTACAAATGGAAACGTGGTTTTAACATTTGATGGTACTTGACCGAGCGTGGCCAGTTGCTGTCCGTTGCGACGGGGAGCAACCGGCCATCAAAGTGCTAAGTATTTTGCAACTTGAGCCACTCAAGGCTTGCAGCTGTAGTGCTGGAAGGACGGTATTCACATCCGATCCATCCGGTGTACCCACGCTGCTCCAGAGCCGCAAACAATTCAGTGAAATTCATCAGGCCTGTCCCCGGCTCGTGGCGGCCTGGGCAGTCTGCAATCTGCACGTGGACGGTACGCTCATAAAACAGATCCAGAATAGTTGCCGCGTCGCCGGTCAATAACTGTGCATGGTAAAGATCAAGGATCAGTCCAATACTCGGGAAGGTCTCCAGCACCCGTTGCGCCTGGCTGAAATCCGACAGGTAATACCCCGGGATTTCTTTTGGGCTTATCACTTCAATCAGGGTCCGTATCCCCTGATCTTCAAAATACTTGACTGCATATTCCAGGTTGCTCATGAAGCTGGACGCAGCCGAGACTTGTGTCGTAATCCCAGACATGATGTGCACGTTTGAGCAACGCAACACCTTCGCATACCTGGCGGCCAGGGCTAAACCTGCACGAAACTCTTCTTCCTTGCCTTGCAGCGCCGCAATGCCCTTGGTAACGCCGGCCGGTGCGGCAAATTGGATGAGAGGCAGGGAGTATTGAGCCAGATGTGCGGCTAAGTGACTGGCTTCAAATTCATAAGGAGAAGGAAACTCCACCGCCTTGAATCCAGCAGCGGCAGCCGCTTCTATACGCTGGAGAAAAGGCAAATCGTTAAATTGAAAGCCGAGATGAGCATTGAACTTGAGCATTCGGTAAAAATCCATTTTTGAAAGAGGTAGTCATCGACGTGGACGCTGACCTCAAGACGGCGACAGCGAAGTCATCGCAGGCATATTAACGAGACGCCTCCATCACGAAAAATACTATGTTGTGATTTGTATGATCACTAATTGTTATGCTTGGGGTTTTGAGCCGAGTGTGACTGTCATGAATCTCAAAGCCTTGATGGGCTGCGTAGAAGTTGCGCGGCGAGGTAGCTTCACCAAAGCCGCCCAGAGCCTGCACATCGCCCAACCCGCGTTGAGCATGGCTATCACGCGCTTGGAGGAGGAGTTGGGCGTGACGCTTTTTAACCGTGCGGCACGACAAATAACCGTGACGGCTGAAGGAAAAAGCTTTCTTGCACATGTCGAAGTCGCTTTGCTCGAGTTAGACATGGCCCGCCAGGAGCTGCGGGATATGGCGCATTTACACAGTGGTGAGATTCGTCTCGGCGTGCCTCCAATGTTTGGAATCCACTACATTCCGCAAGTACTGAACGCTTTTGGCACGCGCTATCCAGGCATCGTGATGACGGTGGTTGAAGGCAGTGCGGATGACATCAGCCAGCGCCTGGAAAATCGTGATATCGATGTCGCCCTATTGGAGTCTCGTCGAGTCAAGAGCGGATGGGACTCGGTTCTGCTAGGCACCGACGAGATGGTGTTGTGCATGAGCGATAGCCACCCCCTTTCTGGCGAGGCGTTTATCGAGGCCTGGCGTCTGCAAGATGAGAAAATGGTGCTGTTTGACCAGACCTTCCTGCAACGCCACCTGTTCGACAGCTTCTGCGACGCTGCAGGAGTCGACTATCGAATAGCCTTGCAAAGCAATTTCGTATCACTGGTCATCAAGGCCACACTGGACGGCATCGGGGCCTCTACATTGCTGCGCTCCATTCAACAGAGTGTACCCGGCATGGTGGGTATCCCATTCAAACCGGCACAGACCATGAGTTTCAGCCTGTGTTGGCGAGCTAACGAATACTTGTCTGTCGCAAACAAGCGATTTATTGAGTTTGCTCAAACAACCGGTTTTTTCAGCAAAGGCTCCGACTAATAGTCGATGGAGTTGGAGTGCCTCTGCTCCTATGTTTCCGTGCATCCGTATTGCCATCGGCCTGTGTCGAGCTGATTGTCGCGAGCGCGAAGATGTATCTGTTTAAGCTCCAGGGGGAGGGGAGGACCCTATCGTGCGATAACCGAATCGCAAACATCTTTTTTGGACGATGGAAGCCCGTAAACGTCTGGCCAACACCGGTCGAGATTCAATTGTTCGCCTGAGCAATTGAGCATTTCAGCACTGTTATCGAGCATTTCGGCACAGTAACCACTCTTTGCTCAACCTAGACTAGAGCTTCACTTTAAGACTCAGATGGAGTCGCGATGAAAATCAGATTAATCCTGCCCGCACTCTCCATGGCAGTAACATTCAGTGGATACGCTGCCGATTTCGTACTGACCAGCCGGGATATTGCTGACAATCGCCCGCTGACCAGTCGCGAAGTGTTCCAGGGCTTCGGTTGCGAAGGTGGCAACACTTCTCCTGAGCTTTCCTGGATAAACGCCCCCACAAGTACTAAAAGCTACGCGATCACCGTTTACGATCCCGATGCGCCAACCGGTAGCGGTTGGTGGCATTGGACGGTGTTTAACCTGCCAGCTTCCACCCATAGCTTGCCTAGAGGAGTGGGGGCGAACCTGCCCGTCGGCGCGGTACAAGGGCGAACCGATTATGGTCAGCCGGGGTTTGGTGGAGCTTGCCCACCTGTCGGAGATAAACCCCATCGCTATCAATTCACCGTATGGGCATTGAAAGCCGATAAACTACCGCTCGACAACCAAGCCAGCGGAGCCTTGGTAGGTTACATGCTCAACGCTAACGTCCTGGCCAAAGCGACCATTACTTCAACTTACGGACGTTAAGAACGATGCGCCCATGTGACGGCATACAGCACCGGGAAAACATTATCGATGCATGTGTCATACGGGCGCGACAACCCCTCAGCTTGCCAAGGGTGCCGGTGTTCGTGACCACCTTGTGTCGAGTGCGACAGGGGGAAAAACTGTTGCAATGGGATGATCGGGAGATGCGCGCAGGGCCTCATCATCTGATTCTGATGCCGGCCGGGCGCGAGCTTGGTATCTCCAACTTCCCCGGCCCTCACGGTCACTACATCGCCGATGCGGTGACCTTTCCCGTCTCGACATTGCGTAACTTCATCACCCGATATAGCCAGCAGATTATGAGCTGTCGTGGTGTACTGAAGACCGATCTATGCGTTCCTCTGGACAGGCACACAACCCAGGCCTGGGAGCAGTTGTTGGTCGCCATCAATGGGAACGCCCCGCAGGCACTTTGCACACATTATGGGGAAGCGGTTCTTCTGAGCCTATGCCTTGGCGGCCAGATCGGATCTCTGCTGATGGGACGCAACGATCCACTGTGTGAACGTGTGCAGCAACTGGTAATGGCCAGTCCGGAAAGAGACTGGACGGTCGCAAGCATCGCACAACACATGAACCTGGGTGAGTCGACATTGCGCCGCCAACTGGCGAAAGAGGGTAATAGTTTCAGGAATATTTTGGAGGGCGTTCGACTGTCGACAGCATTACAACGGTTGCAAACAACTTCTCGCCCGATCGGTGAAATCGCCGGTGCCTGCGGTTACGCCTCGGCCTCACGTTTTGCTGTGCGCTTTCGCTCACACTATGGCCTGTCACCACGTGAGTTGCGGGCGGCGATTTGAGCATTTTCGTGAGGTCTTCCCGTATTGTTGCTGCCCTCGACGCGATTGACTCTCGCGATCGACGTAATACGGGCCTGGCACTCCACTAGGCATCCCCCAATTCTCTGGGTCTAGCTCGACCAGTATCAGCGGGGCATGCTCTGAAAATCCGAGCTGCGAAACGATCCTTTTACTGATCAACTGATACAGCTGGCGCTTGGAGTGGGCAACTCGATTGACGAGTGCCTGCGTTACAGTTCTCCGCAACAGTAATGGCCCACATTTGGGATCAGCAAGGCGGAGTCATTTTTTCTTAGCATGATAGAATATTGCGTCCAGCATGGCTGCCCTAGCACGCCAAGCCTTAGCCTCGTTACCGCTGCTGGGCATGGGTGACTTCCACCAAGGCGCTTCCTGTATGCGCTCCACGACTTCTGGCCAATAGCGGTCGTAGTCGAGCTTGTCAGCTCGTACCATGCCTACATCTCGCGCTAATTGCCCTCTGTTTTGCGCATCAACACACAAGAAAACATCGGGGCGTTTCATGGAAAGCAGGCGAGTCGCCGTACCCAACCCATGCCTGCCGGATGGAAAGCCCTTGATGAATTCCCTGATGAAGGTGTCGTAGTGATCTTTAGTCACCGCCCCTTTGAGGGGAATAGCGTCTAGGGCTATGGAAAAGGCTGGGGCGCTGGCATTCATCAAGTTGTAGAACTTACCCGCTCCTGTCATTGATCCAAACCATTCTGGGTGATCGATGGTGGTGCTCCTGAGTCCAGCAATTCCAAGGCGCGCCTGAAATGGGATGTCATTGAAGTGCTGCGTACTGGTGAAGTGACTGGCGACCTGATCCAACATGCCCAGGCGATCTTCGAAACCGTGGATTTTGTCCTTCTGAATCGCAGCGTAGAAAGTCGGCCAATCCATCGTCATCACCGGCGACTCAACCTCGGGCTTGGAGGCAGGAACCCCTCCGTAGGTGCCTTCAAGTTTTTCCCTGAGCCGCGCCTTGATTTTCCAGATCCTGCGGTAGCTATCGGCGTCCTCCTGGACAATGCTCCTGCCTCCGTAGCTCCTAATGATTTCCAAAACATCATGCAGCAGTTCAGGCGTTCCGTCCTTATAGGTGAGGAGGGTGGTCAACTCCGTGTTTTTGTTGATTGCTCCTGCCGTGAGGTTGGCACTGCCAATCAAAACCTCCCAACTGTCGTCTGTCCAGAAAGCAAACACTTTGGGGTGGAAGACCCCCTGAGGTTGCAGAACGAATCTGACTTGGTTGGACTTCACAAATTCGTCAAGAACATCGGGATGGGTCTGGTAGAAATGTGTGCCAATCACCCCGGTAGCTATTTTGGACTTTGCCTTCACCAACTCTGTGAAAACATCCGTTCCGGCAGACGCCCATGCAGTGCCGAAGCTGATATGGTCGTAACTCCTGATCAGTCTCAGCAGATTGGATTTGAAAGCTGTGTTGGTAGAGATCAGTTTCACTAGGCGGCATTCCGAATGGAGACTGCACATCATATATTCGTTCGCCCTAACAGCGGGGCTTTCTAGAGAGAGGTGACGACCCTCGCGAAGATCTCACCGATCTAATGGTCATGTTGAACCCTGGCGAGCCTTACGTAGCTTTCTCCCGCACCCTCGTTAAATCATGGATAAACCTGGGGAGCCCGAAACTAGAGCAGCAGGACGCCTGCGAGGGGGCAAACTTTAGTTCTAGGCAACAACCTAAAACCTTTATTTTCGGGGTTTACAGGGAAGCGATGACTCGTTTTGTCCACGATTCGCAACGGTCCCAGGGGGTAGTAGCATTGGATAGCTCGAGAGAAGTTCCGTTCGGGTACAGTATTTAACATAATATACATTATGCGAACCATCGGAACATCTCACTAGGGACTCTGCTCAATGCTTTTCATCCAATACTACCACCCGCAAAACGGCATTCCGCCAACGCGCCGGATTCCCTTCCGGCACATTACGCTCGCTTCATACCATCCCAGGAATCAATGCGAGTACTCTTGAAACCAATCAACAACGTGACCCACCGTACGATCAACCACATCAGGCTGTTCGTAATATTGGAAATGATGAGTACCGTTCTCCCAGATCAGTTTTTTGTCTGCGGTGGGAATAGATTCAAAATGTCGACGTGCTGCCGCCGGGTTCATGCAGGTGTCCGAATGCACTACAAGTGCCGGCTTCTTGAGTTTGGCTACGCCTGGCACCGTGGTGTAATCGAAATGGTCCAGGTCACTCATGATTGCATAGCGGTTTTCCCAGCCTTTGAGCGTCCATGGGCCATACCAGCTCCACACTAATGGGCCTGGTAGACCTGCGTCGGATCCAAGTACCGGATCGCCCAGTTCCGCACAGACCAGCGGTTGGTAGACGACTTCACCAGTGGTTTCGTAGCGACGCTTGGCATCACGCGCACGCTCCAGTCGTGCGGCGAGCAATGCTTCCAATTGTTCGGTCGTGGGTGCAGTCGCCGGGTCAAACGGATTTTCGCTGACGCCGGCTGCAAGCATGAATAGGTCGGTTTCACGGTCGCGGTAATAACCCGTGATGGATGCAACGGCGCTTATCCGGTCGTCATAAGAGGCGATGTCCAGCATTTCGGGCCCGCCCTGGCAAATACCCAGCAGGAACACGCGTTTGCGGTCGATATCCTGTCGCGTGAGCAAGTGATCCAGCGCCGATACGACGTCTTCGTTTTTCATCTTCGGGTTTTCCAGGCGCCGCGGCATTCCTCCACTTTCACCGACGGTACGGGGGTCGAATGCGAGCGCCGCAAACCCTTCATCTGCAAGTCGAGTTGCGTATTGGGTCGGGGCCTGTTCTTTGGAAAACGAATAAGGCCCCAGGAGTACAACCACCGGATGAGGTCCCTTCCCTTTAGGCCGGTAAAGTACGCCGACGACGCTGTCGCCGTGGGAGTTGAAGGTTAGTTTTTCAGCTGTGTAGTTGCCGTGCGTGGACATATTTACGCCTCCATAGTCGTGAGCAGGTCCAGCTTATGGGATACTCACTGGTGCGAATATGGCCACAATACTTGATAAATACATGAACAACGCTCATCAACTCAAAGGCGTGGATTTCTTCACGCTGACGGTATTTCTCGCAGCGGCAAAACATCTCAACTTCCGTGCGGCGGCGTTGGAACTGGATATAACGCCGTCGGCGGTCAGCCATTCGATGAAGACACTTGAACAGCGGCTGGGTGTGCGTCTGTTCAATCGAACCACACGCAGCGTGTCGTTTACCGAGGCTGGCGAACGCCTGGCTAAAAAGCTCTCTCCGGCGATGTCTACAATCGCCGACGCCATGCAGGAAGCCGATGATAATCGTGGGGTTCCCAGTGGCACCATCAGGATCAATGCGAGTGAAGGCGCTATTCGCATGGTCTTTCGTCCGGTGCTTGCCCGCTTCCTACGCGAGCATCCGTCGATTCACCTCGATGTGGTGACTGATGGCAAACTCAGCGATATCACCGCCGATGGGTTCGATGCGGGCATCCGGCTGGCTGAAGCCGTGCCTCAAGATATGATTGCTATTCGTTTGACTGAAGACATACGTTTCGCCGCAGTAGGATCACCGGGTTACTTTGCCGCACGTGGACGCCCGCAATCGCCGCAGGATCTTCATCAGCATGACTGCATCCGGTTTCGATTCGACAGCGGCGCGATTTATCGCTGGGAATTTGAACGCCGAAGCTGCAAGGAAAGCATCAACGTCAACGGTCCGCTCACGTTGACCGATCAGCCTTTTATGGTCGAAGCGGCCATGGATGGCATAGGCATCGCGTTCGTGCCCGAGCATCTGGTACTGGACGCCCTGGCCGATGGCCGGCTTGAGCGCGTGCTGGATGATTGGTGCCCTTCAATGCCGGGACTGTGCCTCTATTATTCCGGGCACCGTCATGTGTCAGTCGCCCTTCGTGCATTGATTGACGCTCTTCGCAGGGCGGAATCTAATCCTGTGCCCTCTCCCGTCAAGAACAGCTGATTCTATAACTCAACTAAATGACTATTTAGTTGAGTTATAGAATTGCCCGAAGCCTCCCAGCTATTGCTTGCTCTCGTCTGCCTTGCCCTCCTGCATCTGCACAGAAGACTTGGTTCCACTGGAGTTTTTCTTCGTCGCATTATCGGCATTGTCAAAACACCCATGAAGCATGAATACGCTGCACAAGCCCAAACACAGATAGAGCTTTTTCATGATAGTTCTCCCGTAATCAGTGTGCCCTGCCCCCTGCTTAAGCTGCGGGTTTGAGCACAACCTTCGTCCAGCCATCGTCACGCGCGTCGAAATGCTGGTAGGCCTCTGGCCCTTCAGCGAGTGTGAGGCGATGAGAGATGATCTGCGACGGCTTTGCACGTCCGTGATGGATAAGCTCGGCCAAACGACGATTGTAGGCTTTGACGTTGGCCTGCCCGGTCCGGATCTGCTGGCCCTTGAACCAGAATGCACCGAAATCGAAGGCCATCTTGCCCTCCTTCGCCAGCTCATTTTTTGCCCCTGGGTCTTGCGGTACGAACACGCCGACGACGCCGATTCCGCCAGTCGCCTTGGTCGAGGCCACAAGATTATTCATGGTCAGGTGATTGGCTTCATGACCGTGGCGGTCGCAGCATTGATAACCGACGCACTCACAACCACGATCGGTACCTTTGCCCTGGGTCAGGTTCAATATCTGATCCACGGCTTCTTTTTCCAGCGCGTTGATCGGCGTTGCGCCCATCTGGGCCGCCAGCTTCAAGCGATCAGGTTGATTGTCGACCACGAACACCTGGGACGCGCCCTTGATCATGGCTGCGTGCGCGGCCATCAAGCCCACCGGGCCGGCGCCGTAGATGGCAATGCTTTCGCCCGGCAACAGGCCGGCTAATTCAGTGGCGTGCCAGCCTGTCGGGAAGATATCGGAGAGCATGACGTAATCTTCTTCGCGCTCTTGCGCATCTTCGGGTAACACCAGGCAGTTGAAATCGCCATACGGCACCCGCAGCAATTCTGCCTGGCCGCCCTGATAAGGCCCCATGTCGGCGAACCCATAGGCAGCGCCCGCAGTGCCCGGATTAGCCGTCAGGCAGAATCCGGTCAGGCCTTTTTCACAGTTTTCACAGAACCCGCAGCCGATATTGAAAGGCAAGCACACCCGGTCACCGACCTTGACTCGATCTACACCAGAGCCAATTTCAATGACCTCCCCCAGGTTCTCGTGGCCAAACACCCTTCCCGTTTCAAACGAAGTACGGCCTTCATACATGTGAAGATCAGATCCGCAGATATTGGTGGTGGTGACTCGCACCAGAATATCGGTGGGTTTCTCGATTTTGGCATCCGGAACATTTTGCACGCTGACGTCACGAGGGCCGTTATAAACGATGGCTTTCATTGCGTTCTCCCAGAAGCAAGACGAAAAGAAGTTTTCGTCAGCACATGTTTAATCTGTCCGGGAGAGCAATTCGTATGTTCAAGAAAATCGCATCAAGTCTGACGAGCGGTGCTCTGGATGAACGCTCAAAAAATCTGAATTATTCATCACCGAGTCTCTCTGTTCCTGTTTGGGCAGCCTTCCCTGCTTTCACCTCTGGAGCTGATAACACGAGGAACTCCTATGTCGAACGCTATGGACACGACGCAGCAGCCGATCACAATTGAATACCTGCTGGACACGCTGTTCGGGGTCAATGCACTCACTACCGAGTGCCTGGCGCAGAAGATCGACAAGGCGCCCGGCTTCCAGCTACAGCTCGCCCCGCCATGGCCGTCGCAGCTGAAACGCGCCCACAGCATTGCCTTTGAATGGCACGGCAGCGCCTGCCGTGGCGTGGTACAGCACGCCGAGCCACTGCCCAGCGGCGATCTGCTATTGGATATCGAGCCGCAACCTCAGTAGCGCCTCTTCATGGAGTGGTCAGGAACGCCACCAAGGTCGCCGCGCAGGCTTCGATTGCCCCGTCCACGATCAACTCATAGCCGTGGGTATTCTCCGTGGGAATGGCCACACAGCCGGCCTTGGCAGACGTGCCGTTACTCATGACGGCACTGGCGTCCGAGGCAAAGTCCACCAGCAACGCATATTGCGGGCTGTAGCCGCAGCGTTCTGCAGCAGCAGCCAGGCTCGTGACCACGGCCCTGGTGTAATAGCCCTTCTGGTCCCCGGTGTTAATGATCGGATCAACCCCCAAGCGTGTGCCGTATTCCTGCATGACCGGCCCCACCTCCACCGCGAGAGTGGTATCGCCTGGCAGGGTCGCTGCGGCGTACATGGCTCCGGCATTGCATTCCTCTTCCAGCGTGGTGAAGACCAGGTAGATATCGTGGCTCACCGCTTGCCGGCGCGTTTGCAGGCGTTGGGCCGCGTGCAATACGGCGGCGATGGGCGCACGGTCATCCAGGAAGTGCGCGGCAATCGCATCTCCTACTCGGAAGGGCTCACGCCAATGACGGCTCAACACCACACGGGTACCCGGCCGAATCCCCTGCGTGCGCAAGGCCTCGGCCGAACATCGAGTGATCACATGGACGTCGTTCCAGTGCACGTCGCCGGCTAACACATCAGCGCCTTGAGACGTATTGTTGGTAGCGTGCATCGAGCCGTAGGACAGCACGCCCGGCAAGCTATGCGTATCGCCCAGGATGTCCACCGGGCACACCCCGAAGTTGATCGGATTGGCCCCGCCGAGCGCTGTCACCCGCAGGGTGCCATCGGCTTCGACGCGCTTGACCACCATGGCGATTTCATCCATGTGCGCCATGACTTTGACTACCCGGCCGCGGTCACCATCCCCCTGTGTGCCCCTGATCAACCCGACCACATTGCCC
This sequence comes from Pseudomonas sp. Q1, assembly GCF_009935975.1. Classification (NCBI taxonomy): domain Bacteria; kingdom Pseudomonadati; phylum Pseudomonadota; class Gammaproteobacteria; order Pseudomonadales; family Pseudomonadaceae; genus Pseudomonas; species Pseudomonas sp. Q1. The sequence goes on along the minus strand of NZ_QODI01000002.1, from coordinate 308,433 downwards.
GCTGCATCAACCCAGGCCTCATCACACAGCGGCTGCAGGCTCTCCAGGCAAATGGCACGCACTTCGTCTTCCTGGCCACCCGGCCCGCGTGCACGCAATAACCGGGTGAGTAACGCCGAGGATGGGTTTTCGCTGTTTTGCATGGGATGGCTCCCTCCTTTGCGGATACGTGAGTGCGCCGTCAACGTCACGCTAAAAACGACCTTTCAAATCCCGCAGTGTTCAAGCGAAAGCGTTTTGAACGCACACGCCCACAGGTTTTCCAACGACCACAGCGTCAGATCTGGCTGCACTCCTGCAGCTTGAAATACGACAAGAGGATGGAACCTGCGATGACCCAAACCCAAGCAACCCGCATGGCCAAATCATTTTCCTGGGCCGCAACCTTCACTCTGCTCGGCGCCTGCGCGGGTAATGACTCGCCGTCGAATGTGGAGGCACCCGGCAAACCGACAATGCCCTCTACCCGCACACTGGACACCGGCGCAGCCATGCTCCAGTCGCGGCCGCCCGTGGATGCGTTGAACGCCTACCTGGACGGCTTTCACTTCTACAACGGCCACCCCGATGTACAAATGGAAGCCCACCACTACTGCGCGATCCTCAACGAAGAAGTGATCCAGTGTGTGATCTACGACGGCAATCGCAAGGATGCAAAGTTGATGGGCGTGGAATACATCATCAGTGAGCCGCTGTTCAACACCCTGCCGGCCCCTGAAAAGGCGTTGTGGCACAGCCACGTGCATGAAGTGAAATCCGGGCAACTGGTCGCGCCGGGGATCCCCGAAGTGGCCGAGCACGCCCTCATGGAAAAACTGGTGCACACCTACGGCAAGACTTGGCACACCTGGCATACCGATCTCGATAAACGCCTGCCACTGGGCGTGCCTCAGTTGATGATGGGGTTTACCGCCGAAGGCCAGGCCGACCCGCGCATGGTTGCCGAACGCGATCAGCGTATGCGTATCGACAGCGCCGAAAAGAAGCGCGCTCGCGCCGACATTACTGCGCCTCCCATCGCCCCCGGTGCGGACGCATGGCGTCAGGGCGATGTTATCCAGATCACCGACCCGACGTTGAAGGCCCATCAACACTGATAGCACCACTCGTGCATTTGGATGGAACGATCATCGCCGCCCCCTTCTCTACCGCAACACCCCAACTCGGGGGCAGCGGCCCCCCCCTTTTACGAGGTAACCCAGCATGTCTTACGACTTCCAAGGTACTGCCAGCGTGATAACTGCCTCGCGCCATCTGGGGACACCCTCGGATGAATGCCTGAATGAATCGGTCGAGATCCAACTGACCAGCAGTGGCAAGCCGACCGTTGCGCGGTTGAACTTCGATAGCCCATTGGAGTGGCCGGGGCACCCCAACTTTGTCACCGTCAACCTGCCCGACGGCACCTCTGTCAGCGGCGTTATCGCCGAGATCGAGCGGCCCGCAGATGCAGGCGGTTGGGTAACTTTCACAGTGGATGACTGAGCATCGTGAGGTGATCGGGTCACCTATCGAATTGTTGGACAATTCTTTTGAATTTTTTTTGACGTCAAATATCTGTACTTCATGAGCATAGGGAGGCCTCATGAAACACAACGATCTATTCAACATTGACTATCAGCTTCACGGCGAACCGAAGTCTTTCATCGTACGGGCGGCGCAAATGAACAATGCCGAGGCTTGGCATTGGGCCAGTTGCGATGCAGGGGTAGCTATCATCCCCAGATTTGGTCGGCAAGCCCTCAAGCGAGTCTCCAAACCCATGGCGGAGAAATACGGCATCAGCGACGTACGCTGGAGTACTGCGCAGCAGATTCAATGGGCGGAGGCTTGACATGATCAGCCAGACACTGGGTTACACCAGCACACAAGAGCGTGAGGACGAGGTCGAGCGCAACAACCAGATGTTTTTCGAAGCCGATCGACTGGATGCGCAAGCCTATAAAATCATTGAGTCGTACAGCGGTGATGCACAGACATGGGCGCGCTTCACCGAAGCCAAGCGGCTCGCGGATGCGCAGCGGACCGCGGCCTATCGAGAATGGATGCGTATCCACCGGGCGCGGCGCAAATAACCGTCAGCCCTAGCGATTTCAAGGCCCCTGATTCGGTTTTTTAAAGGTCTGCCTGAGACAACACCGCCCTGGTCGAGGTTTGCCTCTCCAGGGCGGTGTTCATTCAGAGAATCGGTTTGCCCCCCGTCACGCCGTAGCGTTCGCCGGAGATATAACTGCCCTCGTCCGATGCCAGCAGTACGTAGATAGGCGCCACTTCGACCGGCTGACCGGGGCGTCCCAGCGGTGTGTTGCCGCCGAAGTTTTTCACCTGATCCTCGGTCATGGTCGACACGATCAACGGCGTCCAGATGGGGCCGGGAGCCACGCTGTTAACGCGGATGCCGCGCTCGCCGAGCATTTGCGCCAGGCCCGCGGTGAAGTTGGCGATCGCGCCTTTACTCGCGGCATACGGCAACAACGTGGGGTTGGGCATGTCGGAATTGACCGAACTGGTGTTGATGATCGAGCTGCCTTCGGCCATGTGCGGCAGCGCAGCCTTGCATATGCGGAACATCGCGGTGACGTTGACGTTGAAGGTTTTCAGCCAGTCCTCGTCGGGAATGTCTTCCAGCGATTGGTAAGTCATCTGGAAGGCTGCATTGTTGACCAACACATCGATACGCCCGAACTTCTCCACGGTGTCGTTGACGATCGCCGTGCACTGCTCCGCGTTGCCCAAATCGCCGGGCAACAGCAGGCATTGCCGCCCCGCCGCCTCGACCCAGCGTGCGGTCTCCTTGGCGTCTTCATGCTCGTCCAGGTAAGAAACCGCCACATCCGCGCCTTCACGGGCGAACGCGATGGCCACCGCACGGCCGATGCCGCTGTCGGCGCCCGTGACCAAGGCTATTTTGTTGGCGAGCCGGCCTGAGCCTTTATAGGTCTGTTCACCACAATCGGGCATCGGGTCCATCTTGCGCTGTTCACCGGGTACCGGCTGCTGCTGGGTGTTGAACGGTGGTTTTGGATAGTGATTCATCGTGTTTTCTCCAGTCGAGATTAATGTTGCGAGGGTGCGTCGGGAGGGGAAGTTCAGATGGATGTGCGGTTAATCGGATAACCGAGCCGCACGACAGCAACCTGTGGCGAGGGGGCTGGTTCCCGCGCCACAGGGCCTGGGTCAGAACTCGGGCTTGGGCTGCAACCCCATGCCCAGGTCGGCGCCGGTGATCGGGTCGCTGAGGGGGTCTGACACCGTGCGGATTTTCATCGCAGCCAGCACGGCTTCGTCTGCCTCGTCCAGCTGCACACTGGCCGTTCCATCGCCACCGTCGACCGCCGGTTGAGGGGACTCGACGAATTCCCAATCGTCGCCTTGGTTCCATGGGCCGCGCACACTTTCCGCACCTTGCGACATGTTGTAATAGACCTGTGCGAACTCAGGCTTGCCGGGTAACTTGCCTTGGGGAAAGTTCGGCTGGATCGCATGCAAGGCCTTTTCAAAGGAAATCTGGTGGGCGATTTCGCGCGTCATCAAAAAGCCCAGCGCATCCTTGACGCCTGGGTCGTCGGTGACGTTCATCAATCGCTCGTAGACGATCTTGGCGCGGGCTTCCGCGGCGATATTGGAGCGCATGTCGGCCGTGGGCTCGCCGATGGTGTCAACGTAGGCGGCGCTCCATGGCACCCCGGCGCTGTTGATCAGCGGCGCACCGGCACCGTACAAGAGGCTGGTGATGTGGGAATCATTGCCGGCACCGTTCAGCGAGCGGTACAACTCACCCTCCTCCTCCACGCCTTCCGCCAGGCGGCCTTTGGCCCCCTTGTTGAGCATGACGATGATCGAGCCGACGATTTCCAGGTGGCTGAGTTCTTCAGTGGCGATGTCCATCAACAAGTCTTTACGCCCTGGGTCGTCTTCCGACAGGGCTTGGGTGAAATAGCGGGAGGCCGCTGCCAACTCGCCTTGGGCACCGCCAAACTGCTCGAGTAAAAGGTTTGCCAGGCCCGGGTTGGGCTCGGCGACGCGTACGGTGTATTGAAGTCGCTTGTTATGTAGAAACATGAACAAATCTCCTCAGCTCAGGAAGGGGGGCGGCGCCCGTTGCGGACACTCGCCCTACCTTCATGTGAAGCAACCGCCGGTTGAATAATTTCAAAATAAACCCCGGCAGTGCGACCAGCGGTCAAGCGCCGGGCTTCAAGCGAAGCGGCGATCTAGAGCGCTCGCGTTCAATCGGCGCGGGGCTTTTGCGGCGCAGGCACGGTGTCGATTCCAGGCGTGCCGTTGGGCGGCAACGCGGCCTCGCGGGCCTTGTCGGAGCCGGGCGGCTGTCGGGATTTTTCAGCGGAGTTATCGGCGGGATGGTCCCAGTCAGTGGTTGCGTTGGGATCTTCGTTGCGCCCCGCCGTTCCCAGGACGCAACCGTCCTCATTCGGTGCAGGCGATTCTTCAAACGGTTGGTCTTGGCCATTGGATGAGTCGTGGTTCATGGCAAGCGTCTCCTGTGCGCGCGTATGAACTCATTTGGAATCTTGCGAAAGTTTCAAGTGCCACGCGAAGGACGAACGGCCGTGGAGTTATCGATAGGTTGCAATGATTCAATAGCCATTACCGGTAATACCTGCGTTTCGTCCCTGCAAAACTTATACGAAGCGGCAAGCGAAGATTGTTTCTGTATAAGTTTTCAGTATTAAACGCCGTTCGTCGCCACATCCCGAAATTCGTAAAACGTTTTTCCATCGCCCGATATCGGAGTAAATGTCCGTTGCGAAACGGGCAACTAACGAAGCGCCAACTTAGTGACTGGAGAATTATCATGACTACAGGTAATAAAAACTCGGGTAACTTTGCCAATGACCGCGAAAAGGCTTCCGAAGCCGGGAAAAAAGGCGGCCAATCGTCCGGTGGCAATTTTGCCAATGATCGCGAGAAAGCCTCTGAAGCCGGGCGCAAGGGCGGCCAGCAGAGCCACGGCGGTGGCCGTAAATCGGGTTCCTGAGTGACCGTGCATGGGGGCGGCTTTGCCGCCCCTTCGGTTTAGTCATTACCAAGGCGTCACGCTATATTGCGCAAGGCATAAGCGGCTTGGCCACCTTACTGCCATTTAAATGATCGACATGCTGATTTGTTTTTATAATCGGTTTTAGTGCGTTCATTTAGTTCAGTGGGCAGCACGCTTGAGTGACTGTGCTCGCGCTTGTGTTTCAACTTTAAAAAACTGGTTGTTGCATGTTGCCGTGTGCTTTACGCCGATAAGTAACCTGATCAATTCTCGTCTTATAAGCGCAGGCAACTTTCTTCCAACAACAGATCAACCACTGCTTGCCCGCGTTGCAAGGCAGACGCACCCGGCGCATCGAAAGCACGTAGCTGACGCTCGGCACTGGTGCCGTCGCGCAGCATTTTCCGTGCCTGCTCGAACACGCCCTCCTCGCCCAACGCACGGGCGGTATCGCCCCATTCTTGCTGCGCCAGCACCAGCCATTGTTCAAGCGATACGGGCTCTGTGTCCGGCGCCAGCACAAAGCGTGCATGGCGTCCCCAGCGTCGCGCTTGAATGCGGTTTTCCTTGAGCAACCAATGCTGCTCCATGCCGTACTGGCTGCCGGGGGCCGGTAGCTGGCAGGCGTGTTTGATCATCACCCGGAACAGCCCGGCCAAAGCCAGCGCATCGCTCAAGCGCGGGCACGCATCGGTCATGCGCAACTCCAGCGTCGGGTAGCTCGACGAGGGTCGGCAACCCCACCACACATTCGCGTCATCGGCCAACGCCCCGCTACGCTTCAACATATTCAGGTAGCGCTCGAAGCTCGGCTCATCCGGCAGATATTCAGGGATGCCCATGCGTGGCCATTCATCGCAGACCACCTGCCGATAACTGCAATAGCCATTGGGCTGGCCCTGCCACAACGGCGACGAAACGCTGAGGGCCAACAGCATCGGCAACCCAGGCAACACCTCGTTCAACACGGCGATGCGGTCCACCCCCACGGGGATCTCTGCGTGGACATGCAGCCCACTGAGCACGCTGCGCTGCGCGACGCTCTGGAACTCCTCGAACAAGCGCTGGAAATGCACCTGGGGCGTAGCGCGTTGCGCCTGCCAATCGGCCAACGGGTGCGCGCCGCTGCATATGAAGCCCAGCCCATGCTCGGCCAGGGCCTGGCTCAACTCGCGGCGCACCCGGCCAAGGTAAGCCGCAGCCTCTGCGGTGTCGGTAAACACCGGCGATGCGACCTCGACCTGGCCCTGGAACATCTCATAGGAAAAGCCCTCGCCAATCGCCTCGCGGCACACCGCGAGCACTTCGGCTGACGGTTCGGCGAGCATGCGCCGGCTGTGCAAATCGGTAATGAAATATTCTTCTTCGATGCCGAAGCGCTGTACGTGATCCATGGGCACTCAGCTCAGCCGAGTCACAGTGAGCGACACCGCAGCGATGCGGTCGACACGCTCATAGCCTGGTTGCTCCAGCTCTTCGCCGAACACATCGGGGTCAAGCTCCTCGTAGGTCCAGCCAAACTCATCGCCGGTCAGCATGGCGCGAGCGGCTTCAAAAAACACATCACGCCCCTCCACCATTGCCACGCCGGTGTAGAGCAGCAAGGTGCCGTCGCGCTCCAGGCGGGGCAAGGCTTCACGCAGGATGCGCAGCGACAGCGCTTCACCCAGCTCACCGCCACCATGGCGATAGGCGCGCTGCTGGCTGTCCTTCATATAGGGTGGGTTGGCGAGGATCAGATCAAAGCGGCCGTCGACGCTGTCGAGTACATCACTGTGGTACACGCTGACGTTCGGCAGCCCGGCCAATTCGGCGTTGACCGCACTCAGGCGCAGTGCCTTCGGGTTGATGTCCACCGCGAACACTTCTGCCTCAGGACGGGCACGCGCCACCAGCAGGGCGGCGGCGCCTGAACCGCAGCCGATGTCCACGGCCCGGCGAATCGGCGCGAAGCGTTGGCGCAGGCAGGCTTCAATCACACGGGCAAAACGGTAAGTGTCGGGGCCGAAAAACACCGAATCGGCCTCCTCGGTCGGAAACGCCGAATGCGCCAGCAACAAAGGCCCCAGGCTCGACCAACGCACCGTACTGTGCCAACGGCTGTGTGCCTTGACGATAATCCCCGCCTGTTGCAGCTCCTGCAGCTCGGCTGCCTCGAACACCTGCGTATCGAATGGCCGTGACCAACCGAAAATCCCGCGCAGGTCGCTGGCCGGTGCGTTGTCCCACCGCGCAATGACGCGCTGGTGAGTCAGAGGCGTGGGCGTGATGAAGTGATAGTCCTCGGCCTGCAAACGGCGGCCCAGGCGCAACAGCGCCCGGTCAGCCTGCGCTTGAGCCGATGACACAGGGGGTGTTGAACACAACAGCGAGTCGACCATGGTCAGGCTTCCTTGTCGATCAGCGCAGGCTCGCGCGCAATTCAATAAAGCGCCGGGTCGCATACAAACCGGCGGGACGATGATGGCGGTGAGGCGCCAGCCAAGGTAACAACAGGTCCAACTGCCGCTCGCCGTTGTGCCGCGCCAGGGCCTGGCGCAAGGCGCAGGTTTCCGGGTCATCCGGCGTAGGCTCGTGGGTGCCTGACGACACCGGCCGCACCGGGCGTGGGCGTGCAATCGCGCTGGCGTCGCGCCAATCTCCGGCGATCCAGTCGCGCAGCAGTTGTTTTTCATAGCCGCTGAAGACGCCGAACATCGCAGCGCCCGCGCCCTCGACCAACTGCCAGAAACGACTGTCTTCGGGGGACTGGTTTCGCTTGATCCAACCCTTATTCTCAAGGGCCTGCAAGAACCCGCGCACTTGGCCGGGCTGGGCCAGCCATTGGTTGACGGTCTTGCCTTCAAAGCGGCAGTAGTCCGAATGCATGTGCTGGGCAAACGGCCGCTTGCGTTCAAGCATGGCCACCAGCTCGTGTTCGAGGTCGAACGCCTGGATCACCGCGGTAGTGCCCAGCCCCAGATCGTTCAACTGATAACCACGGCGTACCCGCTGCCAATATTCGGTCGCATCCATGCCGTTCGGCATCAACCCCAGCACTGCCTGCACGGCGCGTCGGGCATGACCGCTGCTGGCGTTGTCGATGGTGACATGCAGGCTGAAATAATAGGGGTCGATGCCCAGTTCCTTGAGCTCATAAGCGCAGATCAACAGGTGCAACGGCAGTTGCTCGTAACCCAGGTTGTAGCCCAGGATCTCCGGCATGTGCGATGCAGCGCTCTGCCCCAGGGCCAACTGAATGGCGCCTTGGTGAAAGTGCTGATCCTGCCAGCCGAAATCGCCGTCACAGCCTTGCTCGGCCAGCAGGCGTTGGTAAATCGACACATGGTTTTGCGTCGGTTCCCCATCGCCGAGTTCTTCCAGGTAGGTGGTGACAAGCCCGTCATAGCGGTAATCCTGCCAATGGCTGAGTACCCCGTAGAGCCAGGCACCATCGACTTGTTTAGTCGGCGCCACGCACTGCAGGAAGTACAGGGCATGGGCTTTGTTCTGGAAATACCTGCGGCCGCCGCCTTGCTGCCGCTCTTGCAAATACTGCGCATATTGCTCGGCCACAGCGGTGCAATTGAGTTCGACCCAACTCATCAGTTGCTCGGGCGACGCGGGCAATGAAGTGTCTTCAGTGGTGCTGACCTGAGCCAGCTGCGCCTGCAGAAAATCTGCCGCCGATTGCGCGGCCCCCGTGTCCCAATCGGTGAGCAGGCGTTGGTACTCACTGCGCAACGGGCCTTCATGCTGCCACTGAGATGCACTTTGCAGGGTTTGAAAGACAGTCATAAGTGGTCCATCCACAATTTTTTATTCCGGTCTCGGCGGATGCCAATACCTGGTACGCGACGCTTTTTGGCGCTTCTATAAGGAGAGAGCCGCCCCCTGCTCAATAATTCCATCGGTGTGCGCCAAGGTCTGACCAAGGGCGCGGGGGTCAAGGCTTCAAGCGTTTTTCGTCTTCCGGGCCCGGTGTCACCCGTGCGCCGTCACCGTTTGAATCCGCGTTGCCCTCGCCCTCCCTGGACACGCGTTCGTCATCGGTGAGCCCCTGACCAATGTCTTTTTCCGGCAGCTGTTCAGGGGTGTCGGTCCCGGCTTGAGTGGGAGTGGATTGCGTCTGCATCGGCGTGGCCTCCTCGGCTTGCTCATAGGGAATGATTGAAATTTTTCCATTGCGCTCAAGGATCGCGAATTTGATCTGGCTGATGTCGACAATGCCCTGAGCGGAGCGGGAGGCTTCAAGAATGTCGTCTGCGTCCAGTCGCGCCTGCTTCAGGCGCTTATGCAGCACGCGTCCCTGCTCGACCAACACCGTCGGCCCGCCATCGAGCAGGCGCGAGAACGAGCGGGAACGCTGCTTGAGCAACGAGAAGCCGATATCGATTGCGATCAACGTGACGATCACCAGCACAGCATTGGTCAACGAAAAATCGTCGCCCAACAACGCCTGCTGGGTCGCCTCGCCAATCACCATCAATAACACCAGGTCGAAGGTGGTGAGTTCCGCCAGGGATCGCCGGCCCGCGATCTTGAACAGGACCATCAGAACCAGGTAGATCGCGACAGCACGCAAGACCGAATCCATCGTTGCCCCTAGGGATAAATGAATTGTGAAAGGTGTACCGAGGGCCCCGTTGCACGGGAAAACCTGGTTTCAAAACTGCCCACGCCGTCACTGCGCACGGTCAAGTGCAGCGTCGCCTGGCCTTTGTCATCACTGAGCACCCACAGCTTCACGCCCTCGCCGGCAGTGCTGGCCTTGAGCGGTTGCGGCTGCAGCATTTCAATATTGAAACCGCGTAACAGTTCACCGCTGATTTCAACTTCCAGGATTTCGCGTGCCTGGCCTTGCAGATGAATCACCAGCCCGTCGGAGGAGCCGTTGCGCAGGAACCGCTGGTACTCCACGCGCAACTGCCCATCCGCGCTACGCGCCTGGCCGGTACTCAACGGGCCTTTTGAAAACAGCCCGGCCAAGGTCAGCCCCATCAGCAACACCAGCGCATACCAACCCACCCGTTCGAAGCGCCAGACCTTGCGCTGCAAGGTTATGTCTTCCTCCACGGGATAGGTACGGCTCTGCCAGTCGTCAGGTGCTGGGGTTTTCATAGGCGGCCTGCATTCAGCCCTTGCTGTGTTCGGGCGAGGACGGCCCCTTGGTGACGCCGCGCGGGCCGGCAATGGCCCATATTGCCGCGCCTAAAAACGGCAACAGCACCACAATCGCGGTCCAGCCCGCCTTGCGCCCCGAGGGGTCGTCACTGCGCCAGACGCTGTTGATGATCCATAAATCGAGGAGTATGAGAACGACGGCCAAGCCTATCCAAAAGTAAGTGGTTTGCATGGGAACACCTCCGGGTTATGCAGCGTTAGGTCATGCATAAACTGGCAGGGTTCATTATTTTTAAACGCCGTCGTTCACACTAAGCGAAGCGGCTACATGCTATTAGTTTAATATCGCGCGCTTGAAAAAGTTATACGAAGCGGTGTGATTTAAATCGTTTTGTATAAGTTTTAAGCCGCTCTTTACCGTTTATCGGCATTTCCGGAAATTATCAAAACGATTGCCAGCGCTGGCTTATCCGAATAGATGTTCGCTGCATCAAGGTGCAACTAGCGAAACGACAACTCATTGTGGAGATCTATCATGACTACCAGCAATAAGAACCCTGGAAATTTCGCCAACGATCATGAAAAGGCTGCCGAAGCCGGCAAAAAAGGCGGCCAGGCCTCTGGCGGCAACTTTGCCAATGATCGTGAAAAAGCCTCTGAGGCTGGCCGTAAAGGTGGCCAGAACAGCCATGGCGGCGGGCGCAAGTCGTAAGTGACCCAAACGGGGGGCAGCCTGGGCTGCCCCTTCATTTCAAGCTGGAGAACACACCATGCACGCGGCACCCGAACCTCAGCGACGCGCCCCTCAACCAGCGACCGCCCGTGAAACGCGCGCGGTAGACGTCGCCAAGACACTGCCGAAACCCCCGAATTGTTATGAGCGGATGGAAACTGTCGAGCATGCGGAAGCCACTGTCCGCTCCTCACAGACACCGCCCATCTGTGAACGAACCCCGTAGCAGTGCTGGTTAGTCATCAACGGTAGCCAACCCTGACTCAGAGGTGCCTTATGCCTTTGCATATCATCAACTTCACAGGCCCGGTCAACGCGTCGACCTGCAGCCAACTCATCGAAAAATCGTCATTGGCTGTCCAGCAGAACGCGACCGGCTTGATCGTGAACATCGCGACCATGGGCGGTGAGTGCAGTTATGGCTTCACGATGTACAACTTTTTACTGGCCCTGCCGATTCCGGTGCATACGCACAACCTGGGCACCGTGGAATCCATGGGCAATATCATTTTCCTGGCGGGCGAACGCAGAACGGCGTGCGAGCACAGCAAGTTCCTGTTCCATCCGTTTCATTGGCATGTACAGGGCGCCGTGGATCATTCGCGCATGTCGGAGTACGCCATGAGCCTGGACTATGACTTGCAGTTGTATGCGCGCATCGTTGCGCAGCGAACCGCGCAGGCCATTGAAAAGCTGGACACCGAAAACTACTTGATCGCCGCCCCGCGCATTCTTGATCCACATCAGGCGCTGGCCAGCGGCCTCATCCATGCAATCGAATTGCCCGTCATCCCGGCGGAATGTGTATGCAGCTTCATTCATTCCTAGCCAGGCAACTCTAGCCAGGCAACGAAGGCCCTATCAAGAAACGCGAAGGAAAGCCGCTTCGAACTCAGAACACTTTCTGACTTGATGACAACATTCAGAAGGAGCTCACATGAAAAACACGCTATATGTTATCGAGTATGAACTTCATCACGCCCCTAAATCTTTCATAATAAGAAGTGAAGCCATGAACAATGAAGAGGCGTGGCACTGGGCATGTTGCGATGCAGGGATAGGTATCATCCCCAAGTCGCGCAACGATAAGATCAAACGCATAAGCAAACCGCTCGCTGAACGTTATGGGCTTGAAAATGTGAGATGGCGTCCCTCAGGGAATATTCCATTTGTCGCACAACCCTATACGCCGCCTCCGCCCGAATAAACATGGCGTTCTAATACTGATATCAAGTCCATAAAAAACAGCCCGCACTCAGTGCGGGCCAATCACGCTCGATGTTTACCCAAAGTTGTGCCCTTCACCCCCTCTCCCCGGCCCACGCACGATCGTAGAAATAAGGCAGGCATTTGAGTGCGTACTCCGCAGCGTACATCTGCACCTGCTCGCGCGAGCCGATAAAACGCTCCTTTCGACTGAACAGGCACAAACCCTGCGGGGCCCGATAAGCCCAGGCAAAGCAGATCGTTCCGGCCGGGATACCATCGACGTCATCCGGGCCCAGGATGCCAGTCGTTGCAACGGCCACGTCAGCGGCGCTATCGCACAACGCACCTTGGGCCATTTCCCTGGCCACCTCGCAACTGGTCAAGTTGAACGTTTCGATGGTGTACGGACGCACCTTCAGCAGCCGCTGTTTTGCTTCGGGCGAATAGACAATGTAGCCACTGTCTATGAACGATCCGCTCCCTTCAATCTGCGAAAGCAGCGTGATGATCTTGCCGGCGGTGCAGGATTCAGCGGTGGTGATCACTAAACCCTTGGATTCCAGGAACTGGACAGTTGAAGTGGCGATGCTCATTCCGGCCCCTCTGCCTATGGACTGTGTCGTACATAAAAATGACTGGGCCGTTGGGGCAGTTGTTCCAAATTTCTCTGCGGGAGTGATTATGAACTCACGCCACTTCGCGGCACTCGGATTAAAAGCCATGTGAATAAAGGGAGGATGGACGCAATGCGCAACCTCAAGATCGCCACGTTCAACGTCAACGGCATAGGGACGCGACTGCCCAACCTCCTGCAGTGGCTTGAAAAAGAACGCCCCGACATTGTGTGCCTGCAGGAGCTGAAGGCCCAGGACAAGGCTTTCCCGGCAAGCGATCTGGAGGCAGCGGGCTATGGCTCATTGCATCATGGTCAAGCTGCGTGGAACGGCGTGGCCATTCTGGCGCGCGACTCCGAGCCCCTGTTGATTCATAAAGGCTTGCCCGGAGCGCAGGACGACTCGCAGTCTCGCTACCTAGAAGCGGCTGTGCATGGGGTTGTCGTCGGGTGCCTGTACCTGCCCAACGGAAACCCGCAGCCAGGTCCCAAATTCGATTACAAGCTCAAGTGGTTCGAGCATCTGATTGCGCATGCCGAAACGCTGCAAGCCAGCGAACACCCGGTGGTGCTGGCGGGCGACTACAACGTCGTCCCCACCGACCTGGATATCTACAACCCCCGCTCCTGGCTCAAGGATGCGCTCCTTCAACCAGAAAGCCGCGAATGCTTTCAAAGGCTGCTGAGCCAGGGTTGGATCGACTCGCTGAGACACTTGTACCCGCAAGAGCGTGTGTACACGTTCTGGGATTATTTCCGCCAGCATTGGCAAAAGAACTCCGGTTTGCGCATTGACCACCTGCTGCTGAACCCGGTGCTCGCCCCTCACCTCAAGAACGCCGGCGTGGACGCATGGGTCCGAGGTGAAGAGCACCCCAGCGACCACGCGCCGACCTGGATCGAGATCTCAGCCGGCGTACAGAAGCGGCGCACCGTCGCGCAAAAGAAGCGCGCAGCTAAACCGGCAGCATCCAAACCCGCCGAGAAACCGTCCACGTCACCGGCCAAACCGGGACAACCAGAGTTGGCCAATGCGCGGCCCAGCGCTCTCCCGGAAAGTCTGAAACCGGAACTGGCCACGCTGGTAGATTCAGCCCCTGAGGGGGATTGGCGCTATGAAGTCAAATTCGACGGTTACCGCATCATGGCGCGGGTGGACAAGGGCAAGGTGCGGTTGTTTACCCGCAACGGCCATGACTGGACGCACAAGCTGCCTCGCCAGGCCGAAGCCATTGCCGGCCTGGCCTTGAAGTCCGCGTGGCTGGATGGCGAAATCGTGGTTGCCAACGCGCAAGGCGTTCCCGATTTCCAGGCCCTGCAAAATGCCTTTGAGCTGGGCCGCGACGGCAATATTGTCTACTACCTCTTCGACATGCCCTTTCTCGACGGCATGGACTTGCGCGAGGTGCCCGTCGAACAACGCCGGGAAGCCTTGTCCGGGATACTGGCGCGCAATGAAGATGAGGCTCTCAGGTATTCGCAAGACTTCGCCGAAACACCGCAGGCGTTGCTGGACAGCGCATGCGAGATGCAAATGGAGGGTGTTATCGGCAAACGTGTTGGCAGTGCCTACGTGTCACGCCGCAGCGGCGACTGGATCAAGCTCAAATGCAAACGCCGGCAGGAATTCGTGGTTGTCGGCTACACCGAGCCGAAAGGCTCGCGCAGTAAGTTCGGAGCGCTACTGCTGGGGCTGCACGACATCGATAGCGGTGAGCTCAAATACGCAGGAAAGGTTGGCACCGGCTTCAACCAGACCACACTGAATACGATCTACGCACAATTAACCCCCCTAGAAGTCAAGCAGCCGGCAGTCGTCAACCCTCCCAAGGGCTTTGAAGCCAAGGACGTGCACTGGCTGAAGCCTGTGCTGCTGGCCGAGGTCACCTTTGCCGAGATCACACAGGAAGGTTCCGTACGCCAAGCCGTGTTCCAGGGCCTGCGCAACGATAAACCCGCGCAGTCGATCATCGAAGAGCGCCCGGCCCATGCCGCTGAAGTGGAGAAAAAGCCGACCCGAAAACAGGCGACCGCGGCGAAAGCCAAAGGTAAAACCGGCGACGATGCATCAACCACCATTCGGCTCACCCATCCGCAACGAGTGATTGACCCCAGCAGCAGCGCAACCAAACGTGACCTGGCGGACTACTGCATCGCCGTCTCTGACTGGCTTCTACCGCAGTTACTCAATCGCCCCGTCGCGCTGGTGCGCGCGCCGGACGGCATCGGCGCAGAGCTGTTTTTCCAGAAAAACCCGCAGCGCCTGGCAATCCCCGGCATCGAAATCATCGGCAAGACAGAGACCGGCCACCCTGTCATGTTGATCAACAACCTGGAAGCGCTGATCGGCGCCGTGCAGATGAGCACGATTGAACTGCATACCTGGAACGCCGTTTCCAAAGATCTGCATCGCCCTGACCGATTTATTCTCGACCTTGACCCCGATCCGGCCCTGCCATGGAAAAGCATGGTCGAGGCCACCCAGCTGACATTGACGGTACTGGACGAGCTGGGGCTCAAATCGTTCCTGAAAACCAGCGGCGGCAAGGGTATCCACATTGTCGTGCCGTTGACGCCGAAAGCCGACTGGGATGCGGTCAAAAGCTTTAGCCATGCGATTGTCAAACATATCGCCAACCTGCTTCCCGATCGATTCTCGGCAGTTTCCGGCCCGAAGAACCGGGTGGGACGGATTTTCATCGACTACCTGCGCAATGGCCTGGGTGCGACCACGATAAGCGCCTATTCACCACGTAGCCGCGAGGGCTTGCCGGTATCGGTGCCGATCTTCAGAGAGGAACTCAAAGAGATCAAAGGCGCCAACGCGTGGAACATCCACAACCTCCCTCAACGCCTGGAGGCACTCAAGGTCGATCCGTGGGCGGATATGCCGGGAACCCGACAGACCATCACAGCGCAGATGCGTAAACGCATCGGGCTCAAGTAGTCCCTCCTCATAACCGGCAAGCAAACGCCCGGCGATGCCAGGCGTTTTGCTTGTTTATAACCGAAACCGGTCCACCGACTGCGACAGCTTGCCCGCCAGGCTCGACAACTCGTCTGTCGTCGAAGCGGTTTCGCCGATGACCCGGCTGTTGTTTTGCGACATACCGGCGATCATCTCCACCTGATGAGCAATTTCATTGCTGGCCAGGCTCTGTTCACTGATGGTGCGGGAAATATCCGTCACCAATTCAGTGGTGTTCAGCGTCGCCTGCAGGATCTCTCGGATCGCCCGCTCCACATCGGCGGTCACGGCCATGCCTTTATCCACTTGGGCAACCCCCTCCTCCATGCTCATCACCGCTTCACGGGTGCTTTGCTGGATTCGCCCGACCATGCTGGCAATTTCCTGGGTGGACGCGCTGGTGCGCCCGGCGAGGCTGCGCACTTCATCGGCGACCACCGCAAAACCACGCCCTTGCTCTCCCGCACGGGCGGCTTCAATGGCGGCGTTCAGGGCCAGCAGGTTGGTCTGGTCGGCAATGCCCTTGATCACTTGGATGATGCTGTAGATCGCTTCGGACTCTTTATCCAGCGTACGGATCACTTGCGCCGACTGCTGCGCGGAGCGCGCAATACCGTCCATGTCAGTCACCACCTGATGAATCACCTGCCCGCCGTCCTTGGCCAGGCTCTGCGCCTGATTGGCCATGCTCAAGGCACGCTCGGAGTGCCGGGTGATTTCCTCGATGCTGGCGGTCATTTCACTCGCAGCGGCCGCCATGGTGCTGGCGGCGGAGCTTTGTTGCTGGCTGCTGTCGGCCACTTCATGGCAGCCCTGGCTCAGTTGCTCGCTCATGCCGTTGACGCCGTGAGCGTTGCTGCGCACCACTTCGATCATGCCGCGCAAGTCGCGCTGCATGATCGCCAGGCTGCGGATCAATGAGCTGGCTTCGTCCTTGCGCTGGGGTTCGACGATCGGTTCGCTCAAGTTGCCTTGAGCAATGCTTGCGGCAATGCGGCTGGCAGCGCGCAAGGGCGCCATGATACTCAACGCGACCCAGCGGCCCTGGGCCAATAACAGCAACAGGCTGGCGATCAGCACGACCGCCAGGGTGAGGTTGGCGTTATGGATGGTCTGCTGCGTGCCGACGCTGGTTTGCTGGGTGTTGGTTTCAATCTGCTCGCTCAGCGTCGCCATCTGATCTTCAAGCTGGCTGAAGATGCTATTGAAGGTCGCCAGTTCCCCGCGTGCGGCCTCGGGGTTGTCCAAGGCCAGCGCCACTATGCGCTCTCCTGCGCTGATGTAGGTGTCCAGGGTAGGTTTGATTTTTTCCAGATTAACCCTGAGCGCATCGTCCAACGGCAACTTGAGGTTGTCGCTCAACACTTGCCGAAAGTGTTCGGCATGCTCTTTGATCGACGCATTGACTTCGGCCGCGGTGCTGGTGCTTTTCCCCAGGCCCACCAGCATGGCCGACAACACGTCGGCGCGCAGGGCGTCGTGCATCATGTCGGCTTCCATGTGGTTACGCAGCACCGTCATGCTCATCTCGTTGTCCTGCACGGCCGCGGCCATCCGGGTATTCCCCAGGTAACTGGCCAGGCTCATGATCAACGCAGTGAGCAGTCCGGTCGCAATCAATAGCACCAAGCGCAATTTGATCGTCATGCTGATATCCCCATAGCCCACGGCTTTAATATCGCTAACCACGTTATCGGCAGCCTTTGTCGTCAGTGAAGACCAAGTTTGCGGATCTGCACGAATCCCTTAAGCTGACCGGCCTTTGCTTCGCCTGGAATTGCACATGTCCCGTAGTATTGCCCGCCTCGCCGTGTTGCTGGGGTTGATCACGGCCATCGGCCCGTTCGCTATCGACAGCTACCTGCCGGCGCTGCCGACACTGGGTGCCAGCCTGCATGCCTCGCCGGCGGCCGTGCAGATGAGCCTGACCGTATTCTTCGTCATCATTGGCGTATGCCAGTTGTTCTACGGGCCGATCAGCGATGTATTCGGGCGCAAGCCGCCGATTTATGCAGGGCTGGCAATTTTTGCCGTGGCCAGTGTCGGCTGTGCGCTGGCCCCCACTATCGAAGTGCTGATTGGCTTTCGTGCGCTGCAAGCCTTCGGCGCGTGCGCCGGGATGGTGATTCCCCGGGCGATTGTGCGTGACCTGTATACCGGCCATGAAGCCGCCCGCTTGATGGCGTTGTTGATGCTGGTCATGAGTGTTTCGCCGATCCTGGCGCCACTGGCCGGCAGCCTGGTGATCTCGATCTGGAGTTGGCGCGAGGTGTTTGCCGTGCTGGCCGTCGTGTCGGTGTTGTGCCTGGTGATGACGCGGCTGCAACTGCCCGAAACCCATCCGGCCGAACGCCGCCTGGGCAAGACGCTGGGCAATGCCATCGGCAGCTATGGGGCGTTATTGCGCGATCCGGTGTTCATCGGGTTGTCGTTGGTCAGTGGCTTTGGTCTGGCCACCTTCTTCGTGTTCATCGGCAGTGCACCGTTCGTGTACATCGAGTATTTCGGCCTGACACCCACCCAATTCAGCCTGTGCTTTGCGCTCAATGCCGCGTCGTTCTTTGCCATGAGCCAACTCACTGCGCGCCTGAGTGCGCGTTATGGGTTGGCGCGGCTGATTCGCGGGTCAGTGATCGCCGTCGCCAGCGTGTTGGGTCTGCTCGCGGTGACCACGACATGGAGCAGTCACCTGGCCATAATGATGAGCCTTCTGTTTATCGGCTTCGGTTTCCTCGGCCTGCTGTTGCCGGCGGCCGGCGTCCTGTCCCTTGAGGATCATGGCGCGGTAGCGGGTTCCGCGTCAGCCCTGTTGGGCGCCATTCAGATGATCACCGGGGCGGTGTGCATGGCCCTGGTCGGTGTGTTTGCCGATCACACGCCTGCGCCGATGCTGGTGGGCATCGCACTGTGCGCACTGGCTGCGCTGCTCGTCACCCTGTGGACCTTGCGCCGTCTGCCGCCGCACCTGGTGACTGCGCGGTCCTGACATCGTTTTCACTGATATCCGCTATTGGCCGGAATCCGTTCAGCCCCTGCGGCCGGACTTTATAGAATGGCAACCTCGTCAAACCACTCCCGCTGGGGTTGGAGGTCGCCATGCGTTACTTGCTGATTGCCGTGCTGAGCCTGTTCAGCACCCTCGCCGCCGCCCAGGGTGACCCCGGCCCGGGCGTCAATACGCCGGTCAACCAGGCCGACGATTACGCGCAAGACCTGGATATCGCCAAGGCCGTGCGCAGCACCCGCGCAGCGGCTACCGCCTGCGGGCCGGTCAAGGGGCATGTGATCTACGTCGATAGCCAGGGTGTGCGCCATGAACTGGACTACATCCGTGTCGGTGACGCCTGCCCCCACAGCTGAGCTCATCTACAGATCGAAACGATCCACCGCGCGCCGCCGCTCATTGTCGTCGCGCACGTCATAACTGGCCGTGGTCTGGATATTGGTGTGGTGCGCCAGTTTCTGGGCGATCGACAGGTCATGTTCTTCAATCACACGGGTGATGAACGAACGCCTGAAATCATGGGGCATGATCTTCACGCCCACCTGCTCGCCGCGCTGGCGGGCGATGTAATAGATCGCATGCTTGGTAATACGCTCCCGGGTGATATGGCTGCCCCGGCGGATGCGGTTGAACAAAAAGGTATCGTCCTCTTCCCCCTCTTTGAGTTGCTCGCGACGAAACGCCAGCCACGCCTGCAACTTGGCGAAGGCCCACTGTGGCGCGTACTTGAGGAGTTCTTTATGACCCTTGCCGGTCACGCGCAAACTGCGTTCCTCGAAGTTGACCTGCGCCAGATCCAGGTTGACCGATTCCGACTTGCGCATGCCTGAGCCATACAGAATGCCGATGACGGCAGCGTCGCGCAGGCCCTGAGGGCGCGGGTCGGCGGCGCAGACTTCCATGAGTTCGCGGATCAACGTGCGGCGCAGGTTGCGCCCCTGTCCCAGGCGCGTGCCGGAGGCGGCCTTGACCGAACGCATCTTGAGCAGATGGTCCTGGCTGATCAGGCTCATGCGCCAGGCTTCGTTCATCACGCCACGCACGGCGTTCACATATAGGGACGAGGTGTTCGGCGCATAGCCGTCCTCGCGCAAGGCTGCAATCAGGGCGATCACGTGTTCCGGTTGCAGCAGGTGCCAGTCGATCTCTTCGAGGTTGATGTCTTCGAAACCGAGGCGGTCGGCGGCATCCTGCAGCACGTAACGCATGGTCAATTGGCTGGAGGGCGCCAGGCGGGTGAGGTAGAGGGTCAGCGGGTTGCGGATAGTCTCAGTCAAAACAGTTTAGCCTTTGGATTAAATACACCTATCAAGTCGTTGATTAATAGGTGTATTTAGTGAATTGGCGAAGGCCGAGTCTAACGCAGGACCGGCCCTGGCACAAAATCACGGCGATTGATCGTCCTCCACCGGGTCTTGGGCCTGGGACTGTGACTGGCTCCAATCGGCGTCCTGGGCCTGCATCAAGGCAAACCAATGCTGGCGCATGAACGTCAGGTAGCTGTCCGGCGCCTTGGCGAAGTCCTTCTCATCGCCATAACAGCCCGGCAGCGGCAGTTCAGTGCCCTGCTCCTGGTACTGACTCACCAGCGCCTGTTGCGCGGCGACGCTGCAATCCTTGGGCAACGGCATGCCACGCAACGCACCGGCTTCCTCGTCCCACCAGCTTGCGCCCACGCGATCGACGCCGCGCAGGCGGTATTTCTGCGCTTTCCCCACATGCATGATCAGCTTGAATTCACGCGGGCTGACGTCGCTGGTGCAGGTGCGCGAGTAGCCGACCGTGGCCTGAGTGATGCCATCTCCCGCCAGGTCGGTGACTTTGGTGGCGGCCCGGTCAAAACGTAGCGCGGCATCGAACTCGCAATGCTGTACATCGTCGTAGAGCATCCAGACGCGTTTGGGATGGTTGCCATCCAGCAAATACTGGGCAGCGTAGACAAAGGCCGACTGAGTGCCGTCGTCGTCCCGCTCGCTGACCTGCTCGGCGAGTACCAGCAGGTTCTTGCCCTGGCGGTCGTCCCACGTATAGGCCGCGACCTGCTTGCCGCGCACCTCGACGCCTTCCGGCACCTGGTCGATCGTGGTCAGCGTTACACCGTCGTCGGCATACACGGTTGTAGGACCGGCCACGCTGAGTAATAGCCCCATCAACGACCCTATCAAGGCTGGCCGCAACTGGCCGCGAAAAAGCTGCACGCTGTTCATCCGAGTATCCAGGCAAGAGATGGCTTACTTTACCGGCACTTGAGGGCTAATGCAGAGAAGATTGTTGAATGTGGGGTTAAAATCGCCAGACGACTGCGTAGGAAATCTATCCCTTGGCGCGTCAGCTACTTAGCTGAACCCAGGCTGTCTATTTGTGAAAAAAACGAGTTTTTCATATGCCTTTCATATTCGTTGAACATTTTTCCGCTTAACCTTGGGCGTATGACTTCAGAACGAACCGCGTTTTTCCTAACTAACCCGTTGATCTTTCCTATATTTCATCTTTACTCTGCTGGCCCATGGAAGAAACTCGCGCCCGTCCCCAGGAATGTCAAATGAATGCCGCAACCCCACGCTACGTTTAGTCCGCCAGCTGTCCATCAGCCCGGATTACTGCTGTTTTCACGCTTCAATTGCTCTAGCCCCGAGGTCTTGAATCTTTGAAACCCTACCCTATTGATCTCGTGTCGATCGTTATCCCGGTCTACAACGAAGAAGACAGCCTGCCTGAATTGCTGCGTCGTACGACGGCAGCTTGCAAGCAACTGGCCTACAAATACGAAATCATCCTGGTGGATGACGGTAGCCGTGACAGTTCGGCCCAGTTGCTGGAAGACGCCGCCGCCGAAGACGGCAGCAACGTAGTGGCGGTGATCCTCAACCGTAACTACGGCCAGCATGCCGCGATCATGGCCGGTTTTGAGCAGTGCCGTGGTGACGTAGTGATCACCCTCGACGCCGACCTGCAAAACCCGCCGGAAGAAATCCCGCGTTTGGTGGAGCAGGCCGCCCTCGGCTACGACGTGGTTGCGACCGTGCGCAACAACCGCCAGGACTCGGCCTTCCGCCGCTGGCCTTCGCGCCTGATCAACCTGGCCGTGCAGCGCTCCACAGGCGTAGCCATGACCGACTACGGCTGCATGTTGCGCGCCTATCGCCGCACCATTGTCGACGCGATGCTGGCCTGCCGCGAACGCAGCACCTTCATCCCGATCCTGGCCAACGGCTTTGCTCGCCACACCACGGAAATCCTGGTGCACCACGCCGAGCGCGAGCACGGCGAGTCGAAATACAGCGCCATGCGCTTGATCAGCCTGATGTTCGACCTGCTGACCTGCATGACCACCACCCCGCTGCGCCTGCTGTCCATCGTCGGCTTCAGCCTGGCGGCACTGGGCATGCTGTTTGCCTTTGCGTTGATCTTCCTGCGCCTGGTCTTCGGTGCCGAATGGGCCGGTTCAGGCATGTTCGTGCTGTTTGCCGTGCTGTTCGTGTTCACCGGCGGTCAATTCATCGGCATGGGCCTCTTGGGTGAGTACTTGGGTCGCATGTACAGTGACGTGCGTGCCCGTCCACGCTTCTTTATCGAAAAGGTGTTGCGCAACCAGCCCGCAGCACCGGCTCCGGTCGTCGTGGTCGACGGCCTGGCAACTTCTCACACTTCCACTTCTCCTTCCGATCAGGTTTCGTCATGAATTCAAAAGCTGTTGTCTTTGCTTATCACGATATTGGCTGTGCAGGCATTGAAGCCCTGCTGGCCGCCGGCTACGACATTGCTGCCGTGTTCACCCATGCCGACGATCCCAAGGAAAACAACTTCTACGGTTCCGTCGCCCAGCTCTGCGCGCGCAATGGCATCCCGGTACATGCGCCGGAAGACGCCAACCACCCGCTGTGGATCGAGCGCATTGCCAAGCTGAACCCGGATTTCATCTTTTCCTTCTACTACCGCAACCTGCTGAGCGAAGCCCTGCTGGCCACCGCCAAAAAAGGTGCGTTCAACCTGCACGGCTCCCTGCTGCCTAAATATCGTGGCCGCGCCCCGGCGAACTGGGTGCTGGTAAACGGCGAAACCGAAACCGGCGTGACCCTGCACCGCATGGTCAAGCGTGCCGATGCCGGCGCGATCCTGGCCCAGCAGAAAGTCATCATCGACCGCACAGATACTGGCCTGACCCTGCACGCCAAGCTGCGTGACGCCGCTTCCAACCTGCTGCGTGATGCGCTGCCGCAACTGGCTCAAGGCAAGCTGGCTGAAACCGCCCAGGACGAAAGCCAAGCCACCTACTTCGGCCGCCGTACCGCCGCCGATGGCAAGCTGGACTGGAAAAAACCGGCTGAAGAGCTGTTCAACCTGGTTCGCGCCGTCACTCAACCTTACCCGGGGGCTTTCTGCGCCGTGGGCGAGCACAAACTGATCGTTTGGCAAGCCGAAGTGGTCAAGGGCAACGAAGGCCTGGCACCTGGCCGCGTGATCAGCGTCAACCCGCTGCGCATCGCCTGCGGTGAAGACTCCCTGGTGGTCGAGTTCGGTCAGCGTAACGCCGACGGCCTGTTCCTGGCCGGCCCTGCCCTGGCGGATGTACTGGGCTTGGTGGACGGTTCCGTTCTGCGCGGCGCCGAGTCCGGTCGCAAGCCACGCCGTACCCGCGTACTGATCCTGGGTGTGAACGGTTTCATCGGTAACCACCTGTCCGAGCGCCTGCTGCGTGACGACCGTTACGAAATCTACGGCCTGGATATCGGCTCCGACGCCATCGAGCGCCTGCGCAGCCACCCGAACTTCCACTACGTGGAAGGCGATATCAGCATCCACACCGAGTGGATCGAGTACCACATCAAGAAGTGCGACGTGGTCCTGCCGCTGGTGGCCATCGCCACGCCAATCGAATACACCCGCAACCCGCTGCGCGTATTCGAACTGGACTTCGAAGAGAACCTGAAACTGGTTCGCTACTGCGTCAAGTACAACAAGCGCGTGATCTTCCCGTCGACCTCCGAAGTCTATGGCATGTGCCAGGACCAGTACTTCGACGAAGACACCTCCAACCTGGTGGTGGGCCCTGTCAACAAGCAGCGCTGGATCTACTCGGTCTCCAAGCAACTGCTGGACCGCGTGATCTGGGCCTACGGCGACAAAGGCCTGAAATTCACCCTGTTCCGTCCGTTCAACTGGATGGGCCCGCGCCTGGACCGTCTGGATTCGGCCCGTATCGGCAGCTCCCGTGCCATCACCCAGCTGATCCTGAACCTGGTGGAAGGTACTCCAATCCGCCTGTTCGACGGTGGCGAGCAGAAGCGTTGCTTCACTGACATCGCCGACGGTATCGAAGCCCTGGCACGCATCATTGATAACGAAAACGGTGTGTGCGACGGCCAGATCGTCAACATCGGCAACCCGGAAAACGAAGCCAGCATCCGTCAGCTGGGCGAAGAGCTGCTGCGTCAGTTCGAAGCTCACCCGCTGCGCAGCAACTTCCCTCCGTTCGCCGGTTTCCGCGACGTAGAGAGCAAGGCGTTCTACGGCACTGGTTACCAGGACGTGGCGCACCGCAAGCCAAGCATCGAAAACGCCAAGCGCCTGCTGAACTGGGAGCCGACCGTAGAGATGAGCGAAACCATCGGTAACACCCTGGACTTCTTCTTGAAAGAAGCCATGCTCGAAATCGCTCACTCTAGTGAAGTGCAGAAGTAATGCAGGCAGGTCTTCGCATCGACGTCGACACCTACCGTGGCACCCGTGAAGGTGTGCCGCGGTTGCTCGAGTCCCTGGATGAAGCAGGGATAAAAGCGACGTTCTTCTTCAGCGTTGGGCCGGACAACATGGGGCGCCACTTGTGGCGCCTCATCCGTCCGCAATTCCTGTGGAAGATGCTGCGTTCCAATGCGGCCGGGCTGTACGGCTGGGATATCTTGCTCGCCGGCACCGCCTGGCCGGGCAAGCCGATCGGGCGTGACCTGGGGCACTTGATGCGCCAGGCCAAGGCCGCCGGCCATGAAGTCGGCCTGCACGCGTGGGATCACCACGGCTGGCAAGCCAACACCGGGCGTTGGAGCGATGCACAGCTGGTCGAACAGATCCGCCGTGGCGTCGATACCCTGAGCGACATCCTGGGTGAGCGCGTCGATTGTTCAGCGGCCGCCGGCTGGCGTGCCGATGAACGCGTGGTGCAGGCCAAACAAGCTTTCAATTTCCGCTACAACAGTGATTGCCGGGGCACCAGCCTGTTTCGACCGACGTTGGCCGATGGCAGCGCGGGCACCCCACAAATTCCGGTAGACCTGCCGACCTTCGACGAAGTTGTCGGGCCGGTCGTGGCTGCCAAAGACTTCAACAACTTCATTCTCGACAGGTTTTCCTCGTCGAAACTGAACGTCTACACGATCCACGCAGAAGTAGAAGGGATTCTGATGGCTGATGATTTCCGCCAGTTGCTCGCCCAAGCCGGGCAGCGCGGCATCGACTTCAAACCCCTGGGCGACCTGTTGCCTGCGGATGTGACCACCCTGCCCCAGCAACAACTGGTGCGTGGTGCGTTGAGCGGCCGAGAAGGCTGGCTCGGAGTGCAGCAGGCATGATCCGGCGCTGGGCATTGCCCCTGCTCCTGTTGGCGTTTGGCGTGTTTTACCTGCTACCGCTGGCCACTCACGGCCTGTGGATTCCCGATGAAACCCGCTATGCGCAGATCAGCCAGGAAATGTTGCTGACCGGCAAATGGGCCTCGCCGCATTTCATGGGCATTCGCTACTTCGAAAAACCTGCAGCCGGTTACTGGATGATCGCGCTGGGCCAGGCGATTTTCGGGCAGAACCTGTTCGGCGTGCGCTTTGCCTCGGCCTTGAGCACCGGGCTGAGCATCCTGCTGGTGTACCTGGTCTCTCGCCGGCTGTGGAACGACCCGCAAAAGAGCCTGATCAGCAGCGTGCTGTACATGAGCTTTGTCAGCGTGGCGCTGCTCGGCGGCTATGCCAACCTGGACCCGCAGTTCACCTTCTGGGTCAACCTGACAGGCGTTGCCCTCTGGTTCTGCTTCGACAGCACCACCCGCCGTGGCCGTTTGTGGTCCTGGGCCCTGCTCGGTTTTGCCTGCGGCATGGGTTTCATGACCAAGGGTTTCCTGGCATGGCTGTTGCCGGTGCTGATCGCCCTGCCCTACGCCATCTGGCAAAAACGCCTGGGTGAATTGGTGGGTTACGGCATCGTCGCCGTGGTCGTGGCGATCGCCGTCAGCGTGCCGTGGGCCCTGGCCGTGCACCTGCAAGAGCCGGACTACTGGAACTTCTTTTTCTGGCACGAACACATCCAGCGGTTTGCCGGTGAAGATGCGCAGCATGCCGAACCCTTCTGGTACTACCTGCCGTTGATGGTGGCGTTCTCGCTGCCGTGGGTCGCCCTGCTGCCCTCTACTGTCAAACAGGCCTGGGTGGATAAGCGCCTGCCGAAAACGGCGTTCCTGTTGCTGTGGCTGTTGATGCCCCTGGCATTCTTCAGCCTGGCCAAGGGCAAGCTGCCTTCCTACATCATGCCGTGCCTGTTGCCGCTGGCCCTGCTGATGGGCTCGACCCTGAGCGACAAGCTCAGCCAGGGCAAGGCGCGTGCATTGCGCATCAACGGTGGGTTGAACCTGGTGATCGGCGTCCTCGCCTTGCTGGCGATCAGTTGGTTCCAGTTGAAAAAGCCGATCTACGAACCCGGGCAGGAAACCCTCAGCCTGGTGCTGGTGTTTACCTTCCTGTTCGGTTGGATCGTCGCCAACCTGCTGCAAGCTGCACGGCCGTTGACGCTGTGGGCGGCGCCCGTCGTCGGCAGTTGGCTGCTGGTGGCCCTGGTCCCGGCCGCGTTGCCGCATTCAGTGGTGTATAACAAGACGCCGGACCAGTTCATCATCGATCACTTGCAGGAACTGCAACCAACCACCGCGTTGCTGAGCAATGACCTGGGCGCCGCGTCGGCCTTGTCCTGGCGTGTGGCACGCCCGGAAATCACCCTTTACAACACCGTGGGTGAAGTGAAGTACGGCCTGGCCTACCCGGACACGGCCTACCGCAAGATCGACCCCACCCAAGTCCAACAATGGATGAGCGATGCGCGCAAGCAAGGCGCCGTGGGTGTGGTGATGCGGGTCAAGGGTGAAGACGAAGTCGCTGAAGTCGAGTTGCTGCCCAAAGACGGCAAACGCTACGAGCAAGGCAACATCGTGATCATGATCTTCCCTCAGGTCACGCAATGATCACGCTGCTGCTATTGCTGAGCGCCTGCCTGCTCACCTGCATGGGCCAGGTCTCGCAAAAGTTTGCCGTCGAAAGCTGGCGTGACCAGCCGCAGGGCTGGGCACCGAAACTGCGTTCAGCGTGGTTGTGGTCGGCGCTGTTTTGCCTGGGCCTGGGGCTGCTGGTGTGGCTGCTGGTACTGCAACGCCTGGAGGTGGGTATTGCCTACCCCATGCTCAGCCTGAACTTCGTACTGGTTACGCTGATGGCGCACTTTGTCTTTCACGAACATATCGATGGCCGTCACTGGCTGGGTGTCGCATTGGTCATCGCCGGCGTGGTGTTGCTGGGGCGTCAGGTATGAGCCAGGCGCGTGGTTTTGCCCTGGCCTTGGGCAGTGTCGGCCTGGTCAGCGCCGCCCAGTTGGGCATGCGCTGGAGCATGACACGCCTGCCGCTGCCCGCCGAATGGCTGACGGCCTTCAACCAGAATGCTATCGATCTTGGCGCCTTGGGCGTGGTGATCCTGGCGATCATTGCCTATGTGCTGTCGATGCTCTGTTGGCTGGGGGCACTCAAAGACCTGCCTCTGGGCCGCGCTTATTCGTTGCTCAGCATCAGCTATGCGCTGGTGTACCTGTTGGCCGCCAGCCTGCCGGTGTTCAACGAACATTTTTCGCTTTCAAAAACCCTGGGGGTGGCGCTGGTCATCCTCGGTGTACTGGTTATTAACTCTCGTCGTGCTAGCAGTATTAGTCCCAGGAATGCCCCATGAAAATCAGTGTATTTGGTAGTGGTTACGTCGGTCTGGTGCAAGCCACCGTGTTGGCCGAAGTCGGTCACGATGTCATCTGCATGGACGTTGACAAGAGCAAGGTCGAATCACTCCAGAAAGGTCACGTGACGATCTTTGAACCGGGCCTGGCGGCCATGGTCAAGGAAAACCTGGAAAGCGGACGCCTGCACTTTACCTATGATGAAAAGCTCGCCGTTGAACACGGTGAAGTGCTGTTTATCGCGGTAGGCACGCCCTCGGACGAAGACGGCTCTGCCGACTTGAAATACGTACTGTCGGTCGGTGATGCGGTGTCCCGCCACCGGGTGGAACCGGTGATCCTGGTGGAAAAGTCCACCGTTCCCGTCGGCACCGGTGACACGCTGCGCGCCCATATCGAGAAAAACCTGCAGGCTGCCGGCCGCAACCTGGCGTTCGATATCGTCTCCAACCCGGAATTCCTTAAGGAAGGTACCGCTGTTGCCGACTGCCGCCGCCCGGACCGCATCATCATCGGCTGCGAGCGAGAGGAAGTGCGTGAAGTGATGCGCGATCTGTACGCGCCGTTCAACCGCAACCACGACCGCATCATCTTCATGGACCTGCGCAGCGCCGAACTGACCAAGTACGCCGCCAACTGCATGCTGGCCACCAAAATCAGCTTCATCAACCAGATCGCCGAACTGGCCGAACACCTGGGTGCCGACATCGAAGCGGTGCGCCTGGGCATTGGTGCCGACTCGCGCATTGGTTACCACTTCATCTACCCGGGCTGCGGCTACGGCGGCTCGTGCTTCCCCAAAGATATGCGCGCCCTGATCCACAGCGCCAAGGAAGCCAACTGCTCCAGCGACCTGCTCGAAGCCGTGGAAGCCATCAACCAGCGCCAGAAGAGCAAGCTGTTCGAACGCATCAACGCTTTCTTCAAGGGCGAGCTGAAAGGCAAGACCTTCGCGTTGTGGGGCCTGGCGTTCAAGCCCAACACCGACGACATGCGCGACGCGCCAAGCCGCGTACTGATGGAAGCACTGTGGGCCGCCGGCGCCAATGTCCGTGCGTTCGACCCGGAAGCCATGCAGGAAACCCAGCGTATTTATGGCGACGAGCCACGCCTGGCCCTGCTGGGTACTCCGGAATCGGCCTTGAGCGGCGCCGACGCGCTGATCGTCTGCACCGAGTGGCAGCAGTTCAAGGCGCCGGACTTCGAACTGATCCAGCAGCGCCTGAAAAACCCGGTGATTTTCGACGGTCGCAACCTCTACGACGGTGAGCGCCTGGCGCGCAAAGGCTTCAAATACTTCCCGATGGGCCGGGGCGACTCCTGCGAATTGCCGATCCCCCAGCAAAACTGGGTGCAACTGGCCAAGGAAGGCTGATACGTGAACAAAGCTCAGCCGCCCCTGCAGAATGCAACGATCCGTTATCAGTCGCTGGGGCTTGGGCTCCTGGCCCTGGTGCTGTTCATCGTCGGCAATTGGCACCAGGCGATCATCGGGTTTGACTCGCGCTTTGTGCTGTTTGCCCAGGAGATGCTGCGCCATGGGCCGAGCTTTTTCCCCACGACGTACGGCCAGCCCTATGCCGACTACCTGGCGACCTCGACCCTGCTGACCTGGCTGTTGTCCGTGCCGCTGGGCCAGGTCAACAGCTTCACCGCGTGGTTGCCGACGGCGGTCGCCTCAGCCTTTATCGTCATCCTGGTGTTTCGCCTGACAGCGCCCTACTCCCCGCGCTGGGGTGTGCTGAGCATTGCGATGTTGCTGCTCAGCAGTACGTTTATCAGCGAAACCCGTGCGGTCTCCCTGGACCAGATGCTCGCCGCCGTCGCACTGGCGGTGTTCTACCTGGGCTATGCGCATGATCATTTCGGCGCGGCGAAACGCCTGCACTGGCTGTTTCCATTGCTGATTCTCGGTTTTGCCATCCGCGGGCCGATCGGCCTGGTGATCCCGACCGGCGTGCTGTGCAGCTATTACCTGATCAACCGCCAGTGGCGGCAACTGTTCAGCTTTGGCTTGTTGGCACTGGCACTGCTGGGCGCCTGTGTGGGGTTGCTGTTGCTGCTGGCCAAGCTCAGTGGCGGCGAAGTGTTCATGCAAGATGTCATTCGCATGCAGTTCCTTGGCCGCATGGATGGCACCGAAGGCTCCAGCGGTGTGCTGTATTACTTCACCAGTTCCATGGGCAACTACGCCTTGGCCTACCCGGTGGCGCTCTTGGTGCTGTTGGCCATCGCGGCCGGTGGCCGTCGCACTCCGGATCCGGCGCTGAAACTGGTGCTGTACTGCGCGGCGGCAGGTTTGCTGGTGATGCTGGGGCTGTCGGTGCCTCAAGCCAAAAAAGCACGCTACATCCTGCCGATGTTGCCGATGGCTGCCATTATCGCTGCGTACCCGTTCCAAGTGACTCAAGGGCGACTTTTCGCCTGGTTACGCGGTTTGATGTTGGGCATCTGGACGCTGTTGCCGACACTGTTGATCATTGGCCTGGTGGCTGCGCGCAAGCGTTACCCGGCGGAGCTGGAGAGCCTGGGCGCGATGTTTGCGCTGCTGGGCGTGCTCCAGGTGTTGGCACTACTAGCGTTGGCCAAGGCTCGTCTGCGAGCGTTCGGCCCGGCGCTGGCGGCGGTGCTGGCCATTTGGGCGACCTACATTGTGGTGGTCGAACCCTTGGAACGCTCGCTTTACGACACGCGGACCTTCAGCGTGGCGGTCAAGACCCGGATCTTGCAGCAACCCGCCCCGGTGGTACTGCATGGCCTGGGCAAAGACGCCAAAGCCATCAAGTTCATGGTCAACTTCGATTGCGACAAGGTGCCGTTGTTTACCCAGTCGCCTGCCGAGCTGGCCCTGATCCAGGCCCCAGCCTGGCTGGTGATGAGCCAGGCAGACTTCGAAAGTTTGACGGAGCCACGCCTGCGCTCCATCACGCCGACCCTCACCGGGGCGTTCGACAAGAACCCCTATGTGCTGCTGCACCTGGAGAAAATGTCGTCGCCTTAATGACGTTTCCATAGGCCCCGTAAGAAACAACGCCCACTCCATGACGAGTGGGCGTTTTTCATCATGCCCACCAAGAAAACACCTACGGTGCTTTGCGTAACGGCTGCGGCACCGTCCCTTCCGGCGGCTGGATCCCCTATGTAGACTCGCTTGCCAAGTGCGTTAACTATCTACCACCCCTGCCGTGCAGGCATATGGGTTGGAGCACCCCTGCATAACAACAAGGACGCTGTAGGCCACCCAACAGACGGTTGGCTACTTCATTGAGAGGACAATGCCGTGCGAGAGAATCTACTGCCTATACCGGTGCCGAGGCTGGACCGATTGATGGAGCTGCGCGACGCGTTGGTGGCGTTGAAAGGACCGTTGGCCAATGACCTGGCGCTACGGGAGGGCCTGCAAAAGCGCTTGTTCAACGAAGAGACCTACTGCCGCGTGCTGGGTGACGCCACTACCTCTGTGGCACACACATCGCGCTCGATTCGATACGACGAGGGGCTATAACTGCATTTTTTCTGCATTCAACCCTCATTAATATGCATTGGCATCATTGCATCAAGCTGGGCACACTGCACCGGTTCCTCCCCCAGATGTTGGAACGTTACAAAGGCTTTTCCGGGAAACCCGGCAGGCCTTTTTTTTTCGCCCGCTGTTTACGGACCTTTTTAAATGCTCGCTCGTTGGTTACCTGCTGCAATCCATACCCGTCCCGCTGAATGGAGCCGTGCCGCCATCGGCATGGCCTTGGGCACGATGCTCAGTGTCTGGGTGTGCGCCCAGGTCTTCGGCATGGAAGTCGCCCTGCATCTGCTAGGCCCGCTGGGGGCCTCCGCGGTGCTATTGTTTGCGGTGTCTTCGGGGGCGCTGGCCCAGCCATGGTCAATTATCGGCAGTTACTTGTGCGCCGCGGTCGTGGCGCTGCTGGTGGCTCGCGTGTTGGGACGTACGTTGGGCAGCGCCTGCCTTGCCGCAGGCATGACCGTTATCCTGATCTGCTGGCTGCGCTGCCTGCACCCGCCCGCCGGTGGCCTGGCAATGACCCTGGTTCTGGCCGACCCGGCCTCCATCGCCTTGGGCTGGCAGGCGTTGGCGCCGGTCATGCTCGGCGCGGGCGCACTGTTGACTTCGGCATTGGTCTACAACAACGCCACCCGTACGCGTTATCCCAAGGGGCTGGTCGAATCCCCCATAGTGCCGGTGAGCAGCCCTGCCCCCGTTGTCGATCCGATGATCACCGCGGCGGATTTGAAACTGGCCCTGGCCGAAATGGAGCAGTTTTACGATGTGGAACCGAGCGAGCTTGAACAACTGATCCATGCGGCGCAGAGCCATGCACGCCGGCGCAGTATCGGTGAAGTGCTTGCTCATCGCGCGGAGTGATCGCCCCTGCATAAATGCAAAAACGACCTGCACGATTCCGGGTTGTACTGGGCAAATTTGCACTGGTACGATCGCGAGACAGTTCGCCCGCGAATGTCGTGATAAAGAACAATAAAAGCAGGGAGTTAGAGATGACTGCTCAGGTTTCATCCCAAGCATGCAGCGCCGAGGACCTCCAGGATGAGGTATTGGCCGAAGTTCGCAACCATATCGGTCACCTTACGCTCAATCGCCCCGCAGGCTTGAACGCGATTACCCTCAACATGGTGCGGCGCCTGAAGGCGCAGTTGCAGGCCTGGGCCGATGACCCGCAGGTGTTTGCCGTCGTACTGCGTGGGGCCGGCGAGAAAGCCTTCTGCGCCGGGGGCGATATCCGCTCGCTGTATGACAGCTTCAAGAATGGCGACACCTTGCACCAAGACTTCTTCGTCGAGGAATACGCCCTCGACCTGGCTGTCCACCATTACCGTAAACCCGTACTCGCGCTGATGGATGGCTTTGTTCTGGGCGGCGGCATGGGCCTGGTGCAAGGCGCGGATCTGCGCGTGGTCACCGAGCGCAGCCGTCTGGCGATGCCCGAAGTGGCCATCGGTTACTTCCCTGACGTAGGCGGTAGCTATTTCCTGTCGCGCATTCCCGGTGAACTGGGGATTTACCTCGGCGTCACCGGGGTCCAGATTCGGGCGGCCGACGCCCTGTATTGCGGCTTGGCCGACTGGCACCTCGACAGCGCCCATCTGGCCGAACTCGACCAGAAGCTCGATCATCTGCAATGGCATGACTCCCCGCTCAAAGACCTGCAAGGCGTACTCGCCAGGCTCGCGGTGCAACAATTGCCCGACCCGCCCTTGGCGACCTTGCGCCCCGCCATTGACCATTTCTTCGCGTTGCCGGACGTGCCCAGCATGGTCGAGCAACTGCAGGCCGTGACCGTCGCCAATAGCCGCGAGTGGGCACTGACCACGGCCAACCTGATGCAAACCCGTTCGCCCCTGGCCATGGCCGTCACCCTGCAGATGCTGCGCCGTGGCCGTCACCTGCCGCTGGAACAGTGCTTTGCGCTGGAGCTGCACCTGGACCGGCAGTGGTTCGAGCGAGGTGACCTGATCGAGGGCGTGCGCGCCCTGATCATCGATAAAGACAAGACGCCTCGCTGGAACCCGCCAACGCTCGACGACCTGGACAGCCGCCATGTCGAGAGCTTCTTCCACCACTTTGCGCAGGTTGCGAAATAAGCCATGCAAGATCTTGAATACACAGAAGAACAAGTAATGATCCGAGACATGGCGCGTGACTTTGCCCGTGGCGAAATCGCCCCTCACGCCCAGGCGTGGGAGAAAGCCGGCTGGATCGACGACGCGCTCGTGGCGAAAATGGGCGAACTGGGCCTGCTGGGCATGGTGGTCCCGGAAGAATGGGGCGGCACCTATGTGGACTACGTCGCCTACGCCTTGGCCGTGGAGGAAATCTCCGCCGGCGATGGCGCTACGGGCGCACTGATGAGTATCCATAATTCAGTGGGTTGCGGGCCCATCCTCAACTTCGGTACACCAGCGCAAAAAGAAACCTGGCTGCCGGCCCTGGCCAGCGGCCAGGCGATTGGCTGCTTCTGCCTGACCGAACCCCAGGCCGGTTCCGAAGCCCATAACCTGCGCACCCGTGCCGAACTGCGGGACGGCCAATGGGTGATCAGCGGCGCCAAGCAGTTCGTCAGCAACGGCAAGCGCGCCCAGTTGGCCATTGTGTTTGCCGTCACCGACCCGGAGCTGGGCAAGAAAGGTATTTCTGCGTTCCTGGTGCCCACCGACACCGTCGGCTTTGTAGTCGACCGCACCGAACACAAGATGGGCATTCGCGCCTCGGACACCTGCGCCGTGACGCTCAACCAGTGCAGCGTGCCCGAGGCCAACCTGCTGGGTGAGCGCGGCAAGGGCCTGGCCATTGCCCTGTCCAACCTCGAAGGCGGGCGCATCGGCATTGCCGCTCAAGCCCTGGGCATCGCCCGTGCCGCGTTTGAGGCGGCGCTGGCCTACGCCCGCGATCGGGTGCAATTCAACCAGGCGATCATCGAGCACCAGAGCGTGGCCAACCTGTTGGCGGATATGCAGACCCAACTCAATGCCGCGCGCTTGCTGATCCTGCACGCTGCGCGTCTGCGCAGTGCCGGCAAGCCGTGCCTGTCGGAAGCTTCACAAGCCAAACTGTTCGCCTCGGAAATGGCCGAAAAGGTCTGCTCCTCGGCCATGCAGATACATGGCGGGTATGGCTACCTGGAGGATTACCCGGTGGAACGGTACTACCGGGATGCGCGGATCACGCAGATTTATGAAGGCACCAGTGAGATTCAGCGCATGGTCATTGCGCGTGAACTCAAGCACTACCCGTTCTGAATGACAACCGGGTAACGAAATGTGGGAGGGGGCTTGCTCCCGATTGCAGTGCATCAGTCACAGATATTTCGACTGAGACACCGCAATCGGGAGCAAGCCCCCTCCCACACGTTAGTTACTGGTCTTTGAACTCTGGGGTGCGTTTGCCGACGAATGCGGCCATGCCTTCCTTCTGATCCTGCGTCGCGAACGCCGCATGGAACACCCGGCGCTCGAAGCGCACGCCTTCGGACAGGCTCACTTCAAACGCACGGTTCACACCTTCCTTGACCATCATGCTGATCGGCACGGATTTGCCGGCAATCAGCGTGGCGACTTTCAGTGCTTCGTCCAGCAGTTCATCGGCCGGTACGATACGCGCCACGATCCCGCAACGCTCCGCTTCCACCGCATCGATAAAGCGCCCGGTCAGGCACATTTCCATGGCCTTGGCCTTACCCACGGCCCGCGTCAGGCGCTGGGTGCCGCCCATGCCGGGCAGTACGCCGAGGTTGATTTCCGGCTGGCCGAACTTGGCGCCGTCACCGGCGAGGATAAAGTCGCACATCAACGCCAGCTCACAGCCTCCGCCGAGGGCGAAGCCGTTGACCGCAGCGATGATCGGCTTACGGCGGTTGGCCACGCGGTCACTGTCGCTGAACAGATCGTCCAGGTAGATCTGCGGGTAGGTCAGTTCGGCCATTTCCTTGATGTCGGCGCCGGCGGCAAAGGCTTTTTTCGAGCCGGTCAACACGATGCAACCGATCTGCGGGTCGGCTTCCAGGCGGTCCAGCGCGTGGTTCAGTTCGCTGACCAGTTGCGCATTCAAGGCATTCAGGGCTTGTGGGCGATTGAGGGTAATCAGCCCGACGCGGCCCTGGATTTCGAGCAAGACGGTTTCGTAAGTCATGTATCGGCTCCTTAAAGATTGCGTGAGATGACCATGCGTTGAATATCGCTGGTGCCTTCGTAAATCTGGCAGACCCGCACATCGCGGTAGATCCGCTCCAGGGGGAAGTCGTTCAGGTAACCGTAACCGCCCAAGGTTTGCAAGGCGGCCGAGCAGACTTTTTCGGCCATTTCCGAGGCGAACAGCTTGGCCATGGAGGCTTCCACCAGCGCTGGCTTGCCGCTGTCGCGCAGGGCGGCGGCGTAATGCACCATCTGCCGGGCCACGGCGATTTGCGTGGCCATATCGGCCAGGCGGAACGCCACGGCCTGATGCTCGATCAGCGCTTTGCCAAAGCTTTCACGTTCACGCGCATAGTCGCGGGCCGCCTCAAACGCGGCGCGTGCCATGCCCACCGATTGCGAGGCGATACCCACGCGGCCACCTTCGAGGTTGGCCAGGGCGATCTTGTAGCCCTCGCCCTCCTCACCCAGGCGATTGCCCACCGGCACCTTCACGTCTTCGAACAGGATCTGGCAGGTGTCGGAGGCATGCTGGCCGAGTTTGTCTTCGACCCGCGCCACCGTGTAGCCCGGTGAGTCGGTCGGCACGATGAACGCGCTGATCCCGCGCTTGCCGGCGGCCGGGTCGGTGACCGCAAACACGATCACGATGCCGGCGTTCTGCCCGGAGGTGATGAACTGCTTGCAACCGTTCAGCACATAGTGATCGCCTTCAAGGCGGGCACGGG
The DNA here is from genome assembly GCF_009935975.1 of Pseudomonas sp. Q1. Taxonomy (NCBI): domain Bacteria; kingdom Pseudomonadati; phylum Pseudomonadota; class Gammaproteobacteria; order Pseudomonadales; family Pseudomonadaceae; genus Pseudomonas; species Pseudomonas sp. Q1. The sequence goes on along the minus strand of NZ_QODI01000002.1, from coordinate 272,438 downwards.
TTTTCAGGCTGCTGGCGTCGGAGCCGGCCTGGGGCTCGGTCAATGCGAAGGCACCCAGCATTGCACCACTGGCCAGGGGCTTGAGGAACTGCTCTTTCTGCTGGTCATTGCCGAACTTGAGGATCGGCACGCACCCCACCGAGTTGTGCACGCTCATGATGGTCGAGCAGGCACCGTCACCGGCGGCGATTTCTTCCAAGGCCATGGCATAGGCCAGGTAGCCGGTGTCGCAACCGCCCCACTGCTCCGGCACCAGCATGCCGAAAAAGCCCAGCTCGGCCATTTCGCCGATGGCCTCCTTGGGAAAGCGGTGGTCGCGGTCCCACTCGGCGGCAAACGGCTTCAAGCGCTCCTGGGCAAATTGCCGGGCCGCGTCACTGATTTGCACGTGTTCTTCATTGGGCAGCATATAGCGTCCTTAATCCAGGCATTCGACGGCCATGGCCGTGGCTTCACCACCGCCGATGCAGATGGCGGCAACACCGCGCTTGAGCCCGTTCTGGCGCAAGGCCGAGAGCAGGGTCACCAGGATCCGCGCACCGGAGGCACCGATCGGATGGCCCAGGGCGCAGGCGCCGCCGTGGATGTTGACCTTGCTGTGGGGGATTTCCAGTTTGGCCATGGTGACCAGGCTGACCACCGCAAAAGCTTCGTTGATCTCGAACAGGTCGACATCATTCAGGCTCCAACCGGTCTTGCTCATCAGCTTGCGGATTGCCCCCACCGGCGCGACCGGGAACAGACCCGGCTCATCGGCGAACGCAGCATGCCCGTGAATCACCGCCAGTGGCTTGAGACCACGCTTGCGCGCTTCGGATTGGCGCATCATCAGCAAGGCTGCCGCGCCGTCGGAAATCGAGCTGGAGTTGGCCGCCGTCACCGTGCCGCCGTCGCGAAACGCCGGTTTCAAGCTGGGGATCTTGTCCAGCTTGGCTTTGGGCGGTTGTTCATCGTGCAGGACGGTTTTCTGTTCTTTACCCACGGTGACCTGCACCGGGACGATCTCGGCGCTGAAGCTGCCCCGGGTGATCGCTTCCTGGGCACGCGTCAGCGAGGCGATGGCGAAGGCGTCCTGGGCTTCACGGGTAAAGCCGTTGTGCTCGGCGCAATCCTCGGCAAAGGTGCCCATCAGGCGGCCTTTGTCATACGCGTCTTCGAGGCCGTCGAGGAACATGTGGTCGAGTACCTTGCCATGCCCCATGCGGTAGCCACTGCGCGCACGGTCCAGCAGATACGGCGCGTTGGACATGCTTTCCATGCCCCCGGCGATCACCACATCGACGCTGCCGGCCACCAGCGCATCGTGGGCGAGAATGGCGGCCTCCATCCCCGAACCGCACATTTTGTTGAGGGTCGTGCAGCGAGTGGCCTTGTCCAACCCCGCGCCCAGCGCGGCCTGGCGTGCAGGTGCCTGGCCGAGGCCGGCCGGCAGCACGCAGCCGAACAGCACTTCATCCACTGCATCGCCGGCAATACCGGCACGTTCGACGGCGGCACGAATGGCGGCGCTGCCCAGTTGGGGCGCGGTCAGGCCCTTGAGGTCGCCCTGGAAACCGCCCATGGGCGTGCGTACGGCGCTGACGATGACGATCGGATCAGTCATGGGAATACTCCTTACTTGGCAGCCATGCGCAAGGCGCCGTCGAGACGGATCACCTCACCATTGAGCATGCTGTTTTCAATGATGTGACGTACCAGCGCCGCGTATTCGGCCGGTTTGCCCAGGCGCGGCGGGAATGGCACGCCGGCGGCCAGGGAGTCGCGAACTTCCGGGGTCATGCCGGCCATCATCGGGGTTTCGAAAATGCCCGGGGCAATGGTCATGACCCGGATGCCGAAGCGCGCCAGCTCGCGGGCGGCGGGCAGGGTCAGGCTGGCGATGGCACCCTTGGAAGCGGAATACGCCGCCTGGCCGATCTGCCCGTCAAAGGCGGCCACCGAGGCCGTGTTGATGATCACACCGCGCTCACCGTCGGCGTTCGCCTCGGTTTCAGCAATGGCTGCAGCGGCCAGGCGCAACAGGTTGAAGCTGCCGATCAGGTTCACGTTGATCACTTGGGCGAAGCTGGCCAAACCATGGGGGCCGTTCTTGCCGAGGATTTTCTCGCCACGCACTACACCGGCGCAGTTCACCAGCCCATGCAAGCCGCCAAACGCTGCGACCGTGGCTTCCACGGCGGCCTGGGCAGCGGCCTCCTGGCTGATGTCGGCCACCGCGCAACGCGCGTTATCACCCAATTGACCGGCCTTGGCCGCAACGGCCTCGGCGTTCAGGTCGACCAGCATCACCTTGGCGCCGGCCGCGACCAGCATGTCAGCGGTCGCCGCACCGAGCCCCGAAGCTCCGCCACTGACCAGGAATATCTTGTTTTCAATCTGCATTATTGTTTCCTTCAAAGTGGATCAAGCGACCCTGGAAATAGTCACTCCAGAGCCGCTCGGCAGCAATGGTCAAAGCCATCAACCTGGCTGACTGGTTTGGCCATGATTGATCGCGCTGATCGACCGGTCGGCCCAAGTGATTGGACGTCGGCGTGCGCGACTTCTACTCTGGGGGCCTGCTCCTGCGAAGAAGTCTTGCCGCAATGATCGTGCGTTCCAAACCCAATCTGATGGGCATCCTGTTTTCCCTCAAAGGCTCGATTGCCAAGCGCATTGCCTTGCGCAGCCTGTTGGTCACCCTGCTGGCCTCGGTGATCGTGCTGGTGGAAACCCTGCACCCTGCGTACTTCTCCAGGGTCAATGCGACGCCGTTCACGTTGCTGGGGTTGTCGCTGTCGATCTTCATGAGTTTTCGCAACAACGCCTGCTATGACCGTTGGTGGGAAGGCCGCAAACAGTTGGGGCAGATGATCATTGAGGTGCGCTCGCTGATTCGTGAAACCCAGGTGCTGGGTGACAGCCGCGAGCGCAGCGACCTGTTGCGGGGTGTCTGTGGCTTTGCCCATGGCCTGATTGCGCGTTTGCGCCATGAAGATGAAGCGCGGGCGATAGCGCCGTGGATGGCCGTGGACGGCAACCACCCCAACCCGCCCGACAGCCTGCTGCAAACCCTGGGTGCAGGCTTTTCCGAGTTGGCCCAGCGCGGTGTGATCAGCGACTGGCGCTACACCCAATTGGAAACCCGTCTGGTCGGCTTGAGCCAGGTCCAGGCAGCCTGCGAGCGGATCAAGCACACGCCGCTGCCCTTCCCCTACACGTTGCTGTTGCACCGCACCATCTACCTGTTCTGCATTCTGCTGCCGTTCGCCATGGCCGAGCCGCTGGGATGGCTCACGCCCGTGTTCACGGCCATCGTCAGCTATACGTTCTTCGGCCTCGACGAAATCGGTGATGACCTCGAAGACCCCTTTGGCTTTGATGAAAACGACCTGCCGTGCAATGCGCTGCTGCGCACCCTGGAGCGTGAAGTCCTCGCCGCACTGGGCGAAACCGATTTACCGCCGGCCCTGCAACCGATCGACTATGTGCTGAACTGATACGGGTTTGACACCTGCCGTGCTCTGGCCGAAGCTGATGGCTTTGCGATAGCTGCCCGGACGCCTGCATGTCAAAGTCACGCCGTTACTCCATCATCGGCCTGTGCGCCCTGTTGTTGATTGTGTCGATCACCTGGTATTTCTCCCGCACCGCTCAGGTCGCCGTGCCGCCGGCGATTGCCCATGGTTATGGCAAAGCGCTGAAGCAAGCGCATAACGGGGAGCCAGGCGCTGCACGCGTGTTGTACCAACAGCTGGGGCGACCGGACCTCTCGCCGGAACGTCGTGCCGCCCTGCATGCGGAACTGCCCAACTACCCCAGCCCGCAAGCGCTGAAGCTCGCCGACAAGGACTTGGCCAATGAGTCGCCGCTGGTACGCGAGGCGGCGATCCACAGCATCGTCGGCCTGGTGCCGACCGGCCAACGCACTTTGCTGCTGGGCCCGGTACTTGAAGATCCCGAACAGAGTGTGCGCTTCGCCGCCGCAAACGCCTTGCTCGGCCTTTCGCCCGACACCCTGGGCCTTTATTTCGGCCCGCTGCAGCAAGTGCTCGACGAATTTGTGAAATATCTCAAGGCCCAGCCCGAGACGGCCGAAGGCTGGATCCAGTTGGCGCGCCTGTACATTCACAGCGCCCTGCTGCCGGACGCGCAACATGCCCTGGAACAGGCGATGCGCCTGCAGCCGGATAACTTGCAAACCGTGGTGGCGCAAATCGAGCTGCTGGACAAGCAAGGCAAAACCGATGAGTCCCGCCAGTTGCTGGCGCGACAACTGGCCGAACACCCGGAGTCGGCCTACTTGCAACACGCCCTGGGCCTGTGGCTGTTGCACCACGGTGAACGCCAATATGCCTTGCTCGGCTTGTCCAAGGCGGTGGAGCTGGAGCCGGACAATCAGGATTACCGCTACGACCTGGCCACCACCCTGCACGCCCAGGAGGAATTGGAGGCAGCCCAGCGCCAGCTGGAGGAGATCATTCAACGCCACCCCGCCAACCGCAAGGCGCGGGTGCTGCTGGTCAACTACTGGAAGGAAAGTGGCCAATTGCAAAACGTCCAGGTGCTATTGGCCCAACTTGAACAGCAAAATCCGGACGATCCTGCGCTACAGCAAGGTCTCTGACCTGACAATACAAAATTGTAAAAACAGCGACTGGCTGCACAAAAAACGCAAAACGTTGAACCGCCACGGGGCCGCTACGGTCAAGTAAATATGGCGCGCTCAAAGCAGCGCGCACCTACTTGTACGTGACCTGAGGGCACTTCTTGTCTACATCCAATACGCAGTTCAGTGAAAAGGCGGCCACCGGCATCGAAGGTCTTGATGACATTCTTGTCGGCGGGCTCTCGCGTAGCCACCTGTTCCTGCTGGAAGGCGAACCCGGTACCGGAAAGACCACCGTTGCCCTGCAATTCCTGCAGGCCGGTGCGAAAAACGGCGAGCGTTCGCTGTACATCACCCTTTCCGAAACCGAGCGCGAGTTGCGCCAGGGCGCCGAATCCCATGGTTGGCAGTTGGACGACAACATCCATATTTTCGAGCTGACCCCACCCGAAAGCCTGCTCAATGCCGAGCACCAACAGAGCCTGCTGTATTCCTCCGACCTGGAATTGGGTGAGGCCACGCGGCAGATCTTCGAGGTGGTCGAGCGTGTCAAGCCGAGCCGGGTGGTGATCGACAGCCTGTCGGAGATCCGCCTGCTGGCGCAAAGCTCGTTGCGTTATCGCCGGCAGATCCTGGCGATCAAGCATTACTTCGTGCGCTATGACGCCACGGTCCTGCTGCTCGACGACCTGACCACCGAGGCGCTGGACAAGACCGTGCACAGCGTGGCCCATGGGGTTATCCGCCTGGAAGAACTGACCCCCAACTACGGCGCCGAACGCCGGCGCGTGCGCGTGATGAAGTACCGAGGTCAGAAATATCGCGGCGGCTTTCATGATTTCACCATCATGGAAGGCGGTGTGCATGTATTTCCCCGATTGGTGGCTGCCGAGCACCGCGCCGGCTACGTGCGCGAAACCTTGACCAGCGGCATCCAGGAACTCGATGCCTTGCTCGGCGGCGGTATTGAAACCGGCTCGAGCAGCCTGATTCTCGGCCCCGCCGGTACCGGTAAGTCGCTGATCTCGTTTATTTTCGCCACGGCAGCAGTGGCCCGCGGCGAGAAGGCGGCGCTGTTTATTTTTGATGAGGAACTGGGGCTGCTGTTCGAGCGCATGCGCCAACTGAACATCGACCTGGATGCACTGCAAGCCACCGGCAACCTGGTGATCGAACAGGTAGACGCCGCTGAACTTACGCCCGGCGAGTTCTCCCACCGTGTACGGCGCTGTGTGGACGAGCATGGCATCAAGACGGTGGTGATCGACAGCCTGAACGGCTATCAGGCGGCTATGCCGGAAGAGAACGCGCTGATCCTGCACATGCATGAATTGTTGCTGTACCTCAATCGCCGAGGCGCGGCGACCTTCATGACCATCGCCCAACATGGCCTGGTTGGGGACATGCAGGCGCCAGTAGACATTACCTACCTGGCCGACACCGTTATTTTGTTGCGTTACTTCGAAGCGCTGGGCGAAGTTCGTCGGGCTATCTCGGTCATCAAGAAGAGGACCGGCACCCATGAGACGACCATTCGCGAGTACCGCATCAGCAAGCAGGGCATGACCATTGGTGCCCCGCTGAACAACTTCCAAGGCGTGCTGCGCGGAATTCCCACCTATGTGGGCACCGCCGCGCCGCTGCTGGAGGATGAGGAGCAGTGACAGGCCCTTCACCGGTCTCGGAACGCGCGATCATTCTGGCGCCGCTGGGCCGCGACAGTGCATTGGCGTTGCAGATGCTCAACGAGGCCCGCTACGGCGGCATTGTTGCTGACAGTCTGGGTGCCCTGTGCGAGGCGCTGGAGCAAGGCGCCGGGCTGCTGATCATTGCGGCCGAAGCACTGCGCGGTGTCGAGCTGGCGCCCTTGCTGGACTACCTTGCCCGGCAACCGGCCTGGTCCGACTTGCCGATTGTGCTCATGACCCACCACGGCGGCAATGAACGCAACGGTTCAGCGCACTTGAGTGCCTTGTTAGGCAACGTCACCTTCCTGGAGCGCCCCTTTCATCCGGTGACCTTGATCAGTTTGGTCAGCGCCGCCCTGCGCGGCCGGCGACGGCAATATGAGGCGCGTGACCGGCTGATCGAGCTGAGTGCCAGCCAGCAGCGACTGCAAACGACCCTGGAGTCCCTCGAACAGCAGGTAGAAGAACGCACCGCGCAGTTACGCCATAACGAAGATGCCTTGCGGCAATCGCAGAAAATGGAAGCGGTGGGCCAATTGACGGGCGGTATCGCCCACGACTTCAACAACATGCTCACCGGCATCATCGGCAGCCTGGAGATGCTGCGCAGGCGGGTTGCGCGGGGCAAGCTGGATGACCTCGACAGCCTGATCGACCTGGGCGTCACCTCGGCCAACCGCGCAGCCAGCCTTACGCACCGCTTGCTGGCATTTTCCCGTCGCCAGTCCTTGGACGCCAAACCGGTGCAAATCAATCAATTGGTGAGTTCCATGGGGGAGTTACTCAAGCGCAGCGTTAACGAAAGCATCTCCCTGGACATGCACCTGGCCGCTGATTTGTGGACCGCCGAAGCTGACCCCAACCAATTGGAAAGTGCCCTGCTCAACCTGGTGATCAATGCGCGGGATGCCATGCCGGGGGGCGGCAGGCTGGTGGTGGAAACCGGCAATCGGCATCTCGACAGCGTGTTTACCGCCGCCTATGGCACGTTGGAGCCAGGCGACTATGTGGAGTTGAGCGTCAGCGACACGGGGTGTGGTATCCCGGAAGGTCTGATGAGCCGGGTGTTTGACCCGTTTTTCACAACCAAGCCCATTGGCCAGGGCACCGGCCTTGGGTTGTCGATGATTTACGGGTTTGCCCGTCAATCCCGTGGCCATGTGACGATTCACAGTGAGGTCGATAAAGGCACGACCGTCAGCTTGTTCCTGCCACGCTTCCACGGTGAAATCACTCAGGCCGAGGCCTCCGACCCCGCACTGCTGCCGTTCGCCGGTGCCGAAGAGACCGTGTTGATTGTCGAAGACGACCCGGCGGTCCGCGTGCTGGTCAGCACGGTGCTCAAGGAACTGGGCTACGCCTATGTCGAAGCCGAGGACGCCCCTTCGGCGTTGCCGATCATTGAGTCGGAGCAACGCATCGACTTGATGATCAGCGATGTCGGCTTGCCAGACATGAACGGCCGGCAGCTGGCCGAGATCGGGCGACAGATAAGGCCCGAGCTCAAGGTGCTGTTCATTACCGGGTATGCCGAGCATGCGGCGGTGCGTGGAGGGTTTCTTGACCCCGGGATGCAGCTGATCACCAAGCCGTTCACCTTCGATATGCTGACGGCGAAAGTACGCGAGATGATCAACGCGCGTTCCCAGGGGTAAGCCGCACCGGGTCTAGAGTGGGGTCATAAACAGACTGGCTACGGTGTCGGAGTCGACGCCTACTTTGCTCAGCGCGTCGCTGCGGTATTCACTGACACCGAGGTGCAGCACTTTGGACGTGGGGTCGGTGTTGGCATAGGGTCGGGGAAATTTTTTGTTGGTGAATACGTCATTCATTGCTTTGCGCAAGCTGCCCAGCGTCGGAAACTCAGCCAAACCGTAATTGGGCTCGAAAAAGAAGTAAGTACGCTGCCCCCCTTCAACCTTGACCCCCACGACCATGGCGTGGCCTTTATCACTGACCAGGATGTATTTGGTCTGGGGAGCCGTGACCAGCTCATCAGCGATCACGTTGAAGGGTTTAGAGGGCACATTGGATATGCCATGGAATGCAGTCGGCTGTGCGAACCGGCTTTGCAGGCCCGTGACCGTCTGGATAAAGCGCTTGGAAGCGGCGCTGTTCGGATTGGCCGCCGCTTTAAAGAGGTTGTCGATGAACTGTTGACCCTTGCCGCGCTTTATCGCCTCGATCATCACATGGGACAGTGCCGCACACTGGCCTTGGGATAACGGCTGCACCTGGCTCAAATAAAACAATTGCGAGATCGGCGTGACCCTGCCACCTGCACTACGCACAGCATTGTTGAACACATCGACGCCCTTCAAACTGAACTGCACCGCTACCCGTTCCTGTTGCCGCGCCAATATGCCGAGGTTTTTGGGCGTGTGTTTTTGGCTCACAGCCAGCTTCTTGATTTGGGCAGACTTCATGCCCGCTGAATAACCGGGCACATCGGCCGGGTTGCCATTCAAGTAGCCTTCGCGAAACGCGGCGGCGTGGGCGCCGTTTTCCGCCTTGCGGGTGACGTTCTGCCATTGGGTGTCAAGGTGGGTGGTTGTCGTCGGCTTGAAATCCGCCAAGGGCCTGCCAAAGGACTTGTTGGTGGCCGGGTTGTAGGCAAACCACCTGCCGGAGCCTGCATCGAACTTGGCAATGGTCGGGTAATACCCTCCAGCGCCGGCGGCTTTAGCCGTACCCTCGAACAGATCGCTGCGCTGGGACACCACATTGGCCTGCTGCGGGGTCAGGCGTACGCCTGACTGCGTGGTTTTGCCGGAAAAACCTGTGCGTACGCGTCGAACGGCGTCAGTGAGCAATTTTGAGCCCGCCTTGGCGCCCGTTTTCGCACCATCGGCGAACCCCATCAGCAATGATTGCCCGAAGATTTTACGCAGGGGCGTGATGGAATCTTTACTTTGGGCGACGCTTTTAAGGGCTCCGCCCCCCGCTCTGCCAATGCCCGCCGTGGTGACCGTCACCACGACATCGAAGATGATATCCCCTGCCACAGCGATGTAATCACCCTTGATCAAGTTCCTGATCATCGAAACGCCGGGCACAAAACCGATAATGCGCTCGAAGTCGGCGTGTGCCTGAGCGTTTTCCTCATCGAAAGTCGTCACCGCCAGGGTGCTCTCCCGGACGTCATCAAGGTGATAGCCCTCAATGATCTCGTCCGCCAACTTCTTGCCGAGGTACTGGCTGCGGCTGCTGGAAAAAGCGTTGGCAGACGTTTTGCCGTCAGGTCGGGCTTGTTGCTGACGGGCCTCTTCGTCCGACTCGGGCACAACCCGTGTGATTTCGCGCGCGTCCTCCGTCTTCTCGTCAAATACCTCGCCAACCACTGTGTAGGGCTCTTGCAGCCCTTCCTTGAAGGTTTCTTGCCAGTCGTCGTGGCGTTGCACCCGATTATGGCGCGGGTCGAACTCGTAATAAGTCGCCTTGCCCTCATGCTCGGTTTTTATAATCAGCTTGCCCCGCTCTTCGAGTGGCTCGGGCTGGTAGTGCCTCCATTCCTTTGTTCTCTCTCGCTCCATGATGCGCCTCGAGACACCGGGTCGATAAATCGTCAACGTCCCGCTTTCGATATTCTTCCGATCTTGCGGAGCGAGATTGGCAATCATCGTGCGGGTCACGGTACTCCAGGCTTTACTCAGCTTGGCCTGATACTCGTCGAACGCGGCTTTGTGTTCCTGGCCCGGGTCGGGCAGCTCGCGCAGGCGCTTGAACACGTCTGCGTCGATCCTCGGATTAGTCGAAACCCAGCCATAACTCCTGGTTTTTTTCGCCAGGTAGAAATCCAGCAGCGAGTAGCTCCCTTTGGGCTCCACGCTCAGTGCCGGCGACAGCGTATGCGCCCCCGAAGCCACACTGCTGCTGCGGATAGTCTTCTCTTCGTAGTCGATGCCCTCGCCAAATTCCTGCTTGAGCCGGGCCAGTGCGACTGAACGCTGGGTCGGGGCCGGCGTGGCCAGGACCTCGATCGCCTCGACCAGCTCATTCTGCTGATCGCTGATAGCCTGGCGGGTCGCGCTGACCTGCTGCTCGGTGTAGGGCCCTTGGGGGCCAAGCAGGCCATGCCCCCTGCCCCACTGGATAATCGCCGGCAACTGGGTCTGGTCCTGAATCAGTTGATCCTCTTCGCGAACCGGGTCGGTCGCATCAAACTCGACCACCTCGGTGAAGGTCATCTGCGCGCTGGCACCCGGGCTGGTGGCTTCAATACGCGCCACGGCAGACTTGAGGCTGAGCGAGGCGAACGAATTGAAGGTCACCTCCGGTGGAACACCCTTGACCTGCAGTTCCGGGGCCTTGCGGCTGAGCAGCAGCATCGCGGCAATCGGTGCCGCCTCGGGCGTGGTTTTATTGGTATCCACCAGATGTTTGATCAGCTGTTGCTTGATCACTGAAACCGGCTGGCGGTAGAACTGCGGGGCCGCCAAGTCGAATCCCGCCACATATTGCTCTGCGGGCTCCTTGGGGTCTGACAGGCTCGCGGCGTCGAGCGTTACGCCCAGGGCCGTCAGCAAAACTTCTTCGGGGCTCATGTGGGCGGCCACTTCGCCCAGGCGCGCTTTAAGCTGCGCGCCTAATTGCCTGCCGACACTCGAGTTCAGGATCCACTGCATCACCGCATGGGGGTCGCCGGTATTGAGCACACTGCGCGGCACATTTTTCACCAGGGCGCCCAGCACATCGGTGGTGCCCAATGCCGAATCCGGGTCCAGCCCCGGCAACGGCGGCTTGTTCTCGGCAATGATCCGGAAGAGCTCAGCCTGGTCTTCAATGGACAGCGGCTGTGGCCATGCCAACGCCCCGCCATAGTTACCGTAGGGGGGAGCGGGCAATGCCGGGGCGGCCAGGGCGCGGATAAGGTTGTACATCTGCTGCGGATTTTGCGGAACCTGCCAGCCGCCGGCAGCCAGCACGTCCGCCAGGGTCGCTTCCGGCTGGTCGGAAGACTGCCCATACGTTGAATCGGGATGAATCGGCATAAAGCCGTTCAACAGATAGTTGACGTCCTCGCCCCGGTAGTGCTGCAAGTGTTTGAGCAGGTTGAACTGATTAATGCTGTCGCCCAGGTCGCTCTTCTGCTGTTGCAGCAACTGCGGGGATTGATATTCAAGCCGCACATAAGTCTCGCCGGGCTTGAGGGTGTCGAACGCCTGGTTGTGCTCGAGCTGCGTGGCCCGTTCGAGTGTCTGGGCGCTGTAGTGAGGCAGCAGCACCTCGCCATGAAAGCGCGCGACGATAATCAGCGGCGCCGATGTGGGGCTGGTCGGAAGGTCCACCGCCGAGGGGTAGAAGGCTTTCATCGCCGCCATCACCGGCGCCAGCGCAGCCTGCCACTGCGGTGCCTGATCCTTGAGTTGAAGCCGTGTGCTTTCGCCGTTGATGACCACGGTCAGGGTTTCGCCATTAACGGTGATCGGCTGAGTGGTATCAATGTTGAGCGCCTTGGCCCAGGCGAGGAACATCGGGCTGTGGCAGGCGTTGTACAACGCCTGCCACCACCCGCCAAACGCCGTCTCCTGGGGAATATCGTGAAGCATTCCGGCGCTGGACTTTTTTTCAACGGCCTGCCGGATGCCGCTGATGTACAACTGCAACAGACGCCGTTCACCGACCGCTTCAGGCGCCGGTTCAGGCAACGATGTCGGTTCGCCCGAGGCCGCTACGGAAGTCACAGGCGTCGGAATGGCAAAGCGCTGATTCGACGAAACGGGAGACGCAAACATGGGGAGCCCTCTGACAGAAAATAAGCATCGCCCGTGACGAAGTAACGCTCATCAAGGGCATCGCTTATTGGGCACTGGCTGTCAGACGGTTCCTGTTTGGGGATCAGAAGGATGTAACTGGACGTGCCCTTTTATCAGGCCAGCAAGTGCTGGATGTGCTCCTGCAAGGTGTCGAGGTCAAACGGCTTGGCCAGGATCGGTGCATTCCGCGTGATCGGGCTATTGCAGTCGAGGATTTCCTGCGGGTAACCACTGATGAAGATCACTTTCAGTTCAGGCCGCAGCTTGATGGCGGGCTCGGCGATCTGTACCCCGGAAATCCCGCCCGGCAGGCGGTAATCGGTCACCATCAGATCCAGGTGCGGCTTGGTCGCGAGGATCTCGAAAGCCTGCTCGCCATCGCTCGCCTTCAAGACCCGATAGCCCAGGCCCGCCAGGTATTCACCCAGCACGAACATAATGGATTCGTCGTCCTCGACGATCAGAACGACATCTTGCGCATCTTCACTCATGGGAAGCCTTTGTCCGGTCAATTGCTGCTGTTACGACCATGGGGTCACGCAGAGGTTGCGTCGAAGTGACGATTGATTTCATGCCGACGCCGCCAGGGGCAGGCAGACGCGAAACAAGGCGCCCTCGCCTATCCGGCTTTCCACTTCGATAGTACCGCCGTGGGCCGTAACGATCTGCTCGGAAATAAACAGCCCCAGGCCAAGACCGGCGGCTACCTGGCTGGCCGAGACGCGTTCGAACTGCTGGAAAATACGTTTCTGGTTTTCTTCGCTGATACCAATGCCATGGTCGCGCACCTCGACCCGCGCCTCGCCATGCTCGGTGTACACGCGCACCTCCACCGGGCTCTTGGCCCCGTAGCGCAAGGCGTTGGTCAGTAGATTGGTGATCACCTGCTCGATGCGGAACTCATCCCAGTGGCCCTCGACGGGCCCTTCGCTCTCCCATCGCAGCGTCGAACCGGCGGCCGCCACTTGCGGCGCGAAGTTTTCCACCAGGTTGCCGACCAGTCGGGCCAGGTCGAAACGCGCCGGGCGGATCGAGAGCTTGCCGGTGCGGATACGCGACACGTCGAGCATGTCTTCGATCAGGCGGATCAGGCTGCGGATCTGCCGCTCGTCGCGGTCGACCATGGCGTGCATCTTGTCCAGGGTGAACGCCTCGGCATTGTCGCGAGCCAGGTGCATCTTGCGCAGCTGGGTTTCCAGGATCAGCCCATTGAGGGGCGTACGGACTTCGTGGGCGACGATCGACATGAAGTCATCGCGCATGCGCACCGCCTGCTCCAACTCCGCCTGGGTCGCTTGCAGGCGCGCCAACAGCAGTTCCTGTTCGCGCCGGCTGCGCTCCAGCTCTTCGACTTGCAGTTTCATCGCCTTGCTCTGGCGGTACAGGTCGACAAACACATTGACCTTGCTCTTCACCGCGTGGATATCCAGCGGCTTGTGCAGGAAGTCGACGGCGCCGCTTTCATAACCCGTGAAGGCGTAGTTGAGCTCACGGCCGGCGGCACTGACGAACACTATCGGGATGTTCTTGGTCTTTTCGGTGCCGCGCATCAATTCAGCCAGCTCGAAACCGTTCATACCGGGCATCTGTACGTCGAGAATCGCCATGGCGAACTCATGTTCCAGCAACAGGGACAAGGCTTCGTCGGCGCTCAAGGCCTTGAAGACCTGACGGTCCTCGCGCTTGATCAATGCTTCAAGGGCCAGCAGGTTCTCCGGCAGATCGTCAACGATCAGCAGTTTGGCCTGGATAGTACTTAACATGAGGAATTTTCCAGGGTAGCCAGCAATGAGCTTATTTGGCTCAAGGTCAGAATATGGTCAGGTGTATGCAGTGCCAGGGCCGCCAGGGGCATCACGGCAATCCGTGCGTCCCTGGGGTCCTGGACCACGGTGGTGCCGCCCGATTGCTTGACGTAGGCCAGCCCGCTTGCGCCGTCCTGGTTGGCGCCGGTCAACAAAATCGCCAGTAGCCCTTTGCCATAGGCATCGGCGGCCGAAGAAAACAGGAAATCGATCGAAGGTCGGGAGTAGAACACGCGGTCTTCCTGGCTCAGCGACAGGCTGCGGTCCTGCTCCACCGACAGGTGATAGCCGGGACCTGCGAAATACAAAGTGCCCGCCTGCAGCGTCTCTTTGTCCCGCCCTTCCCGCACCGGGATGCGCAGGCGCCGTGCGAACACTTCGGCCAACTGGCTGCGCCGCTCATCCGGCAGGTGCAGTACCGCAATGATCGGCAGGCCGAAATCCTGGGGCAACGGCTCAAAAATATGCAGCAACGCCTCCACACCGCCGGCGGAGGCGCCGACGACGATGGCTTCAATCCCGTGAACCGGGTTGGCGGCAGCGTCGTTCATGATTTTCGGTAGATCCGCTCTTGCTTGACCAACGGCTCGAATTGTTTGCTGTAGGCGGAAAAATCCAGGGTTTCCTTGCTGCCCAGCACCAGGAAGCCGCGATGACACAGCGACTCATGGAACAACCCAAACGCCCGATCCTGCAATTTTTTATTGAAGTAAATCAGCACGTTACGACATGAAATTAATTGTGTTTCTGAGAATACACTATCGGTCGCCAAACTGTGATCGGCAAAGGTCACATTCTCGCGCAGGGTTTTGTCGAAGATCGCGTAATCGTAGGCCGCGGTGTAGTAGTCGGCAAATGACCGCTGCCCACCGGCCTGCTGGTAGTTCGCCGTATAGGCGCGCACGTTCTCCAGGGAGAAAATGCCCTGCTTGGCTTTATCCAGCGAGGCGGGGTTGATATCGGTGGCATAAATGATCGTGCGCTCCAGCAGCCCCTCCTCACGCAACAGGATCGCCATGGAGTACACCTCTTCGCCCGTGCTGCACCCAGCGATCCAGATCTTGATCGAGGGGTAGGTCTTGAGCAGCGGCACCACTTCCTGGCGGATGGCCAGGAAGTGCGACGGGTCGCGAAACATCTCGCTCACCGGAATTGTCAGGAACTGCAGCAATTGCATGAACGCCGCAGGGTCGTGCAGCACCCGCTCCTGCAATGCCGAAATGGTCGCGCAGTCGAGCTGGTGCAAGGCGTGGGCTACGCGCCGTTTGATCGATGCCCCCGAGTAATCGCGAAAGTCGTAGCTGTACTTGAGGTAAATCGCCTCGATCAGCAGGCGCAGCTCAATATCGCTATCGCTGCTTTTGTCCAAAAAACATTGCTCCACTTAAATGCGTTCCATCTTGGGTAGCCACACGCGAATCAAGGAAAACAGGCGATCCAGGTCAATCGGCTTGGCCAGGTAATCGTTGGAACCGGCTGCGAGGCAGCGTTCCTGGTCATCCTTCATCGCCTTGGCCGTGACGGCAATGATCGGCAGCTTCTTCCAGCGCGGGTCCTGGCGGATCAGGGCAGTGGCCTCATAGCCGTCCATTTCCGGCATCATCACGTCCATCAGCACCAGGTCGATATCCTCGACTTCATTGAGCTTTTCGATGGCTTCATGGCCGTTACGCCCGATCACCACCACCGCGCCCTTGTGTTCCAGGGCGCTGGTCAGGGCGAAGATGTTGCGCACATCATCGTCCACCAGCAGGATTTTGCGCCCCTCGAACACCTTGTCGCGGCTGCGCGCCGTCTTGAGCATCTTCTGGCGGTCATGGGACAACTGCGATTCGACTTTGTGCAGAAAGAGTGTGACTTCATCCAGCAAGCGCTCCGGGGAGCGTGCGCCCTTGATGATGATCGAGCGCGAGTATTTGCGCAGTTCAGCTTCTTCATCGCGGGTCAGGTTGCGCCCGGTGTAGACGATCACCGGCGGGAACGAGCAGATGTCCTCGGTGGCCATGCGCTTGAGCAACTCGTTGCCATGCATGTCCGGCAGCTTCAGGTCGATGATCATGCAGTCGTAGATATTGGTGCGCAGCAGGTCCAGGGCCGCCTGGGCGTAGCCGACGTCGGTGATCTCGATGTCATCGTCGCCGATCAGGCGGGCAATGCTATCGCGCTGCAGATCATCGTCTTCCACCAGCAATACACGCTTGACCTTTTGGGTCAGCTTGGCTTCAAGGCGCGCAAACACGTCCTTGAGCTCTTCGCGGGTCGTGGGCTTGACGGCATAACCGATGGCGCCCATATGCATGGCGGCCTCGACGCGGTCTTCCACGGAAATCACATGCACCGGGATGTGGCGGGTGTTGGCGTGTTCCTTGAGGCGTTGCAGTACCGTCAGCCCGGAATGGTCCGGCAGGCGCATGTCCAGCAGGATCGCATCCGGAATGTATTCCTCGGCCAGGCTGTAGCCTTCGTCCGCGCCGTGTGCCACCAGGCAGTGGTAGCCCAGCTCGTGGGCCAGGTCGAACAGGATGCGGGCGAAGTTCGGCTCATCTTCCACCACCAGAATGCAACGCGTGGCAAAGGGAGCTTTGTCGCGGTCATCGGCGAAGCGCGGAATCTGCTCGGTGTCGGCCACCGGCAGCGGGGAAATCCTGACCGGGGCCGGCGCAGGTGCTGCCACGACCTGGCGCGGCGCCTCGATCGGCGGGCTGTCTTGCGTACGCTCCACGTATTGCTGCGGCAACACCAGGGTGAACACACTGCCCTTGCCGGGCTCACTGGTCACGGTGATATAGCCGCCCAGCAAGGTAGCCAGGTCGCGGGATATCGAAAGGCCCAGGCCCGTACCGCCGTAACGACGGTTGGTGGTGCCGTCGGCCTGGCGGAAGGCTTCGAAAATGCTTTCCTGCTGGTCCGGGGCGATACCGATGCCGGAATCGCGCACGGTAAAGGCAATGCTCTCCCCCGGCGCCTGGGAAACCGACAGACTCACCTCGCCCTGCTCGGTGAACTTGATCGCGTTGGACAGCAGGTTCTTGAGGATTTGCTCCAAACGCTGGCGGTCGGTGAACAGCAGCGCCGGCGCACCTTCGAGTATCTGCGCCTGAAAGCCCAGCTTTCGATCCGCCGCCAAGGGTTCGAACATGGCACGCAGGCCATCGATCAGGCGCGGGACGCTGGAACTTTCGGGACGCACTTCCAACTTGCCGGCTTCCACCTTGGAAATGTCCAGGATGTCGTTGATCAGGTTGAGCAGGTCATTGCCGGCCGAATAGATCGACTCGGCAAACTTGACCTGTTCGGCGCTGAGGTTTTCCTGGGGGTTCTCGGCCAGCAGCTTGGCCAGGATCAGCGAACTGTTCAGCGGAGTGCGCAGTTCGTGAGACATGTTGGCGAGGAATTCGGACTTGTATCGGCTGGAGCGCTGCAACTCGTCGGCGCGGTCCTCCAGTGCCGCCTGCGCCTGGTTGAGCTCGATGTTCTTGCGGTCCATGGCGTCGCGCTGGTCGGCCAGGGTCTGGGTCTGTGCGGCCAACTGCTCGTTGGTCTGCTCCAGCTCGGCCTGCTGGGTTTCCAGGTGGGCCTGGGATTCCTTGAGAATCCGCGACTGCTCTTCCAGCTCTTCGTTGGCGGTCTTGAGTTCTTCCTGTTGCACTTGCAGTTCTTCATTGAGCTGCTGGGTTTCGGCCAACACCTCCTGCAAGCGCTGGCGGTAGCGGGCAGCTTCGATGGAGGTGCCGATATTGTCGGCGATCAGCTCCAGCAACTCGATGTCGCGCTCTTGCAATGGGCGCAGGAAACCCAGCTCGATCACCCCGTTGACGCGTTCGTCATTGCTGGTCGGCGCCACCAGCACGCTTCGGGTGGGGCCATCGCCCAGACCCGAGCTGACCTTGAAGTAGTCCACCGGCACATCATCCAGGCGAATCAGGCGATCCTGCTGGGCCGCCTGCCCCACGATGCCTTCGTCGCTGTAGATCGATTGTTCCTGCTGTTCCTGTTCACGCGAAAAGCCATAGGTGGCCACACGCTTGAGGCCACCGTGTTCTTCGCGCACGTACAGCGCGGCGACCACTGAGCCCATGTATTGGGCAAAGAACTGCAGAATATTGCGCCCCAGCATATTCAGGGTCAGTTGGCCGAGTACCTGTTCTGCCAGTTCGGTCTGGCCGTTGCGCAGCCAGGCTTGCTGTTCCAGGCGCCGCGCGATCTTCTGTTGCGACGCGAGGTTTGCGTTGTAACTGTTTGATAACGCAACAAGATTCTTGCGACCGATATACGCCAGAAAACCGCTCAGGCCAAGTACGAAGATCAGGTACAGCGTGACACTGGTCACGGTCGTACGGGTGACCTCTTCATTGCGCGCGATACGGAACTGCTGCTCCATCGCCACCGCGTTGTCGTATTCCTGACGGATTTCATCGGTCAGGCGTTTACCCCGGCCCGCCTTCACTGCGCTTCGGTAATCACCGCTGGCGCGCTGCATTTCAATCATCGACTGGGCGTATTGGTTCCACTCAATCTGCAGGGCTTCCAGGCGCTTGAGGCGGTCCACCTGTTGCGGGTTGTCCGACACCAGTTCCTGGAGGTTGCGCAGGTCGGCAATGATCCGGGGCTTGGCCACCTCATAGGGGTCGAGGAAGTGCTCGTCGCCGGTGATCAGAAAGCCGCGCATGCCGGTTTCCAGGTCAACGGTCAGCTTGGACGTCTCGTTGAGGTTGTTGATGACCCGGTCGGTGTGCTCCACCCATTGAATGACGGACAACAAATAGGTGATCAGACACACGAAGAACACGGCGCTGAGCACGCCCACGCCCAAGGGCAGCGCGACGTTTCGGCTCAATAGGTGACGAAAGCTCTTTTCATCGACGGACGATGCAGGAGTCATGGGCAGGCCTTTGCCAAATGCGGAAAAAAACGGAGTTTGCCCCAAAGTTGCCCGGGAACGCCATTTTTCTACCGCATAACGACGAAAAGGATGACAGAGCGGGTTAAAACGTCCGACCTGCCAACCAAGAGCGGGAGTCGATCGCCTTACTTCTTTTCACACTTCACTGCGCCGGGCACGGGAACGTCGGTGCTCAGGCACTCCACCTAGAGATGCGCCTGTGAACAGGGAGGCTCCACCGCAAAGGCGCCACTTCATTCCCATAAAGGTGCTCCCAGATGACAAGCTCTGTTCACCACCTGCCACGCGCAATCCCGACGCTTCCCACACTAGTACCCGCCCCTACGCCTGCGCCTACACCCGGCAACGCGGTCGCCAACCCCAAGCCCAACCTTAAAACCGCCCTGGCCGATAAACGAAACCTCATCACCTTGGGCGAAGCGCTCAGTCAACTGGCCAGGCAACTGGGCGCGGACGCCACCGCACCGGTGATATTGGCAGCGCTGAAAAGCACATCGATGCTGCTTGATCCTGACTCACATCCTCCTCAGGATGCCGGCCGGCACATCACCCTTGAGGCTTTCATCCTCAGTCTCGGCTTGCCTTTACCTGACCGCCATTTCGCGCTCGACGGCCTCTCGGACGCCGTTATCGGCCGTGGCCAAGTGCATCCGTTGGGCAACCTGGGCGGTGCGCTGTCGTGGCCTGTGCCGCTGAGCGCCGATCAACAGCAACGCGTCCGGCGCATCGCCATGAGCCATGTCGACCCCCATGGCCAACAACCGCAAGTGATGCAGACCCAGGGCCTGTTGCTGGAGTTCTTGCGACTTCGCACGCCGCTCCCCGCAGGGCTGCTGAATGATCCGGCCAAAGCGCTGGAGGCCTTGATCAGTTCACCCGAAGGGCAATTACTCGGCGAAACACTGCGCGAAACCCTGCAGGGCGTTGCCACCGACAGCAGCACGATGGACTACCTGCTCGCTGCCGTGATCTTGCAACTGGACCCGGAATCCATCACCACACCGCATCGCAACGTTGTCGCAGGCTTCGATCTGGCCCATGACAAGCACTGGGGCAAGCCGCTGTCCACGCTGGTCGATGGTCTTGAACAGCATCTGGTCACGCAGGTAAAGACCAGCGCGGCCATGGCCGGCGTCGCCGCGCATCTGTTGTTGGCCAATCGCGCACCGGCGTTGCTGATCAAGGACATTCCGGCCAGCGTCACCTATGGCAGCCTGGCCTGGGTCAACCTGTCGATAGCCGCCGCCACCATTGAAGCGCAAACGCCCGGCAAGGTCGCGAATATGACCTTTAGCGAAGTCATGCTGGCGGCTCGCAGCGCCAGTGCAGCCGACCCGGCCTTGACCGGGCGCGTGCAACGGGAAGTCCTGGTGGATTGGGGCGTGGCCAACGGGGTGCTGGCCAGGAAAGATGATCAACACTATAGCGCTGATGAGCTCACCGCCCTGCTCGGTGAATTCAATGCACGCAGAGCGCTGACCAGCGCCGCCACGCAAGCCTTGGATGCGCAGATTCCGTCGCGTCGAGAGATGGCGCTGGCCGAGCTGAAAAAACGCTTCCCCGAGCAACAGGCCCTGTTCGAGGAAAAACGACTTCACATCAGCCGCCAGGAAACCACAGCCGATGGCGGCGTCGGCTATCGGACGTTCGAGGTCGGGCCCCACTCGATGCTGGACATCGCCATGATGGACTTGCCGGACGCTGACTGCGTCTTCACCTCTGACGACACGCGCATGCCGCTGGCGGCCTTGAATGCCAACCCTCGGTTTGGCGTGGCCGACGCCTTCGAGGCGCAGTTCGCCGACGCGGTCCAGCAAAAAAAGGCCGCCATCAATACTTACGTCAGGCACTTGATCAGCCAGGCGCCCCTGGCGGTGCGCGAAGATCTCGAATACGGCAAGATCAGCTTCTTCCAGGAGCATTCACACAGCTTGGGCACGGGGTTTACCGGGACCACGCCACACCCCAGAAATGAGGAACTGCTGGTCGCAGTCGAGCGCGACGGGGTGACCAGGGCCTACGCGATCAGCTTTAACAAAGGTGCGATTACACCGATCCGGCCGTCGCGGGCAAGCGCCCAGAGCCGTCGGGACGCCAGTGTCGTGCACGAAACACAAGCCTTTGTCCCCAAGGGTGACGACGCTGCCCGTCGAGAGGCGCAACAGCGCCCGAGTCAATCGCCACCCGACAGCTTCAATTCCGAGCGCACGGGCCTGATCGCTGACGCCTTCGTGCAGCATGTCGACCTGGATAACGAGGCGATCAAACAACAGGCCCGCGGCCTCACCACCGCCGATAACAATCGCAGGCGCGGCGAAGCGGTCAGCGAGGCCATACTGGACCTGATCCCCTTTCGCGCGGCGTTCAATCACTTTCGCAAAGGGCATATCGGCGAAGGTTTGTTAGACCTGGGCATGGACCTGTTCGGCGTCTTGACCGCCGGCGTGGGCACCGCCGGCAAGGTTATCAAGATCGCCGGCACTGCCGCCGCAACCGCCACCAAGGTGGCGCGTACGGTCAAGGTCATCGGGATGGCCACCTTCAGTTCACTCAATCCTTTGAGCGGCCTGGGCGATGCGGCGGTGGGTGCCACCCGCTTGATCGGCGGCGGGTTCTCCAAGAGCGTCGAATGGCTCAATCACCTGAGGGGCGCGAGCGGTGGCTATGACTTATTGAAGGCTGCCAGCAAGGAGCATGGGCCGACCTTGATCGGCACATACAAGGTGGGTGGGATCGAGACCGAAGGCGTCGCCGTCCTGAAAAATGATCACTGGTACCCCTATGATCCCATCGCCAATAAACCCTATGGCCTGCCCATCGACGGTTTTTCCCCACGCGGAGCACCTGAGCTGCATGCCTTGAATGGGGTGGCCAACGAACCTGCGTATTTAAGACTGCACAACAACATCCTTAACGCACGGACAGCGCAAAACAGACCGGCCTTCAATCAGGGTTATTTGACCGGACGCTTGCAGGAACTGCCGGGTTATCGCGATGGAATGGGCAGTTCACAACTCAGGAAACTGGCAGAAGCGCAGGGGCGACTGCCACGTGAGCTGGGCATCCTGAGCCGGGAACTGAAACTTGCCTATATCCGGGACGGTGAGTACACCAGCGCGTTACTGCGCCATGATGTGACGGGGCCAGGGGTATCGGTGCTGCCCTTTTCACAGGCCCGTTATAACGCACACGTTGACTTGTCCTCCGTCGGCGAGTGCGCCGGCATATCCTATGCCATGGCGCTGGCGCTGCATCTGGGCAGCGAAGAGCAGTTTGTGAAGAACCTGCTCAAGGTGAGCGACAACCCTTCAACGGCCGCCCACACACGATTCGCCACGCATTTGCGCGACCTGCAAGATGCGGTGAAAAAACCCAGTGCCTTCCATTTCGGCGGGCAGGTGGAAGTCGGGTACGACGAGATCATCGAGAAAATGCTCACGTCTGGAAAGTCGATGACTATCAGGATCGGTACTGTGGATCACGCGATGCTGGCTGGGGTGCGGATCAAAAACGGTAAGCCTGAGTGGTTCTTTTTCGACCCCAACGCCGGCCTGGTCAAATTCACAAACTTGCAGTCGATGGAAAAAGGCATGGAGGAATTGCTCAACAGCGGCCAATCCGCGGCGTTGCACAACACGCGTCGCACGCTGACGGGTAAACGCGCCTACAGCATCAGTACGTTTGAGCCCGGCCACGTGAACAACCGTCCCGGCATCAACCCGGATGCGGTCAGAGAACTTTCCAGCGTTACGTTGTAAACCATCAAGCGCCGAGGCATCCTGCCTGCCTAAAGTCACAGTGCCATTAAGTTTTTCGGAACTTGCTGGCATTGTGACTACTCATTAGTTGAGTTGCCTCAGCCCTACCTGGCCTCTGCACCTTTACTTTCAGGAATGTTCACTATGCCGTCCCCTGCCTCCACCATCCTTGTAGTCGAAGACGACGCCATCGTGCGCATGTTGATTGTCGATGTGCTTGAAGAGTTGGAGTTCTGTGTACTGGAGGCCGCTGATGCCGGCGAAGCGCTGGCCGTGGTCAACACCGACAAAGCCATCCACCTGATGATGACCGATGTCGGCCTGCCCGACATGGACGGCAAGGAATTGGCGACCCAAGTGCGTCAGCTCCGCCCCACCCTACCAATTCTGTTTGCCAGTGGTTATGCCGAAAACATCGACGTTCCCGAAGGGATGCAAGTCATTGGTAAACCGTTCTCGATCGATCAACTGCGCGACAAAGTCAAATCGATGTTGCCCGCCGCGTAGCCCTCCTTCCCCAGGACAAACAGCACGGCCCCTCTGAACCTGGAGCCGTCTGCTAACCTGCACATCTGCGCCACGCCGTTATCACACTGACAGTTCAACTTGTTTGCAGGGATTAACGTGACGTCCGGCGAATAAAACTGGAAACTCGGCGTTTTAATCCCACGCCCTTGAAAAAGCACTCAGGAAGGACGCAACTACATGATTGGAAAACCGACGCGCCTGCTGTTGGCGAGCCTCTCGATATTCATGAGCACCGGTGCCTGGGCCGACTTCACGGCGACCCCGACCGAAGCCCGGGCCATCGCCAAGGAGGCCTACTTGTACGGCTACCCGGTGGTGGAGATGTACAAGACGCTCTACACCCAGGCCGTTGATAAAGGCGGCACCAATTTCAAGGCCCCGTTCAATCACATCGGTAACAGCGCCCAGCTGTTCACGCCCAAGGACACTGCGTTCACGACCCCGAACTCGGACACGCCCTACTCCTTCGTCTGGATGGACCTGCGCAAAGAACCCCTGGTGCTGACCCTGCCCAAGATCGAAGACAACCGCTACTACTCGGTACAGTTGATCGACCTCTACACGCAGAACATCGCCTACCTGGGCACCCGCAGCACCGGCAACAATGGCGGGCACTTCATGATCGCCGGGCCTGACTGGAAAGGTCAGCAACCGGTCGACATCGACCGCGTGATCTACAGCGAAAGCAACATCGCCTACGCCTTGTACCGCACGCAGTTGTTCGATGAAAAAGACCTGGCCAAGGTCAAGCAGATCCAGAGCGGTTATAAAGTGCAGCCGCTGAGCAGCTATGTGAAGCAGCCCGCTCCGGCCAAAGTGGCCAAGATCGAATGGCCCAAGCCGATGGCAACCATGACCGACAGCCCGCAGCTGTTCCGTTACCTGAACTTCATGCTCAGCTTCGCCGCGCCCCAGGACAGCGAAAAAGACCTGTTGGCGCGTTTTGCCAAGATCGGCATTGCGCCGGGCGCACCGTTCAAGGTCAACCAGCTCAGCGCTGAACAGCGCAAGGCCCTTGAAGAAGGGATCGCCGATGCCAAGGCAGAGTTCGCAGCGTTCAAGAAAGACAAGCTCGACACCCAGCAAGTCTCCAGCAGCGACCTGTTCGGCAGCCGTGATCGCCTGAAAAACAACTATTTGTACCGCTATGCCGGGGCCAACCTGGAGATTTTCGGTAACTCAAGCGACGAAGCCACCTACCTGACCTACTACGTCGACAGCGAAGGCAAACCCGCCAACGGCGCACGCCACAGCTACACCGTGCATTTTGCCAAGGACCAACTGCCGCCGGCCGATGCGTTCTGGTCGCTGACCATGTACGACGCCAAAACCAAGTTGCTGGTGCCCAACCACAAGAAGCGTTACCTGATCAATTCGCAGATGTTGCCCAACCTCAAGCTCGACGCCGATGGCGGCCTGACCCTGGCGCTGCAACACCACGAGCCGCCGAAGGCCGAACAGAGCAATTGGCTGCCGGCGCCACCCGGTCCGTTTTATGCGGTGCTGCGCATTTACCTGCCCAAACCTGAGGTGGGTAACGGTCAATGGAAACTTCCCCCCTTGACGCCTCTCAAGTAACGGGTTGTACAGGAGCGAGCCTGCTCGCTCCTGCTTGCACGCAATAATCAGTGTTTGAACTTGGCATAGGATTGATGCAGATCCGAAGCCCAGGCATCGATCACACTTTTCACATCATCGGCCTTCATGACCTGGGAATCATTGGACAGGGGCTTGCCGGTGCCTTTGCGTACGACTTGGGCGAGCACTTTGCCATTGCCACCGTCGAGGAACTGCGCTTCGGTGCCCAGGGTGGTTTCCTGATCGCGGATGCCGGCGCCGGTACTCACGGCCGCCGCCACCAGGGCCACAGGGATGTACTCATAAGGCTTGAGGCTTTCGGTCTTGCTGCTTACGGCGGTGATGGCGGCACGCACCACAATCACCCCCGGCCCCGGCGCACTCGCCAGCGGCAACGACTTGGCCAACTCACGCTTGAGCGCCTGGTTGTAATAGGCATTGATACCGTCCAGGGTGCCTTGCGGGATTTTAGTGGTTGCCTGGGGCTTGGGATAAAACTGGGTCGGCTCGACAAATACCGCCGTGTAGTTGCGCAGGTTCAGATTGGGGTCGACCCAGCGCATCACTTCAGCGCCCGAAGGCGACTTGGCTTCCTTGAGCTGACTGTAGTCCGATAGAAACCCCGAATACTCGTCGGGTTGGGTGAGCTTGCTTGCGCAGCCTGCCATTGCGAGCGAGGCGATGCACAGCGTGCTGATCATTAGCCTTGACTTCATCATTGAACTCCCTGTCGGTCATCACCGGAATATTGAGCTGTAGGTATAGCCAACTTTGCGCAAACAAGGGTTTCTGCCGGCAAGTTTTGCCGCAGTGCTAGATGCGCGCTCTGTTGCGCTCGAGAGGTCAACTGCACCGGTCATTTCGCAGGCAACTGCGTATGACTAATCCACGAGCGGTGGGTAAGGTAACGCGACATTCCTCGTCAGGAGCATCGCATGCGCACCATTGGCCTTATCGGCGGCATGAGCTGGGAATCTAGCGCCGAGTATTACCGCATCATCAACCAGAGCGTGCGCGACCAGCTCGGCCCACTGCGCTCGGCGCAGTT
Source organism: Pseudomonas sp. Q1 (assembly GCF_009935975.1). NCBI lineage: Bacteria > Pseudomonadati > Pseudomonadota > Gammaproteobacteria > Pseudomonadales > Pseudomonadaceae > Pseudomonas > Pseudomonas sp. Q1. The sequence goes on along the minus strand of NZ_QODI01000002.1, from coordinate 246,786 downwards.
ATTGATGTACAGCGTGGACTTCGGCCCGGTGGAACAAGCCCAGCATGCCGGGCGCTGGGATGACACCGCAGTGATTCTGCAAGACGCGGCGCGCCGCCTGCAGGCCGGCGGCGCCGATTGCGTGGTGCTGTGTACCAATACCATGCATTTGGTGGCGCCGCGCATCGAGGCTGCGGTGTCGATTCCGTTCCTGCATATCGCCGATGCCACTGCGGCCGCAGCCCTTGCGGCGGGCACCCTGACCGTGGGCCTGCTGGGTACGGCGTTCACCATGGAGCAGGACTTTCTCAAATCACGCCTGGCCGCCCAGGGGTTGAGCGTGCTGGTGCCTGATGCAGACGAACGCCAGGCCGTGCACCGGATCATCTACGAAGAGTTGTGCGTGGGGGTGATCAGCGAAGCTTCCCGCCAGGTCTACCAACGGGTGATCGACAGCCTCGCCGCGCGAGGTGCCCAGGCCATCATCCTGGGGTGCACCGAGATCTGCCTGCTGATCCAGCCCGAACACAGCAACCTGCCACTGCTGGACAGCACCGAGCTGCATGCGCGGGCGGCGGTGGCGTTTGCTTTACAGGACTAGGCCAAGGCCATCGACAGTAATCCAAGCCATCTGAAGTCAACTGCGGGAGGGGGCGAGCTCAATTAAGGATGAACATTGTCCCTGTGGCGAGGGAGCTTGCTCCCGCTGGGTCGCAAAGCGGCCCCAGCTTTTGGTTTGAAACGACTGGGCCTGCTACGCAGTCCAGCGGGAGCAAGCTCCCTCGCCACAGGTTACCCGTTGTCCGCTCCTTTGCGCAGGCGCGCCATGCTCAGCGCGTCGACAAACACCCCATCGCGCACACCGTAATCGCGCAGGCAGCCCTCGACCTCGAAGCCGAACTTGCGATAGAGCGCGTGAGCGGCTTCGTTGTCGGCATACACCGTCAATTCGACGCGTCGCAGGTTCATCCAGTTGTCAGCCACTTCCAACGCAGCGCTCAATAGCTTCGAACCCACACCTTTGCCTTGCCAGGCGGTAGCGACTCCCATGCCCAAGCCGGCGATGTGGCTTTGGCGAACGCGGGCATTCTGCTCCATGCCGAGGTTGCCGATGACCTCACCGCCATGCACCGCCACCAGTTGCAGGCGCCTTTCGTTGTCCATCACCAGGCGCTTGCGCCAGGCCTCCACGGATTGAAAAGGCATTTGCAGCACCTGACGGCACACGGCCGGGTCGTTATACAGCGCAGTGACGCCTTCCAGATGGGCTTCGGTAAAGCGCTGGATCACGATGTGGGGTTCAGGTGCGTGCATTGTGTTTCATCCTTTGAAAGACACGTGGCCAGCCAGTGTAGAGGCCCAACCCGCCGGCTGGCTAGCGCGCTGGAGCGCTCGACCAGAGCGACGGCCAATCGCCATAACCCACGCCGGTACAGCGCGGCATCATCTTGAATTCGCTGAGCTGGAAGCCCTTGCCGTCATACACCCAGACGCCTCCAGCACCGCAATCCCCAATCCCACGCTGTTTATAGAAATAGCTCAACGTGCCAGTGGCTTCGTCATACCCGACCGAGCCTTGCAGCGCCGCGCCGTCCAACGGCAAGGGTTGCAGGGTCAGTGGGGTTTCGCCGTAAGGCGCCTGGCGCTGGCGGCTGGTGACATCGTACTCGCAGTTGTAGGCGGCGCAGTCATAGCGCACCACGCTCATGGCTTGAGCCGCACTCAGCGCGCCGACTTCAGCCTGCGGCGCCATCTCGGTATCGGTCTGCGTGATGGCTTTCACGGCGGCGGCCGCCAAGCCGGTCTGCTCCTGTGCAGTCAGCGGTGGCGCAGCCGGGAACTTGCGCAATAGCGGTAGCGGCAAACGCGCCGGTACTTCACTCGCCGCCCCTTTGCCCGGCCGCGCCAGTGCGGTGACGGTATCCAGGCGACCTTGCACTGCATCCATCAACAGCAGCGAAGCGCTCAGCCCGCTGAGCGATACATGCGCGCTTTCATCTCCCGGCACCTGCAAACGCTGACCGTTGCGCAACCGCTGCAACCAGAGGCGAGCCGGTGCTTCATCGATCACGCCGTAGGACTGAACCTGGGGGTCTTCGCCCTCATCGTCCAGCTCCACGTGCAATGCCTGCGTCAACTCCAGGCCCAGAGGCTGACCATCCAACAGCAATGTAGAAAGGTCCACCGCCTCACCACGATGATCAAAACGCAAACGTGGATACCCCTGCGGGCCGGCCTGATGCCAGATGTGCAAGGTCAGGGAGCTGTAGTCCTCTTCGTCGACGCCGCTGGGCGCACTGAGGGCATGGCAATTGCGCAGGTTGTCGCAGCCGGTCACCCATTGCTTGATTTCCCGCAGCAGGGGCACGGTTTCGGCGGGCGGTTGGGCGAAGGCTGGAAAGGTGGCGCCGGCCAGCGACAAGGCCAGTAATGCGGGGCGTAGCATGGGGACTCTCCGTGTCTGAAAGGCGCGGATTGTCCCATGTTCAGTGCATGGCGTCAGCGGCCGGAAGCGGTTCGCCACACCCGCGCAACATCCGCCGCCCGCTCGCGCAACAGACGCGGCGCCTCGGCGCAGGCCTGCTCCAGGCTCATCGGCCCGTTCGGCAAGGCGAACGCAGCCGCCACGCCATGGGCGTACATCTGTTCATAGCCATCGCCCAGGGTGCCGGCGATCACGATCACAGGCACCTGGTGCCGCTGGGCGATACGGGCCACGCCAAAGGGGGTTTTACCGCGCAGGGTCTGGGCGTCGAAGCGGCCTTCGCCGGTGATCACCAGGTCGGCGCCGCGTACGGCAGCGTCCAGGCCCACCAGTTCGGCCACAACTTCAACGCCGGCCCGAAACTGTGCGCCTAGAAACGCCTTGGCGGCAAAGCCCAGGCCACCGGCGGCGCCGCTGCCGGGCTCGTCGCGCACATCCTTGGGCAGCACCCTGGCGCAGTGGTCGGCGAAGTGGCCGAGGGCTGCATCCAGCTGTTGGACCTGCGCGGGATCGGCGCCCTTTTGCGGGCCGAAAATGGCTGAAGCGCCCTGGGGGCCACACAGGGGGTTGTTCACATCCGCCGCGATTTCAAATTGCACCTGCGCCAGGCGCGGGTCCAACCGCTCCAGGTTGAGGTGCGCCAGGCGCGCCAACGCCAGGCCGCCGGCGGGCAGTGGTTGCTGTTGGTCATCGAGCAGTTGCACGCCAAGGGCCTGCATGGCGCCGGCACCCGCGTCATTGGTGGCGCTACCGCCAATCGCCAGGATGATACGGCGGGCCCCCAGGTCCAAGGCGGCACGGATCAGCTCGCCGGTGCCGTAGGTGGTGCTGGAGCATGCGTCGCGCTGCCCTGGCGGTACCCGTTGCAGGCCGCTCGCTTCGGCCATTTCGATCATCGCGGTGTGGCTGGCTGCCAACCAGCCCCAGCGTGCCTCGACCGTGCCGCCCAGCGGCCCCCGCACCCATTGGCGGCGCAGTTCGCCGTTGCAGGCGGCGAGTACCGCATCCACCGTCCCTTCACCGCCATCCGCCATCGGACACTGGATGCATTGCGCATCCGGCCAGACCTCGGCCAGCCCTTCGGCAATGGCCTGGGCAACGCCTTCAGCACTCAGGCTGTCCTTGAACGAGTCGGGGGCGATGATGATTTTCATGGGCTTTCTCCGGTTTTTATAACGCCCATGCTGCCAGTTGTCTGCGGGGATGACGCCGGTCCGATGCACAAGTGTGGATGAGCTTTGTTGTTCATTCCGACAAAGCCTGGGGTAACAGCTGTACGCCCAGGTAGAGGGCGAGCATGCCGTCCAGTGTCAGGGGGTCGGCCCCGCTGAGTTCGGCGATACGCTCCATGCGATAACGCAAACTGTTGCGATGGATGCCTAGGGCATCGGCGCACGCCTGGCTTTGGCCATCGTGTTCGCACCAACTGCGCAAGGTGGCGAGCAGTTGGCCGTTGCTGTCCTTGGCCAGGACTTTGCGCAGCGGGTTGAGCAATTCGTCCAGGGCATCATCGTTGCGATGACGCCAGAGCATCACCGGCAGGCGGTAACGGTTGAGGGTCAGCAGGCGTGACTGAGGCAGTACATCCCGGCCGTAGGCCAGCAGATCGCTGACACGTCGGTAGCAACGACGCAACCCGGCCAAGCCATCGGCCTGCCCGCCCACGGCTACACGCAGGATGTTCCAGCCCTGTCCATCGAGTTTTTCCAACAGGCGCGGGTTGTCTACCGGCACGGTTGCCGGCCGACACCACAACAGCGAGAACTGCGCCGAGCTGACACACCAACTGTCCGGGTAGCGACTGCCCAGCCAGGCACTCAAGGCTTCGGCCGATTGCCCCGGCCCCAGCTCGAACAGGTACGGCGTACGGGGCATCTGCGGCTTGAGCCCCAACTGTTGGGCTTCGTCCACCAGCCGTGGTGAGTCGCCACTGTCGGCCAGCAACAAGGCGAGCAAATCATCACAGCGCTGCCGGCGCCATTGCTGTTCGGCTTGCTGGTGACGGTGGCTCACCAGCATTTCAGCGGTCATGCGCACCAGCTCGGCGTAGGTGCGCAGCCCTTCGGGTTCGCCGGTAATCCCCAGCACACCGATCAGGCGCTGGTCATGCAGCAATGGCAGGTTGATGCCCGGCTGCACTCCCTTGAGGTGCTTGGCGGTCTGGCCGTCGATTTCCACCACGCGACCATTGGCCAGCACCAACTGCGCGCCCTCGTGGCGGGTATTGATGCGCTCCGGCTCGCCACTGCCCAGGATCAGGCCCTGGCTGTCCATGACGTTGACGTTGTAAGGCAGGATTGCCATGGTGCGATCGACAATATCCTGCGCCAAGTCATGATCCAACTCGAACATGGGGCTATTTTCCTGGAAAGCGGTTGTTCAGCGGCACAGCGCAAAGGGCGCTCGACTGTGCGCGAGCACAAAGACAGTACCCCATCACGTCACCGAGACTGTTTGGGCGATCAACGTTACCCTCGCATCGCGAAAAATCATAATAAAGAGAGAACCCCATGTCACAGAGCGCCGCTGCCACACAGGCCACCGATGACGATAAAAACGCCATCTATCAGCGCATTACCCTGCGCCTGATCCCCTTCATCTTTATCTGCTATCTGTTCAATTACCTCGACCGGGTAAACGTTGGCTTTGCCAAACTGCAGATGCTCGATGCGTTGAAATTCAGCGAAACCGTGTACGGCCTCGGTGCCGGTATCTTCTTTATCGGCTACGTGCTGTGCGGCGTACCGAGCAACCTGGCGCTGACCCGGTTCGGCCCACGGCGCTGGATTGCGCTGATGATGATCGTGTGGGGCACGCTGTCTACGTGCCTGCTGTTCGTCACCACACCGACGCATTTCTACACCCTGCGCCTGTTGACCGGCGCCGCCGAGGCCGGTTTCTTCCCGGGTGTGGTGCTGTACCTTTCGCAGTGGTTCCCGACCTTTCGCCGTGGGCGCATCATGGCGTTGTTCATGTCGGCGATCCCGGTTTCCGGCCTGCTCGGCAGCCCGTTCTCCGGTTGGATCCTCAACCACTTCGCCGCCGGCCAAGGTGGCCTGGCGGGCTGGCAGTGGATGTTCCTGTTGCAGGGCATCCCCACCGTGATCCTCGGCGCCCTCGCCTACTTCCTGCTCAGCGATAACTTCGCCAACGCCAAGTGGCTCAAACCCCACGAACGTGAGGTATTGGAAGCTGACCAGGCGACCGATTTGGCGAACAAACCGAAAACCACCAGCGACTCATTGGCTGAAGTGTTCAGGAACCCGGCGATCTGGGCGTTCGGCCTGATCTACTTCTGCATCCAGAGTGGCGTCTACGCGATCAACTTCTGGCTGCCGTCGATCATCAAGAACCTGGGTTTCAGCGATAACCTGGTGATCGGCTGGCTCAGTGCCATCCCGTATTTGCTGGCGGCGGTGTTCATGCTGCTGGTGGGGCGCTCGGCCGATTTGCGTAAAGAGCGGCGCTGGCATTTAGTCGTACCGATGTTGATGGGCGCAATCGGCCTGGTGATTGCGGTGAATTTCGCCACCACGCCGGCCTTGGCGATTCTGGGCCTGACGATCGCCACCATGGGCGCCCTGACCGGCCTGCCGATGTTCTGGCCGGTGCCCACGGCAATGCTCAGCGCCGGTGCGGCGGCAGGCGGCCTGGCGCTGATCAACTCCATGGGCCAGATGGCGGGTTTTCTGAGCCCGTATATCGTCGGCTTTGTGAAAGATGCCACCGGTTCCACGGACATGGCGCTGTACCTGCTGGCGGCCGTGATTGTTGCCGGTAGCCTGTTGGCACTGCGCATGACGCGTAGCCTCAGGACCTGAGCCGTCCATGGCTCCCACGCCTATGAATGCATGGGAGCCACTGATCAGTAAGTCACTTGAGCGGGTTGCGGCTGAACCGGCAGCCCGTTCAAGACTCGCTGCTGATCCTCGCTGAGCGGACGGTTTTCAACCGGCGGCTTGTTTTGCAGCGTGGCGATAATCGACTCGATCAGATGATTGGCGCCTGGGAACGCCGTCGGCTGGTTTACTGAGGACATGGGGTTTCTCCTTGGAATCATTGGATGAACACTGCCAGGCATCGGCAGTTACAACCTCTGTGGTCTCACCAGCGATTGCGTTCCCATCGACCTTGCCCGTGCCTACAACAGGCCGCCACCGTCAATGTCGATCACGGCGCCGGTCATAAAGCCATTTTCCATGGCCAGCACATACCCCGCCGCCACTTCTTCAGCCTGCCCCACACGACCCACCGGCAGGCCTTCGCCGGCCTTGGCGAACATCGCCAGGCGCTGTTCCTCGGCCAACCCGGCATACGCCGGTGTGTCAATCACCCCCGGGCTGACTACATTGACCCGACGCGGCGCCAACTCTTTGGCCAGTTGCTTGCCCAGCGCCTCGGTCGCCGCGTTGATGCCGGTCTTGATGAACTGGCCGGGCGCCAACTTGCGCCCCAGTTGCCCCGAGGTCAGGCTGATGCTGCCGTGCTCATGCAAATACGGCAGCGCCTGCTGGATGGCGCGCAACGCGCCCCAGAGTTTCACGTTGAAATTGTCCTGGGCCTCGAGCAAATCGGTCTCGACCAGCGTCTTGGCGCGTACCGACGGGCCGGACGTATACACCAGGTGATCAAAGCGCCCCACCGTCGCGAACAGACGCTGCAAGGACGCGGCGTCGGTGACGTCGACCGGTTCGCTGCGCAGACCGTTGTCTACGCCGGATGTCAGCCGACGCCCGGCCAGTACCACCTGTGCGCCACGCGCAGCGGCGGCCTTGGCGACTGCCGCACCGATCCCGCTGCTGCCACCGATCACGATGACGGTTTTACCGTTGAGGGAAGCGTTCATAGAGAAACATCCAAGGTCAGAAAGTGAGCGTTCATCTTCCTCGCTTGGCAATCCGCGAAAAATCCCGGTAAAACGACAAGATCTTTAAAGGAATTTTACAGATGAGCTCGACCCTGGACCTTGAAGTCTTTGTGCGCTCCGCCGATAGCGGCAGCTTGTCGGCCGCAGCACGTGGGCTGGGCCTGACGCCGGCCGCCGCGAGCATCGCCCTTAAACGCCTGGAAACCCGGCTCGGCGTGCGCCTGCTCGCGCGTTCCACCCGCAGCATGCGCTTGACCGAGGAAGGCCGGCGTTATCTGGACAGCGTACGGGTGGCACTGGAAGCCCTGGCGGAAGGCGAACAGGCCATCAAGCAACAGGGCCAGAGCCTGAGTGGCTTGTTGCAACTGGCGGCACCCTCGGATTTTGGGCGCAACGTGCTGCTGGGCTGGCTGGATGAGTTCAAGGTCGAACACCCGAACATCCGCTTGCAACTGCTGCTCAATGACAGCAACGCCGACCTGTTTCGCGACACCGTCGACATTGCCCTGCGCTTTGGCGTCCCCCGAGACTCAAGCCTGGTGGCGCTGCCGGTGGTACCGGGCCATCGGCGCATTGCCTGCGCCAGCCCCGACTACCTCGCGCGTCATGGCACACCGAGCCAGCCGGCGGATTTGGCGCACCACAGTGCATTGCGTTATATGCGCCGTGGGCAGGCCAATAACACCTGGTATTTTCGCCAGGGCACGCACCTGCAGGAAGTCGAGGTCACGGGCGACTATCTGAGTGACGATGGTGAAATCGTTCGGCGCTGGGCCCTGGCCGGCCATGGCATCGCCTATAAAGCCGCCCTGGACATCGCCCGCGATATCCAAGCGGGGCGGCTGGTGCCGCTGCTGACCGATTGGCAAGGCGAGCCGACGCCGTTCAACCTGATGTGCCCCCATCGCCTGCAAGTGTCGGAACGCGTGAAAGTGCTGCATCGTTTTCTTCAGCTACGCTGCCAGGCGTTGCTGAGTGCATGAAGAAACCTGGGCAGGGCTTGTTCCAGAGCGGCCCGATCTGGTATTGCAGGCGCTACGTTTCAACGCCACGAGGAGCTTTCCATGATTTACCGCACACTGGGCCAGTCCGGCTTGAAGGTCAGCGCACTGACACTCGGCACCATGATGTTTGGTGAACAGACCAGCACTGAAGACTCGCTGCGCATCATCGACAAAGCCTGGGACCAAGGCATCAACTTTATCGACACGGCTGACGTGTATACCGGCGGGCGCTCCGAAGAGATCGTGGGTGAGGCCATTGCGCGTAACCGCCAGGATTGGGTGGTGGCGTCGAAAGTCGGCATCGGCCCGGCAGAAGGTTTGCCCAACCGCAGCGGGTTGAGCCGCAAGCGTATGTTCAATGCGCTGGAGGCCAGCCTGGCACGCCTGGACACCGATTACCTGGATATCTATTACCTGCACCGTGAAGACCACGACACCCCCTTGGAGGCTACGGTGTCAGCCATCGGCGATCTGATCCGCCAGGGCAAGATCCGCTACTGGGGCCTGTCCAATTATCGTGGCTGGCGCATTGCCGAGGTGATCCGGGTCGCCGAGCGTCTGGGCGTGGACAAGCCGATCATCAGCCAGCCGCTGTATAACATCGTCAATCGCCAGGCCGAGGTCGAGCAGCTCACCGCGGCCGCCGCCTATGGCTTGGGCGTGGTGCCTTACAGCCCGCTGGCCCGCGGTGTGCTCAGCGGCAAGTACGCCCCTGATGCAACCCCCGAAGCCGGCAGCCGCGCGGCGCGCCAGGACAAGCGCATTCTGGAAACCGAATGGCGCGTCGAGTCGCTGCGCATTGCCCAGCAGATTCAGCAATACACCCAAGGCCGGGGCGTGGGGATGGTCGAGTTTGCGATTGCCTGGGTGCTGAACCATTCGGCGGTGAGTTCGGCCATTGTCGGACCGCGTACCGAGGCGCAGTGGGATGCCTACACGGGCGCGCTGGATGTGAAGATCACGGCGCAGGATGAGGCGTTTATCGACGCGCTGGTGACGCCTGGGCATTCGTCCACACTGGGCTTCAATGATGTGGGCCATTTTGTCTCAGGGCGCATCGCCCGCTCCTGATGATCACCCCCTGTCGGCGCACGCGGGTTTGCCGCCACCCGCCCGTGCCGCAGGCAGTGCGCAAAAAAATTCCATCAAACGCTCCAAAACAGCGCACAGCCTGCCGCTAAAAGCACCATAATCGCCTGCTCTTTGTATCCATCAGTTTTCGCGAGAACGGCGTGTCTAAAGGTGTTGCGTTATCGGTCTTGGCCTCGGTGCTGTTTGCCGTGATGTATTACTTCACATCCCTGCTGACGCCCTTGAGTGGCCTGGAGATTTTCGGCTGGCGCATGTTGCTGACCGCGCCCTGCATGACGGTGTTCATGATCGTCAGCGGCGAATGGCGCCGCGTGTGGGACGTGCTGCGGATGTTGGCGGCCAAACCACGCTTGATCGTCGGTGTACTGCTGTCGTCGGCGCTGCTGGGCGCGCAGTTGTGGTTGTTCATGTGGGCGCCGCTGAATGGGCGCAGCCTGGACGTGTCGGTGGGGTATTTCCTGCTGCCGCTGAGCATGGTGCTGACCGGGCGCCTGGTGTATGGCGAACATCTGTCGCGCCTGCAACAGATTGCCGTGGTGTTCGCCGCCATCGGCGTGCTGAACGAGTTGTATCGGGCTGGCGGGTTTTCCTGGGCGACGCTGGTGGTGGTCATCGGCTACCCGGTGTATTTCGTGGTGCGCAAGTACCTGACCACCGACCACCTGGGCGGCCTGTGGCTGGATATGGCGCTGATGCTGCCGGTGGCCTGGTGGTTCGTGCAAAGTGGCGACCAGGGTTTCGCGGTGCTCGACGCCCAGCCGAAACTGTATGCGTTGATTCCCATCCTGGGCTTGATCAGTGCCTCGGCACTGGTGAGCTACATCATTGCCAGCCGTTTGTTGGCATTCAGCCTGTTCGGGCTGCTCAGCTACGTGGAGCCGGTATTGCTGCTGGGTGTAGCGTTACTGCTGGGCGAAGGGATCAAGGACGGGCAATGGTTGACCTATATTCCGATCTGGTTGGCGGTGATGGTCCTGGTGTACGAAGGGTTCAAGCACCTGGTGCGTCAGCGTAGAGCCTGAAGCGGGCGCAGGCGGTCTGGCTGCCGGCTCAGCCGGTTCTCACCGTGGTGCTTGCAGGGCGCACCGGCGCGATCTGCTCAAGACCATCAGCCAACCCTGTCAGTACTGTTCGGGTAGTACCGTAATACGGGATCTCGCCTTGGGCTTGCTCACCGAGGTTTTCCAGTTGCGCGTCCATCGTTTTCTGGTCCACGCCGAACAACTTGCCGATCCGGTTATCCCTGTTCAACTCAACCAATGTGCCGCTCCCGGGATTGGTCAATTGGGTCTCAAGGGAATGTGCCACATCCTCGGGAACCCCCAATGCTGTCAGCGCCTTGCCAAGGCCATGGCCTGGGTTTCTGAGTTGCTTGAGGAGTTCTTCGTAGAGTCCGTTCAAGTCGTTGGCGCCAACGTTGTCGAGCGCAACGCTCGTCACCGTCTGGCGGTATTGATCGAATGAAAGCAGTTGCAGCGGCTGATCATCGTTCAAAGCGTTTTTCACGAAGTAGAAACCGTCACGGGCTGCGCCATGCAGGTTTCCATAGGCGTCATACTTATAGATGACCTCCTTGCCGTCGGTGCGCTTCCCTATGTAAGTCGCGCTGCCATCGGGCGCAAGATTGTAAAGCCGAGTACCGGTCAAACCCTTGACGGGAGCCGGTGGCACGCTGCCTGTTCCGCTCAGATACGTGAAGACATCGCCTTTGACCCGAGCGAAACTGCCCACCACTGCATTGATATCGTTATCGGCAAAGTCCACCAGCCTCTGCCTGACCCGTTCGACCTGCTGGGGCGCCCTATCGTTGGAAAAGTGCCGCGCAAAACTATCCAGCTCCTTTGGGTCGAGGGCCATCGTTTTAACCCAGTCGGTCAGTTCCTCGCGGTCTTTGAACTCATAGAATGCATACTGGCCCTCCTCCGGTACGTACAGCAGGAAATTGGGGCCCTCAGCCGTGACAGGCACGCGCTTGATCATCAGAATGTCATTGGCTTGAACCCCATCGACCGCGAACGTAGACACCTGCACCCCGGGTGCCCCACGCGTGCCTGGATACACGACCGCATCCACCAGCTTCTTGCCTTCGACACTCAGGACATCATCGCGAAATGCCTCATCGGCTTCATCAATGAACCGACGGCGGGCCTGGTCACTGCGCTGCAACGTCTGCGCTGCGGGAGCTGGATCAGGCGGTTTGGATGTGACGGTGGGCGCCGGTGGGTGCCCAGGCAAAGATGCAATATTCATCAGAAAACCTCTTTAATCAGATGAAGATTTCCCTACATCGGACGCGACCGGCTACCTGCGTCACTGTCCTCTTTGTGGAGGGTCTTGCCCAACCGGTTCCGTTGTCCTGCCGGCCATGGTCAACCTATACAGCGCATACAAAAAAGCCCGGCAGGGAAGACTCCCGGCCGGGCTTTCAAGTATTGCGAACGAGTCGATCAGTCCGCCGTCAACACGCCCCGGCGCACCTGGTCACGCTCGATCGATTCGAACAGTGCCTTGAAGTTGCCCTCACCAAAGCCGTCATCGCCTTTGCGCTGGATGAATTCGAAGAACACCGGGCCCATCAGGGTTTCCGAGAAAATCTGCAGCAGCAGGCGTTTGTCGCCCTCGATCGACGAACCATCGAGCAGGATGCCGCGTGCTTGCAACTGATCCACCGGCTCGCCGTGGTTCGGCAGGCGGCCTTCGAGCATTTCGTAGTAGGTGTCCGGTGGCGCGGTCATGAAGCGCATGCCGATCTTCTTCAGCGCGTCCCAGGTCTTGACCAGGTCGTCGGTCAGGAACGCCACGTGCTGGATGCCTTCGCCGTTGAACTGCATCAGGAACTCTTCGATCTGGCCCGCGCCCTTGGATGATTCCTCGTTCAGCGGGATGCGGATCATGCCGTCCGGAGCACTCATGGCCTTGGACGTCAGGCCGGTGTATTCGCCCTTGATATCGAAGTAGCGCGCTTCACGGAAATTGAACAGTTTCTCGTAGAAGTTGGCCCAGTAGACCATGCGTCCGCGATAGACGTTGTGGGTCAGGTGGTCGATGACTTTCAAGCCCGCGCCCTGGGGGTTGCGGTCCACGCCTTCGAGGTACACGAAGTCGATGTCATAGATCGAGCTGCCTTCGCCGAAACGGTCGATCAGGTACAGCGGTGCACCGCCGATGCCCTTGATGGCAGGCAGGTTCAGCTCCATCGGGCCGGTTTCGATGTGGATCGGCTGGGCGCCCAGCTCCAGTGCGCGGTTGTAGGCTTTTTGCGAGTCCTTGACGCGAAACGCCATGCCGCAGACCGACGGGCCGTGTTCGGCCGCGAAATACGATGCAAGGCTTTCTGGTTCGTTGTTGAGGATCAGGTTGATTTCGCCCTGACGGTACAGATGGACGTTCTTGGAGCGGTGGGTCGCGACTTTGCTGAAGCCCATGATCTCGAAGATCGGCTCCAGGATGCCAGGGGTCGGCGACGCGAATTCGATAAATTCAAAGCCCATCAGGCCCATCGGGTTTTCGTATAGATCTGCCATGATTTGGCGCCTCATCATTCTTGTGGTTAAGCGGATTTCAATTGCCGGCAAGGATGAGGTGCAACGGTGGCGCGCAGGAGAGTCCTCGCACGCTGCGGGCGAGGAAGTCACCGAAAATGAGGGGGGAGCCGAGTAGCTTCATGGTTACATCAGTCTCTGACAGCCGAGGCCTGCGTGAGCGCAAGTCCATATTCTTGTATGCGTAAATCGATTCTACACAGCGTAACCTGATTTGTCCTATTCCTTATCAAATCCCTATGCCTTGGCGGTTGCAAGAGGTTTATTGCACCGGTAGATGCCCAGCAGAATCAACACGGCGCCGACATACATCACAGGCGTCAGTCGCTCGTCGAGCAGCAGCGCACTGCTGATCACGGCGGTCAGCGGGTTAAGCGCGATAAAGGCGCCGGACCGCGTCGCGCCAATCCGACGAATACCGTCGTAATAGCCGATGTAGGCCAAGGCCGAGCCCAACACACCGAGGTAAACCAGGCTGAGCCATTGAACAGGCTGGATCGCAGCCAGCCGCTGTAGCGTGAAAGCACCCATCAGCGCACTCGTCACCGTCAGCATCAAGGTGCCCAGCAGGATTGACCAAGTGACGGTCTGCAAGGGGCCCAGGCTCTGGTTGAGGCTGCGCGAGAACAACGAATAGACGCCCCACCCCACCACGCAGCCAAAGATCAACCCATCCCCCAGCCAGGCATGGGCCGCGCCCTGCAGCAAGTTCGGGTTGCGACTGACGATCACCAGCCCCGCACCGCCCAGGCACAGCAGAATGCCTGCGGCACTCACGCGTTCCTTGAACAACAGCCAGGCCGCCAGGCCAATCACGGCCGGATTCAAGGCGACGATCAATGAGGCACGCGAAGCATTGGTGTAATGCAAGCCATAGAAAAAGCAGAGGTTATAGAAATAAATGCCGAAAAAGCCCAATACCGCCAGCTGTAGCAATTGCCTGCGGCTGGGGCGTGCCAGGGGAACCCGCGCCACGGCCAAAAACGCCAGCAACGCCAGGCTCGCCAGCAGAAAGCGCACACTTGCGGCCAGTAAAGGGTCGACGTCAGGCGCCAGGTACCGTCCTGCGACAAAAGTGCCGCCCCAAATGACAGTCACTGCGACCAGTTTCAGGTAGGTCAGATGATCATTCATACGCGTTTAAGCTCCTCAAGGGCTGGGATGCGCGTATTCTTCGGCTAATGATCCGTCATCGTAAAATGAGTAAACGCTCATGACCCTTACCCAGCTTGAGATATTCTCTCTGGTCGCCGAACTCCAAGGCTTCACCAGCGCAGCCCATCGTCTCGGGATCAGCCAGTCGGCCGTGTCCCATGCGATTCGGTCCCTGGAGCAGGAACTGGGCGTCGAGCTGTTGCATCGTCATCAGGCCCAAGTGGAGCTCAGCGACATCGGCCGGCAACTGCTGGCGCGAGCAAGGGCGATGCTGGGGCTGGCCAACACCCTGCGTCAGGAGGCCGCCGATGCCCGGGGCATGCGCACCGGCACCCTGCGGATCGGCTCATTCGGGCCTACCTCATCGATGCAATTGCTGCCGAAGATCCTGCAGGGTTATCGCGCCGCTCATCCGGGGATCGAGGTGCATATCCACGAAGGCCCGGATCGACAAGTGATCCAGTGGCTGGACGATCGGCGTATCGATGTCGGGTTCGTGGTGCTGCCCCTGGAGCGCTTTGATACTGTCCCACTGATGCAGGATCAGATGGTGGCATTGCTGCCTGCCGGACATCCCCTGGCCCAGGCTCAGGCCGTCAGCCTGGAACAACTGTGCAGCGAGCCCTTTATCCTCACCGAAGCCGGCTCGTCCGAACTGGTTTCACACCTGTTCAGCAGCGCAAGGCTGAGCCCGAATGTGCGCTTTCACTGCTCGCAGTTGATCAGCACGCTGGATACCGTGGGCCGTGGAGACGGCGTGACCGTTGTCGCCGAGGCATCTTTGCCCCCGGCAACCGACAGCCGCTACGCGACGCGCCCTCTCCTGCCCCGCGTCCCGCGCGAAATCGGCCTGGCCGTACTGGACCGGCGCGAGTCATCCCCGGCGACGCTGGCGTTTATCGAATGGGCGCGCAAGGCGTTATAGCGCTGCAGATTTTATTCAGGCCCTGCAAGCATCCCTCTGAGTTGCCATCTATCCTCGGCAATGCATGCCTTATCACTCTGTTACCGGCCATCCTCTATGCCCCTGACCGCCAAAGGTCCACGAAGCCCAACCACTCGCTACCTGATCAGCGGCCTCAGCGCTTTGCTCCCCATTTTGCTGGGGGTGCCGATTCTGCATTGGCAGGCCGAACGCACCCTGCAGAAAAGCACCGAACAG
The DNA here is from genome assembly GCF_009935975.1 of Pseudomonas sp. Q1. Classification (NCBI taxonomy): domain Bacteria; kingdom Pseudomonadati; phylum Pseudomonadota; class Gammaproteobacteria; order Pseudomonadales; family Pseudomonadaceae; genus Pseudomonas; species Pseudomonas sp. Q1. The sequence goes on along the minus strand of NZ_QODI01000002.1, from coordinate 231,500 downwards.
ACCGCCCAGGAGGCCGTGCGCCAATTCGACCTGATGCTCGATAACACCGACCTGGCCGCGCGGGCCTTGCTGCCCTTGGCCGGCCAACCCTGTGATAACGCGGTGCAATTGGCACTGCGTGAACAAGTCACCCGCCGGCCGTTTGTACGGGCGACCACCTTGTCTTTCCAGCGCAATATTTATTGCAGCTCGTTGTTTGGGAGCAATTACGAGTCACCGGTCAACCCCGAGGATTACGTTGCAGGACGGCTTTGGTTGATGAATGGCAACCCGGTCACACCCAACACCGCCCTGCTGGTGTACCGCCTTACAGACGGCGACAAAGGTGCCTTTGCCTCCATCGACGGCTACCACCTGACCAATGCCTTGCGCCTGATCAGTCGTTACGCGGGGCTGATTCTGCAGGTCGGCCCCCACTGGCTGGCAGCCGATGGCAGCGTTCACACCACGCCACCTCCGACCTTTGCCGTGGCCCATCAACATCTTGTTTCCCAGCGTTATCTCTACAGCGTGGAAGCCGGCATGCCTGACGGCGAAATCCTGCGCTACATGCAGGAACGTTACCCGGCGGTGTTCAGCCTGGTGGTGTTTTTCGGTGTGCTGGCCGGCGTCCTTGCGCACTGGTTGCAAAAGCGCTCATCGGCTCCCACCCAAGAGCTGCAACGCGCGCTGGGCGCCCATGAGTTCATTGCCCATTACCAGCCCGTCGTGCGTGGCGATACCCGGGAGTGGGCCGGCTGCGAAGTGCTGATGCGTTGGCAGCATCCTAAAGAGGGGCTGGTGCGGCCCGACTTGTTTATTCCGTTGGCCGAGCATTCCGGCCTGATTGTGCCGATGACCCGTGCGCTGATGCGCCAGGTCGCTGCGCAACTGGCGCCGCATGCCGCTCGCTTCGCGCCAGGCTTTCATATTGGGGTGAATATCACGGCCCGTCATTGTGAGGACCTGGCATTGGTGGAGGACTGCCGCACGTTCCTCGCCGCGTTCCCACCAGGCCAGGTCATACTCGTGCTGGAATTGACCGAGCGTGAGTTGATCCAGCCTACCGATATCACGCGCCGCTTGTTCGAGGCGTTGCATGAACTGGGGGTGATGATTGCCATTGATGACTTCGGCACTGGCCATTCCAGCCTGGGTTATTTGCGCAACTTCAATGTCGACTACTTGAAGATAGACCAGAGCTTCGTCGCGATGATTGGCCAGGATGCACTTTCACGGCACATTCTGGACAGCATCATCGAACTGTCCGGCAAGCTCGACCTGGGCATTGTGGCCGAAGGGGTGGAGACGACCGAGCAATGTGAGTACCTGGCGGCACAAGGTGTGGATTTTCTGCAAGGCTATCTGTTCGGCAGACCACTCCCGGGTGAAGAGTTCATTAAATCGATGCGCAGCCATTGATTAGCCATCTAATCCGGAATGAAAGAATGTTATTTAGGCAAAAGACATGATTTACTCGTGATGCATTAACTACTACAATTTTTCCTGCCTGTGTTGAACTCGCAGGAAGGCTTGTTTCTTGAGTCGCCAACACTCTTGGCTTATAGCGTTATCTTCAGTCGATATCAGCCAAATACACTATTGGAGTACAGATTTTGTCCAGACTCGCCGAATTTCGCGCAGCAGAAAAAGCCCTTCAAGAGCAGCTCGCCCAGCTGGAATCCCTGAAGAACGATGCTGGCCTGAAGAAAGAAATCGAATTCGAAGAAAAGCTCCAGGGGCTGATGAAGACTTACGGCAAAGGCCTGCGCGATATCATTGCCATCCTTGATCCGAACTTTGGCAAAGGCACTGCAACTACTGCGGCCGCACCAAAACAGCGCCGCGCACGCGTGGTCAAGGTCTACCACAACCCGCACACCGGCGAGCTGATCGAAACCAAAGGCGGCAACCACCGCGGTCTTAAAGCCTGGAAAGAACAGTACGGCGCCGCCACTGTAGATTCCTGGCTGCGCGGCTGATCAAAGCGCACTAACAAAGAGCCCCGCTTATGCGGGGCTTTTTTTGCTTAATCGTTCGAAAGCGAACTTAACAACGATTTCATTGTGTTCAAAGTCGCGCGTGCAGCGCGCTTAAAGTTTCAGGCTACCGCGTACCGAATTGACCTCATCCTTGCTTGCCTCGTACACCTGAGCCTGGCCGGCAAATGAAAAAACATACGCCTTGTCGGTATCAACAGCGCCGACTAAAGTTTGCGACAGTACGTGCCGTCCATTCTCGGTAATCACGCAAGTAGTCTCCAGTGCGTCCAGGCGACTCAGTGTTGTAGGGTGCATTTTGCTGCACACGCTTTGATAGCCACCCTGGGCAAAATCTTTCTGGATGGATTTACGCATCTCCAGCAGCACGCCTTGAAGATTAACTTTATGGCCCGCCTCTATCGGTGTAGCGGTCAGTTCCATCACCATCAAGGTCGAGCCATTTTCATCATTCTTGATCGCCCGCTGCCGAGTCACGGCCTGGGGAGTGGCGGGCGCGTCGCTATCGGGAGCGACCTCCTCGATCTGCCAGCCGCTGGGCCAATGAACCTGTGGATCAGCCGCCAGCACCCACGGGCTGCCCAACAGAAAACCCACAGCACCTAACAGCGGTTTACGAAATGCGATCATTGCAAGGAACATCCAGAATTCAAGCGTTGAAGTTTGAGCCTGAGGCCCACAGGTCGCAAGGCCCGCGCGGGCTTTTTCATTTGGCGCACCGGGCATGGCTTGCGTATCATGACGCAGCTGCAGGGATGCTTGCCGCAAGCCAAGGAACCGCTCGGCCCCACTGACCTCAAACGGGAGTCGAGTTTGCCCCATTTTTTTCTGGAGGGCCCATGAGCCTGCACGATCTGAACACTTTCCCAGGCGTCACCGCCCAACCTGATACCGCCACGTCCAACTTCGTGTTCAACCACACGATGCTGCGGGTCAAAGACATCACCAAGTCGCTGGATTTCTATACCCGCGTCCTGGGCTTCTCCCTGGTTGAAAAACGCGACTTCCCGGAAGCCGAATTCAGCCTGTACTTCCTGGCCCTGGTGGACAAGGCCCAGATCCCGGCAGACGCCGCTGAGCGCACCCAGTGGATGAAGTCGATTCCCGGCATCCTGGAACTGACCCATAACCACGGCACCGAAAACGACGCCGATTTTGCGTACCACAACGGCAACACCGACCCACGTGGCTTTGGCCATATCTGCATCTCGGTGCCGGATATCGTCGCCGCCTGCGAACGCTTCGAAGCCTTGGGCTGTGATTTCCAGAAGCGCCTGAGCGACGGCCGCATGAAAAGCCTGGCCTTCATCAAGGACCCGGACGCCTACTGGGTCGAGATCATCCAACCCGCGCCGCTGTAAAGCTTTCACGCATAAAAAACCCCATGAGCAATCATGGGGTTTTTCGTTAATGCGCCAGAGTTCAGGCCGGAGCGGAGGTACGAATCAGGTGATCGAACGCGCTCAGTGAAGCCTTGGCGCCCTCGCCGACCGCAATCACGATCTGCTTGTACGGCACAGTGGTCACGTCACCGGCGGCGAACACACCCTGCAGTGAGGTTTCGCCACGGGCATCGACGATGATCTCGCCACGCGGTGTCAGTTCCACGGTGCCTTTGAGCCAGTCGGTGTTAGGCAGCAAGCCGATCTGCACAAAGATACCTTCCAGGTCGATGGTCTTGAACTCACCGCTGTCGCGATCCTTGTACGCAAGGCCGGTCACTTTCTGGCCATCACCTTTGACTTCGCTGGTCAGCGCGCTAGTGATCACGTCAACGTTCGGCAGGCTGTAAAGCTTGCGTTGCAATACGGCGTCGGCGCGCAGCTTGCTGTCGAACTCAAGCAAGGTGACATGGCTGACGATGCCGGCCAGGTCGATGGCCGCTTCAACGCCGGAGTTACCGCCGCCGATCACTGCCACGCGCTTGCCTTTGAACAACGGGCCATCGCAGTGTGAGCAGAAGCACACGCCTTTGGCCTTGTATTCCTGCTCGCCTGGTACGCCCATTTCACGCCAGCGGGCACCGGTGGCCAGAATCACGGTCTTGGACTTGAGGACCGCACCGCTTTCAAAACGGATTTCGTGCAAGTCACCGGCAGTTTTCGCCGGGATCAAGCTGCTGGCGCGCTGCAGGTTCATGATGTCCACGTCGTACTGACGCACGTGGGCTTCCAGGGCGCTTGCCAGTTTCGGCCCTTCGGTTTCCTGCACCGAGATGAAGTTCTCGATGGACATGGTATCCAGTACCTGCCCGCCGAAACGTTCAGCGGCCACACCCGTACGGATGCCTTTACGGGCCGCGTAGATGGCTGCGGACGAACCGGCTGGGCCACCACCGACGACCAGCACATCAAACGCGTCTTTGGCGCTGATTTTCTCGGCGGCTTTTTCGGCGCCACTGGTGTCGAGCTTGGCCAGGATCTCTTCCAGCCCCATGCGCCCTTGGCCAAAATTCACTCCATTGAGGTAGACACTGGGCACCGCCATGATCTGGCGTTCATCGACCTCAGCCTGGAACAGCGCACCGTCAATAGCGACGTGACGGATGTTCGGGTTGAGCACGGCCATCAGGTTCAGCGCCTGGACCACGTCCGGGCAGTTCTGGCAGGACAGCGAGAAGTAAGTCTCGAAGCTGAACTCGCCTTTGAGGGCGCGGATCTGTTCAATCACTTCGACACTGGCCTTCGATGGGTGGCCACCGACTTGCAGCAGGGCCAGCACCAACGAAGTGAATTCATGGCCCATCGGGATACCGGCGAAACGCAGGCTGATGTCGGCACCCAGGCGGTTGATGGAGAACGACGGCTTGCGCGCATCATTGCCATCGGTTTTCAGGGTAATCAGCGTCGTGAGGCTGGTTACGTCCTGCAAAAGAGCAAGCATTTCCTGGGATTTCGCGCCGTCGTCGAGGGAGGCGACGATCTCGATCGGCTGGGTGACCCGTTCCAGGTATGACTTCAACTGAGCTTTAAGATTGGCGTCCAACATACGGGCGATTTCCTATTAATTCGGTTTATTGCAGACAAAAAAACGCCCGAGCGAATCTCGCCCGGGCGTTTTGAGGGGCGGTTGCAGCTTACTGAGTCGGTGCGGAGACCCGCCCTTGATACTTCACAGACTTAGATCTTGCCGACCAGGTCCAGGGACGGAGCCAGGGTGGCCTCGCCTTCTTTCCACTTGGCTGGGCACACTTCGCCTGGGTGGGCAGCAACGTACTGGGCCGCCTTGATTTTGCGCAGCAGCTCGGAAGCGTCACGGCCAACACCGCCGTCGTTCAGTTCAACGATCTTGATCTGACCTTCCGGGTTGATCACGAAAGTACCGCGGTCCGCCAGGCCGGCTTCTTCGATCAGTACGTCGAAGTTGCGCGAGATGGTCAGGGTTGGGTCGCCGATCATGGTGTACTGGATTTTGCCGATGGCTGGCGAAGTGTTGTGCCAGGCAGCGTGGGCAAAGTGAGTGTCGGTGGAGACGCTGTAGATCTCAACGCCCAGCTTCTGGAATTCGGCGTAGTTGTCGGCCAGGTCTTCCAGTTCGGTTGGGCAAACGAAGGTGAAGTCGGCTGGGTAGAAGAACACTACCGACCATTTGCCTTTCAGGTCAGCGTCGGTCACATCTACGAAGCTGCCGTTTTTGAATGCGGTGGCTTTGAACGGTTTTACTTGGCTGTTGATGATAGGCATCGTTGACTCTCCGTCAGGGGTTAAGAAGTTGATGAAGTGAATCCTACCCACTCTCTCGTTCGATGGCTCATTGGCAAACCTCATGCTGACGATTGCTTTTGCCTATCAGGCGGCCATATCAATAGAAGAAATCTCAAAGCAACGCTGACGTCGCCAAGGTCATGCCGAGAAAGGGCGTCGACTCAACATAGCGCATGGCCGATTTCATGTCGCTCCAGCCGACGTAACTCATCAATGACTTCAAGTCCCAACCGCTGCGATGCGCCCAGGTCGCGAAGCCCCGACGCAAGGAGTGGCTGGTATAGGCGTCGGCGGCAATGCCCGCACGTTCCAGGGCCTGGCGCAGCAGCGGGATCACACTGTTAGGGTGCAGCCCCTCCTTGCCCAGGTTGCCCCAGCGGTCTATGCCTCGAAACACCGGGCCGGCCACCAAGGCCGAGGCGCTCAGCCATTCACTGTAGGCCTGCACCGGGCACAGGCGTAGCAACGCCGGCGTCTGGTAGGTCTTGCCAAGGTTTTCCCGGTCGCTCTTGCTGCGCGGCAGATACAGGCTGATGCCCGCTCCCGGCACCGCGTGCACGTGCTGGATTTGCAGGCGACACAATTCATCGCTGCGAAACCCGCGCCAGAACCCGAGCAGGATCAGCGCCGTGTCGCGCTTGGCGCGCAGTAAACGTGGCAGGTCCTGAGCCTCGCTCGCCCGCTTCGCCTCGGCCTCAAGGGCGGCAATCACCTGCTCAAGCTGCTTGAGCTGCAACGGTTCGGCCTGTTTTTCCCGCGCGGGATGCACGGCGCGAATACCTTTGAGCACCTTGCGCACGACCGGCGCCTTGGTGGGGTCGGCAAAACCCTGGCTGGTATGCCACTGCGCCAACGCCGAGAGGCGCAGCTTCAAGGTGTTGACCGCCAGCACTCCGGCATGGGCCACCAGGTACCGGGCGACGCTGTCGCTGGTCGCCGGCAGGAACCCGCCCCAGCTGACTTCGAAGTGTTCGATGGCGGCACGATAACTGCGCCGCGTGTTATCGCGGGTGGCGGCGTTGAGATAACGGTCCAGATCGCTCATGAGGTGCCTACTTGACGACTGCTTGTACTGCTGCGGCGCGTTTCAGGGATAAAAACGGCATTCACACGGGATAATACGCCAATATCCCATCTGTTGAATCGTGAATTTAAACAACGTTTTGTTCGTGATATAGTACGTAAATACATACCATGTACCACATTATCAAATCGACGGAGACTCCATGGCTCGCGGCGGCATAAACAAAGCAGTTGTGCAGACGGCACGCCTGGCCATCCTGGCCCGCGGCGAAAACCCCAGCATTGATGCGGTACGCATCGAAATGGGCAATACCGGCTCGAAAACCACGATTCATCGCTATTTGAAGGAGCTGGATGAAAGCGAAAACCGCCTGGCCATTACCCAAGCCCCTCTGGATGATGAACTGAGCGAACTGGTCGCACGCCTGGCGCAACGCCTTAAAGAGAAAGCCCAGGAGCCCATCGACCTGGCCCAGGCGCAATTCGAACAGCACAAAGCCGCCCTGCTCACCCAACTGGAAACCCTTGAGCAAGCGCACAGCCAGCTCCAACAACAATTCGATATCCAGGGTGCCGCCCTGGCCGAAGAAAGCGCCGCCCTGCAAACCGCCAGCACCAGCCTGCAGACCGAACAAACCCGCAATGCGGGCCTCAGCCAGGCGTGCAGCGACTACGAGTTGAGGCTCAACGACAAGGACGAGCAGATTCGCTCATTGGAAGATAAGCACCTGCATGCCCGGGATGCCCTTGAGCACTACCGCAACGCGGTCAAGGAACAGCGTGAGCAGGAACAGCGGCGCCATGAAGGCCAACTGCAACAACTCCAGGCAGAACTGCGTCAGGCCCAGCAAAGCGCCCTGGTGCGCCAGGATGAAATCACTCAACTGCATCGCGACAATGAACGGCTACTGATCGAGCACAGGGTCACGATGAAGGAGCTGGCCGCCCAGCAGGAGCAAAACCGCCAGGAGCAGGCCCAGCAACTCAAGCTGAGCGAACAGCTCAGCCTGATCGAAAGCGAACGCACCCTGCTGCAAGAGCGCTTGCGGGTTGCGTTGCTGGAAAGCCAGTCACGCCAGCAGGCGCTCAGTGAATGTCAGCACGCGCAAAAAACCCTGGAACTGGACCTGCTCAAGGCCCAGGCCAGCATCGAGGCGTTGCAGTTGGCGGCCACCCTTGCGGCGGCACCCGAAGCAACGCCCGACGCCTGATCAATCCGCCATAGGCGTGCGCATGGTGACGAACTCTTCCGCCGCCGTGGGGTGCACGCCGATGGTCTCGTCGAAATGCCGTTTGGTCGCGCCCGCCTTGAGCGCAATCGCCAGGCCCTGGACGATCTCGCCAGCGTCCGGCCCCACCATGTGACAGCCCAGGACTTTATCGGTGTCGGCGTCGACGACCAGCTTCATCAGGGTTTTCTCCTGGCAATCGGTCAGCGTCAATTTCATTGGCCGGAAGCGGCTTTCGAAGATCTGCACCTTGTGGCCGTTCTTCTTCGCCTCTTCTTCGGTCAGGCCGACGGTACCGATATTCGGCAGGCTGAACACCGCGGTCGGGATCATCGCGTAATCCACCGCACGGTACTGCTCCGGCTTGAACAGTCGACGTGCCACTGCCATGCCTTCGGCCAGGGCAACCGGAGTCAATTGCACGCGACCAATCACATCGCCGATTGCCAGGATCGAAGGCTCGGCGGTCTGGTACAGCTCGTCCACCTCGACGAAACCCCGCTCATCCAAGCGGACGCCGGTATTTTCCAACCCCAGGTTGTCCAGCATCGGCCGGCGGCCGGTGGCGTAGAACACGCAATCGGCTTCCAACACGCGACCATCTTTCAGCGTGGCCTTGAGGCTGCCATCGGCTTGCTTGTCGATGCGCTCGATATCGGCATTGAATTGCAGATCCAGGCCGCGCTTGGTCAGTTCTTCCTGCAGGTGCTTGCGCACAGCGCCATCAAACCCACGCAAGAACAGGTCGCCGCGGTACAGCAGCGTGGTCTGCGCGCCCAGGCCATGGAAAATGCCCGCGAATTCAACGGCAATATAGCCCCCGCCCACCACCAGCACGCGCTTGGGCAGCTCCTTGAGGAAAAAGGCTTCATTGGAGCCGATGGCGTGTTCGCGTCCGGGAATGTCCGGAATCTGCGGCCAGCCGCCCGTGGCGATCAGAATATGTTTGGCGGTGAAACGCTCACCATTGATCTCCACCTGATGCGGGTCCACCAGGCGCGCATGCCCTTCATGCAAGGTCACGCCGCTGTTGACCAGCAGGTTGCGATAGATGCCATTGAGGCGGTTGATCTCACGATCCTTGTTGGCGATCAAGGTCGCCCAATCAAAGTTCGCTTCACCCAGCGACCAGCCGAAACCACTGGCCTGCTCAAAGTCTTCGGCGAAATGCGCGCCGTATACCAGCAGCTTTTTCGGCACACAGCCGACATTCACGCAGGTACCGCCCAGGTAGCGACTTTCCGCGACGGCCACCTTGGCGCCAAAACCCGCAGCAAAACGTGCTGCGCGGACGCCACCGGAACCGGCGCCAATTACATACAGGTCAAAATCGTAGGCCATTTCACTCTCCTCGGCAGGACATCAGCATACCGACTTACATGGGGCTGAAAAACGAAAAAGCCACCCGAAGGTGGCTTTCTCTTTAAACGGGCGGGCTTGCGTGAATCAGTAAGCCTTGCCGGTTTTGTAGAAGTGCTCGTAGCAGAAGTTGGTTGCTTCGATATAACCCTCGGCACCACCGCAGTCAAAACGCTGGCCTTTGAATTTGTAGGCAATGACGCAACCGTCTTTGGCTTGCTTCAACAGGGCGTCGGTGATCTGGATCTCACCACCCTTGCCCGGCTCGGTTTCTTCGATCAGCTTGAAGATATCCGGAGTCAGGATATAACGACCGATAATCGCCAGGTTCGACGGAGCATCTTCCGGTGCTGGTTTTTCAACCATGTCACGTACGCGGATCAGGCCATCACCGATGTCGTCGCCGGCGATGACGCCGTACTTGTTGGTTTGATCCGGATCCACTTCCATGACCGCAACGATGGTGCAACGGTACTTCTGGTACAGCTTGACCATCTGGGTCAGTACGCCGTCGCCTTCCAGGTTCACACACAGGTCATCCGCCAGTACCACGGCGAAAGGTTCGTCACCAATCAGTGGGCGACCGGTCAGGATGGCGTGACCCAAGCCTTTCATCTGGGTCTGACGGGTGTAGGAGAACGAGCACTCGTCGAGCAGTTTACGGATACCAACCAGGTATTTTTCCTTGTCGGTGCCCTTGATCTGGTTTTCCAGCTCGTAGCTGATGTCGAAGTGGTCTTCCAGCGCGCGCTTGCCACGACCGGTCACGATGGAGATTTCGTTCAGGCCGGCATCCAGTGCTTCTTCCACGCCGTACTGAATCAGTGGCTTGTTCACCACCGGCAGCATCTCTTTGGGCATGGCTTTGGTCGCTGGCAGGAAGCGAGTGCCGTAACCGGCAGCTGGGAACAAGCATTTCTTGATCATATGAGTCCTTACAAAGGGCTATGCGTACGGAATTCGGCGCAGTCTAATCAGGCCGCAGCCACCTTACAATGGGTCCTGCTGGCGTTGCGATGTCATCTAAGAGAAAAAATGTCGACGTAAGTTCCGCTAATCCTACGAAGAGCCTCACCAACAGCACACTAAAACAGCCAACGCGCCCACTTTTCGAGGCGCTGCAACCTTTTTAGCACGCTTTTCGACACTGGGCACTGACCTGCAACAACTTGCGCTGGACGGCAGCATTTGGCGCTATGATGGCGCCCTTGAACCCGAATACGAGAGACATAGATGTCAGAACCAAAAGGCGTTAACGGCTATCTGATCACCCAGCGAGCAGACGGCTGGCACCTGATCAACTTCCATGGCGACAGCGTCGCCGGTACATTTGCGACCGAGCGCGAAGCGATCCAGGTTGCCGAAGTGTTTGTGGATGAGGCCGGTCACGCGTCGAGCAAAAAGCCGAAGGGCAAGTAAGCCTCGCCTACTTGCACACAAAGCCCCGTTGAACGGGGCTTTTTTTGTGTTTGTCTGTACCTAGGTGGCAGTTAGCTATAATCTGCTGCCAACGCCCCACGACAGTGTCAGCGCTCCTCCAACACCCTCGACGACGACCCCACTATGAACAAATTCCTGGCACTGATTGCGGTACTGGCGCTGGCCGGCTGTACGACCACCTCCGATACCTACCTGAAAAACGGCGAACAAGGCTTGACCATCGATTGTTCGGGCGAGGCCAACTCCTGGGCCAGTTGCTACGAGAAAGCGGACGCCTCCTGCGCAGGCACCGGTTACCGCATCGTCGGCACCGAAGGCACGCCTTCCTTGAACGAAAGCGACAAGACCCTGGGCAAAGACGTGGGCAACTTCAAAAGCCGCAGCGTCGTGGTCGTGTGCAAATAAGCGGCGCGACTACAGGTGAACTTCGGCGAACTTGATGCCCAAACCGCGCAATATCTCGATCAGGTCATCCAGTCGCGGGAATGACTCGACTTCATCCTGTTCGTCGACCAGGAAGTAACTGCGCCCCCCGCTTTTCTTGAAGAACACAATCCACTCACCCAGGTCGGCAGGGTTCTGGATGACGTGGGTAGCCGAAATCTGGCCCTCGGCGTAGCGGGCCTTGACGTGTTCACGCTTCATGACAGGCTTTCCAAAAAAGACAAATGCCGCGCAGGCCCAAGGGCTTGAGCGGCATTCTTGCGTTGATTGCCCGCCAGTTTAACGGATGCCCTGCCCGATCAGCACGCCTGCCGCGTTCGACACTGCCGGAAAGTGTGTGGCTACCACATGAATTTGAGCTCCACGCCCAAGTAGTTGCTGTCGTCACCTCCCGCATTGCGCAACGTATCGCCCACTACATAATGAACCGCCTCAACTGCACCCGACAGGTTGCGATTGAATGCATAGTCCATACGCACTTGGTCGTAGTAACCCGTCCAGCGCCCACCGCGCCCCGCCGTTCCAGCTACCGGCAGATTCGGTTGGGTGTACACCGCATCCTCAGTCGTTTGGCGCCAGAGCATGCCCACAGCCGTCTGGATAGACAGGTCGGAAATCGGCCGTATCGTTACAGACGGCTTGACGTGGATAAGGTTGCTATAGCCGGTGTAACCGGCCAGCGAGAAGTAGTAGCCATTCGGGAACAGAGGGTTGAACGTGCCGAGGGTGCCATCGCCGGCGTGACGGTCACCGGAAGCGGCATCGAACTGCAGCCCGAGCCGTGGCGTCCAGGGCACAGACTGCAAGGTGTAGCCGAAACGGCTACCGCCGCCCCAGGCGCGGATGTCCTTGGAACCGACCGTACCGGTTTGAACCATCGCTTCCACGTCCCAGTCGTACGCCCCTTCGGTACCGGCGGTGCGGGCATCGAACAGGTGCCGGGTCTCGTCACCTTGCGCGTCGAGATAACTTGCCTGGCGTTGTTCGTACAACCCGTAGTAGGCCGAAAGCTCATTCTTGTTGTCGAGCTGGCGCTCAACTCGGAGCATATGAAACGCCACGTCGGCGTTGGACTTGTCATCGAAGTGGCGGCCATCCAGGTACTGGACGGGGTGGCTGGCCAGGCCAATGAAGCGCCAGTTGCTTGTCTCCCAGTCGGCCCATACGGCATCAAACGACTGCCGAACGTTCGGACCGTCACGCGAAGAAATAAAGCGCTGCAAGTCAAAGGCAAAATCCTGCCGCCCCACCCGCGCCTTGAAGGTGTGATCAGGCGTCTTGTCAACGTACTCGACAAAGGCCAAGCGCATATCCAGACGGTTCTGGTCAGCCCCGCCGATGGTTGTCTTATCGAAGGCGCGGGCATCTTCCAACTCGGTAAACACACGCCAATGTTCGTTCAAATGCAAATCGGCATGCACCTGCAGTCGCTGAATCAACCACGAGTCACGCTTGCGGTTACCGATACCAAAGCCATTGGCGTCATTGAGTTCAAACCGCTCCCGCAGCGTCAAGCCAAACGATAGATAACGCTGCGGGTCCGTATCCGACAGCGACAGGTATTTGAGACCGTCTAACGGCTCGGTTCTCAACGAAGGGTTTTGAAGGACCGACCAGTCCTCCTGCCAACGGTTGGTTTTAAGCACAGGACGTTCAGGCGGCTCGGCGCCGTAGCCGCTGGAAACCCCCAGCGGCCACAGCACGGCCAGAACCCAGGCATACACGCTATGCGAAGGACGGCTGTTCATACGTTACTTCTTCGCGAGCGACTGGTGTATTTCAGCAACGTAACCACCGGGGAACTCCACCACGGCGGATTGGCGATCAGGCTCCGCCTTGGGTTCTATCAACAGTTGGGCACCGGAGTCCTTGGCCTTCGCGAGCGTGGCCGACAGATCCTTCACCTCATAACCGGTCGTTTCACGGCCGTACGGGTAAGGCAGGTGCCCGTCGGTGACGAACATCACCATCTTGCCGAAATCGGATTCAAGCTTTACGCGGCGGATCGTCTTGCCGGGCTCCCCGACCACCGCACCGTCGAGATGTTTTTCATCCGCCACGACTTTGCCATGAGAGAAACCCGTGAAACTTTTGATAAAGGCATCGGCGCGTTGCTCGGAGAGATATACCCGGTTTTCAGGAATGCTCTGAAACGCAGCGTAATTGGGTGCCTTGCTATGCCAGTAAAGCTGCATCGTCACGCCACCGGGCCATTGCACCACGGCGTCGCGACCGATCGGATCGGGAAAGTCGTGCACGATCACGTCCGCGCCGTGTTTCTTTGCTTCGGCGAGAGCGACATCCATATCCTTGACGAGATAGCCGTTACGCTCGGCGCCAAAGGGGTAAGGAACCGGCGTGGTGAAACCAAACAGCGACACGGTGCCGACGGGTGTCTGCACCAGTTGTGAAGTCGTACTGCTGGGGACGGGCAGCACGTTTACCACGACCTGCGGGGTGCTTTGGCCGCCGAAGGTGGCCACAAAGCTTTTCACAAAACGATCCACATCGCCCGGCGCTACATAGACATGGCTGGTGTCGTACTGGGCTCCGACCGCAGGGCCGGTGGAAGCCTGAGCGGAAAGGGATACCGCCATCCCGAGGACGACCGGCAGAAGAAGTTGCTTGAATGAAGGAGTCATAAAGATGCCCTTGACGATTTAGGAGGTTCAGCGCCAGCAAGCGTAAGAAGCGACCGCAATCGTCGATAGGACGTATGTGCGCAGTAATATGAAAATTTATTCATCTGCAAAAAAAAGCCTGGTGCAGCAACAGCAGCACCAGGCTTTTCTTATCGGGTTCAAGTGTTTGAGCAAGCGGCGGCTCAGCCGGAAATGCAATCCTCCCCGGCTTTCTTGATATCGCCTGGGCGGATCGGCACATTGGACATGCTTTCATAAAGCTTGATGCTGCTGCCGCTGGAACGCTCTTCAATCTCGAAGATCGCCGAAGGATCCGAGGAGAATTTCTGCGGCACAATGACCTGCACGCCATCCTTGTGCGGTTCAATCTGCGGCGGCCGGCGGGTGGCTGCGAGTTTACGCACGACACAGGCAGCATATTCCGGTGGTTTTTTCCCTGAGATGACGACCAAGGTGGGCGGGGTCTGCTTGATATCCGCAACCGAAGCACACCCACCCAGCGCCAGGGCCAAAACCAACACACTCCATTTCATACTTAAACCTCCGATAAAGACCCTACTGACAGCGGATATAGGAATTTTCTCCCACCAAAGTAGGATTTATCCCTAAAAACTCGGTAAATAACTGTTTTAAATTGTCGAAGTCGTCGACGACGGCCCGATAATAAACGCGCTGGGGCTGATAAACTCTATCTTAACCTACGTATCATTCTGATTTTTCAGAAAAAGCCCTTCTGGAGACCCCCATGAAATTCATTCATCAGCGCGAGCACCTCAACGAGGGAGACATTGTCGTCATCGAATGCTCGCAGACTTGCAATATCCGCCTGATGAGCGACGCCAATTTTCGCAGCTTCAAGAATGGCGGCCGCCACACCTACCACGGCGGCGCGTTTGACAAATTCCCGGCGAAAATCACCGCGCCCAGCACCGGCTTCTGGAACATCACCCTGGATGTGGTCACGCGCCGCGCCATCAGCGTGACCCGTAAACCCGCGCTGTCCCACAAGATTCGCATCGTTCGTCGTACCAGCTCCAAACTGAGCTGATCCGGATAACCGACAGGAAAAAGCTGTGACCACCACGACCAAATACGTCATCAAGTACAAGCTCAACGGCGAACGTCGCTTCGAGTTCGCGCAACTGCACAGCAACAGCGTGGAAGAAGCCAAGCAAGCCCTGGCAAAAATCCATGATGCCGGTGATGTCGTCACCGACATCACGGTGAGCAAGGCGCTGTAAGCCATGACTGCCGACTTGTTCGCCGATGACGCCCTGCAACAACCCAGGGGACGCGAACAAATTGGCGCAGAATCCTATGTGCTCAGGGGCTACGCCCTACCCTGGGTTGAGCGTCTACTGCCTGAGCTGCGTCGGATATTGGCGCAGTCGCCGTTTCGCAAAATGGTAACGCCCGGCGGCTTTACCATGTCGGCGGCCTTGAGCAGTTGTGGTGAGCTGGGCTGGACCACCGACAGCAGCGGCTACCGCTACAGCCCCGTCGACCCGCGCAGCCAAACCCCGTGGCCGGCGATGCCGGATGCCTTGCGCGAACTGGCCGCCCTGGCAGCAACGGAGGCCGGCTTCCCCGACTTCGCACCCGACGCGTGCCTGATCAACCGATATGTGCCCGGAGCCAAGATGTCCTTGCACCAGGACAAGAACGAGCGTCGTTACAACGCCCCCGTCGTTTCAGTGTCCCTGGGGCTGCCGGCGATTTTTCTGTTCGGCGGCCATGAACGCGGCGACAAGCCCCAAAAAGTCTCGCTGTTCCACGGTGATGTGGTGGTCTGGGGCGGCGTCGATCGCTTGCGCTTTCATGGGGTGATGCCGATCAAAGAGGGCGTGCACTCGGTGATGGGCCCGCAGCGGATCAACCTGACCTTTCGCACCGCCGGCTGATTTGACCGCAAGTTTGAGAGTGTCGAGCCCGACCTACGCCGCTAAGCTGCCCGTGAATCGTCAAGAGTGCAGGTCATGAACAACGAACAAGACCCCCGCTGGGCGGCCATTGTCGCCCGCGACGCCAAGGCCGACACGCTGTTTGTCTACGGCGTGAAAACCACCGGGGTGTACTGCCGCCCCAGCAGTGCTTCGCGCCTGCCGCGCCCGGAAAATATCGAATTCTTCGACAGCCCTGCCCTCGCCGAAGCCGCCGGCTACCGCCCCAGCAAACGCGCCTGCGCTGACCAGACCCAATTGGCCGCCCACCATGGGCAACTCGTCGCCGCCGCATGCCGGCAAATCGAACAGGCCGAAACACCCCCCAACCTGGAAGCGCTCGCCAGCCAGGCCGGGTTGAGTTCATTCCACTTTCATCGCGTGTTCAAGGCGGCCACCGGCCTGACGCCCAAGGGCTACGCCAGCGCGTTGCGCTCGCGCAAGGTTCGCGACGGTTTGAAAGGCCAGCACTCGGTGACCGATGCCCTGTACGACGCCGGCTTCAACTCCAGCAGCCGCTTCTATGAGGCCGCCGACCAACTGCTTGGCATGACCCCGCGCGACTTCAAAGCCGGTGGCACCAACAGCACCATCCACTTTGCCGTTGGCCAATGTGCACTCGGAGCCGTGCTGGTGGCGCGGAGCCAACGAGGGGTGTGCGCCATTTTATTGGGTGACGATCCGGACAAGTTGGTGCGTGATCTGCAGGACCAGTTCCCCAAGGCCGAACTCGTCGGCGCGGATCGTGAGTTTGAGCAATTGATCGCCCAAGTCGTGGGCTTCATCGAAGCGCCGGCCGTGGGCCTGGATCTGCCGCTGGACCTGCGCGGCACTGCGTTCCAGGAGCGGGTATGGCAAGCGCTGCGCGAAATTCCGGTGGGCGCCACCGCCAGCTACGCGCAGATTGCCAAACGCATCGGCGCGCCCAAGTCTTTTCGTGCGGTGGCCCAGGCCTGCGGCGCCAACAGCCTCGCGGTGGCAATCCCTTGCCATCGCGTGGTCCGCAGCAACGGCGAGCTGTCGGGCTACCGTTGGGGCGTGGAGCGCAAGCGGCAGTTGCTGGAGCGGGAAACCGCTGCGCGTCCCCTTCATGAAATACCCCTGACGTCCAGTGAATAAAACAGACTGGCCGAGTGCCAAGGGCCCTGCTAAAACAGCGCAACGTCTTACTCACGCTGGAGACACGTCCCATGAGCACCTGGCCAGACACGCGCATTCTCGAACTGCTGGGCATCGACGTGCCCATCATTCAAGCCCCGATGGCCGTGGGTACCACCACCGCAATGGTGATCGCCGCCAGCCAGGCCGGCGCGTTGGGCTCGATGCCTGCTGCGGCGTTGAGTCTGGAACAACTGCGCGAAGCCTTGACCACGCTTCGTCAAGCCGGCGTACGGCCCATCAATGTCAATTTCTTCTGCCATCAACCACCCGCGCCCGATGAGGCGCGTGACCGCCGCTGGAAGGCGTTGCTGGAGCCTTATTACCGTGAGCTGGGCGCCGACTTCGATGCCCCCACCCCGGAGTCCAATCGCTCCCCTTTCAATGAGGCTGCCTGCGAAGTGGTCGAAGAGTTCCGCCCGGAAGTGGTCAGCTTCCACTTCGGCCTGCCGGAAAAGCGCTTGCTTGACCGCGTAAAAGCTACCGGTGCCAAGGTACTTTCTTCGGCCACCACGGTAGAGGAAGCCATATGGCTGGAACAACGTGGTTGCGATGCGATCATTGCCATGGGTGTGGAAGCCGGTGGGCACCGTGGTTTGTTTCTCAGTGACGACCTCAATACCCAGATCGGCCTGATGGCCCTGGTCCCGCAAATCGTCGACGCCGTGAAGGTGCCCGTGATTGCCGCCGGTGGCATTGGTGATGCGCGCGGTATCGTGGCGGCGTTCGCGCTTGGCGCTGCGGCGGTGCAGATTGGCACCGCGTACCTGTTCACCCCCGAAGCCAACGTCAGCGCATCCCATCACCATGCACTGCGCAATGCCCAAGCCAGTGAAACGGCGCTGACCAACCTGTTCACCGGCCGACCGGCGCGCGGCATCGTCAACCGGGTGATGCGCGAGCTGGGGGCGATCAACCCGGCGGCTCCGGCATTCCCCAGGGCCGGCGGCGCCTTGATGCCGCTCAAGGCCAAGGATGAAGCGGGTTTCAGCAACCTGTGGTCCGGCCAGGCATTGCGCCTGGGCAAAGAGATGTCCAGTTATGCGCTGACGCGCGAATTGGCCGAGCAGGCGCTGGCCAGACTCCAGAGGAACTGACCCCCGAGGCGACTTTGCACTGTACCGGCGATGGCTAACCGCTATATATTCCCCTACATAGCGGTAACGCCTTCTACCTGAGACTCGCCGTACTACCCAAGGAGCTGCTTCATGATGATCCGCGCCTCTCGCCTGGCCCCCCTTGTCGCCGCCATGGCGTTCAGCACCGCTCACGCTGACGAAGTGCAAGTGGCGGTGGCCGCCAACTTCACTGCACCGATCCAGGCGATCGCCGCCGACTTCGAGAAAGACACCGGCCACAAACTGGTCGCCGCCTATGGCGCCACCGGCCAGTTCTACACGCAGATCAAGAACGGCGCGCCGTTCGAGGTGTTCCTGAGCGCCGACGATACCACCCCGCAAAAACTCGAAACCGAAGGCGACACCGTCAAGGGTTCACGCTTCACCTACGCCGTCGGCACCCTGGCCCTGTGGTCGGCCAAAGCAGGCTACGTGGACACCAACGGCGATGTGCTGAAGCAGAACGCATTCAAGCACCTGTCCATCGCCAACCCGAAGACCGCCCCCTACGGCCTGGCCGCCACCCAAGTGCTGGCCAAGGAAGGCTTGACCGACAAGGTCAAGGACAAACTCGTCGAAGGCCAGAACATCACCCAAGCCTACCAGTTCGTGTCGACCGGCAATGCCGAACTGGGCTTTGTCGCGCTGTCGCAGATCTACAAAGACGGCAAAGTCACCAGCGGTTCGGCGTGGATCGTTCCGGCCTCCCTGCATGACCCGATCAAACAAGACGCGGTGATTCTCAACAAAGGCAAAGACAGCGCCGCTGCCAAAGCCCTCGTCGAATACCTCAAAGGCGCGAAAGCGGCTGCGGTGATCAAGTCCTACGGTTACGAGCTCTAACTGCATGCCACTGTCGAGTGCCGATTTTTCCGCTATCGGGTTGACCCTAAAGCTGGCGTCGCTGACCACGGTGATCCTGCTGATCATCGGCACTCCGATCGCCCTATGGCTGTCGCGCACCCAATCCTGGTGGCGCGGCCCCATTGGTGCGGTTGTGGCGCTGCCGTTGGTGCTGCCGCCGACAGTGATCGGTTTTTACCTGCTGCTGGCCCTGGGTCCGAACGGCTATGTGGGCCAGTTCACCGAATGGCTGGGCCTGGGCACCCTGACCTTCAGCTTCGCCGGGCTGGTGCTCGGCTCAGTGATCTACTCCATGCCATTCGTGGTGCAGCCGTTGCAAAACGCGTTCTCCGCCATTGGCACTCGCCCACTCGAGGTCGCCGCGACCTTGCGGGCCAACCCCTGGGACACCTTCTTCACGGTGATCCTGCCACTGGCTCGCCCAGGCTTTATCACCGCTTCGATTCTCGGTTTTGCCCACACCGTCGGCGAATTTGGCGTGGTGTTGATGATCGGCGGCAATATCCCCGATAAAACCCGCGTGGTTTCGGTACAGATCTACGACCACGTCGAAGCGATGGAATACGCCCAGGCCCATTGGCTGGCCGGCGCCATGGTGGTCTTCGCATTCCTGGTATTGCTGGCGCTCTACTCCAGCCGTAAAACCAAGATGGGCTGGAGCTGATCGCGATGATGGAGGTACGCCTGCAACTGGCTTATTCGGCTTTCGCCCTGGATGTGGACCTGCATCTGCCTGGCCGTGGCGTCACGGCGTTGTACGGGCACTCCGGTTCCGGCAAGACCACCTGTTTGCGCTGCATCGCCGGGCTGGAACGGGCCGCAGACGGGTTTATCCGGATCAACGATGAGGTCTGGCAGGACAGCCGCAAGGGCGTGTTTGTGCCACCGCATAAACGCGCCATCGGCTATGTGTTCCAGGAGGCCAGCCTGTTCCCGCATTTGTCGGTGCGCGCCAACCTGGAGTTCGGCCTCAAGCGCATCCCACGTGCGCTGCGCCGGGTGGATATGGCCCACGCCACCGAACTGCTGGGTATCGGCCATCTGCTCGACCGCCACCCGCAGCACTTGTCCGGCGGCGAGCGCCAGCGCATCGGCATCGCCCGTGCGTTGCTGACCAGCCCGCAATTGTTATTGATGGATGAGCCGCTGGCAGCCCTGGACAGCCAGCGCAAAAATGAAATCCTGCCGTACCTCGAACGCCTGCACGATGAGTTGGAGATTCCGCTGCTCTATGTCAGCCACGCCCAGGATGAAGTCGCGCGGTTGGCTGACCACCTCGTGCTGCTCAGCGACGGCAAGGCGCTGGCCAGCGGCCCTATCGGTGAAACCCTGGCACGACTCGATTTGCCCATGGCCCTGGGCGATGACGCCGGTGTGGTCATCAATGGCGCCGTCAGCGCGTATGACGCGCACTACCAGTTGCTCACGCTGCAACTTCCCGACAGCGCGCTGTCGATGCGCGTCGCCCATGCACCGCTGGCACCGGGCAAACAGCTGCGTATCAAGGTGCAGGCGCGGGACGTGAGCCTCAGCCTGCAAGCCGAAGAACACAGCAGTATCCTCAACCGCTTGCCCGTGACGGTCACCCAGACGATTGAGGCGGATAACAGCGCCCATGTGCTGGTGCGCCTGGACGCCGGGGGTACGCCCTTGCTGGCGCGTATCACGCGATTCTCCCGCGACCAGCTGCAACTGCGCCCTGGCCAGACACTGTGGGCACAGATCAAGGCGGTGGCGGTATTGGCCTGAGCGGCCTCCGCACAAGTTTTTGGCACCACCGCACAGGGCCGCGGTCAATCAGACATACCGGCCTGATCCGTTGCCAAGGAACCTGCACCATGCCCGACTCTGCGCTGCCCGCCGATCTACCCCGCGACCTGCATTACGTTGACGACAGCCAGCCCGGCATCCGCCGTAAAACGCTGCGGGGCAAGTTCCAGTATTTCGATGTGCAGGGCAAGCGCATCACCGATGCCGATGAAATCAAGCGCCTGAACGCCCTCGCCGTACCGCCCGCCTATACCGATGTGTGGATCTGCGCCGATCCGCGTGGTCACTTGCAGGCAACCGGGCGGGATGCCCGGGGCCGCAAGCAATACCGGTATCACCCCCGCTGGCGCGAAGTGCGCGACAGTGACAAATACGCTCGGCTGCAAGAGTTCGGCAAGGCCCTGCCCAAGCTGCGCAAACAGTTGGAGGCACAGATCGCCGAACCCGGCTTCACCCGCGAAAAAGTCCTGGCCACCGTGGTCATGCTGCTGGACGCTACGCTGATCCGCGTGGGCAATACGCAGTATGCGCGGGACAACAAGTCCTATGGGTTGACCACCCTGCGTAATCGTCATGTGGACGTCAAGGGCAGCGAAATCCAGTTTCAGTTCCGTGGCAAAAGCGGTGTCGAGCACCAAGTCAGTGTCAAGGACAGGCGCCTGGCCACGGTGGTCAAACGCTGCATGGAGCTGCCGGGGCAAAACCTGTTTCAGTATCTGGATACAGACGGTGAGCGCCATACCGTCAGTTCCCACGACGTCAACGCCTACCTGCACAGCCTCACCGGCGCCGACTTTACCGCCAAGGACTATCGCACCTGGGCCGGCACCGCCCTTGCGTTGGCGGTGCTGCGTGACCTGGAATGGCAGCCGGAATCCGACGCCAAGCGGCATGTGGTGGCCATGGTCAAGAGTGTGGCCAAGCAGTTGGGCAACACGCCGGCGGTATGCCGCAAGTGCTACATCCACCCGGCGGTACTGGAGCATTTCAGCCTGGGCGAACTGTCCAAACTGCCCAAGCCACGGGTGCGCCAGGGCCTGAAAGCGGAAGAGGTCGCCCTGGCGATGTTTCTTGAGCAATTGGCCGCCGACTTGCCTAAGAACGCCAAGGCAGGTTAGCCTTTGCCCCCCTTCTGATTTACGGGATGACCGCCGACGTGAACCACTAAGCCTTCCAAAATGTATCTGCAACGAGCCGCCTGGCGCGCTTGTTGGCCTGTTCGACATTTTTTTGGAGGTGCTGATGACTGACGTCAACCGGCTGCCCGTACTCGTTTCCCTGCAACACGTGTCTTTCCAGTTCGCCAATGGCGATACCTTGCTGGAAGCTATCAACCTGTCCATCGATCACACGCCGACCGGGATTGTCGGGCGTAATGGCCGTGGCAAAAGTGTCCTCGCCAAGCTGATCGCCGGTGTGCTCCAGCCCTCCTCCGGCACACTCGACGGCAATGCCCGTGTGGCCTATGTCGCGCAGAGCCTGAGCGTCCAACCCGGTGAAAGCATCGCCCAGGTCACCCGCACCGCCGAAGGCTTGGCCGCGCTTGAGCGTATGGCATCGGGTGAGGCCCGCGCCGATGACTTCGAGCGGATTGATGAGCGCTGGGACCTGGCCGAACGCCTGCGCGCGGCGCTGGATGGGGCGGGCTTGCAAGCGCTGGGCTTCGATACGCCGGCCGCTCAACTGAGTGGCGGCCAACTGGCCCGCGTCGCAGTGATCGGCGCGCTGTTGGCCGCTCCGGATTTGCTGGTATTGGATGAGCCCACCAACCACCTCGACAGCCTGGGCCGCGACTGGCTGCTGCGCATCCTGGGCCAGTGGCGTGGTGGCCTGGTCGTCGTCAGCCATGATCGACAGTTGCTCAACACCTTGGGGCGCATCGTCGAGCTTTCCCCGCTGGGCATGCGCGTCTATGGCGGCAACTACGATGCTTACCGCCAGCAACGCGACACTGAACAACACGCAGCGGTTGCAGCCCTGGAGCACGCCAGGCTTGAACGTAGCCGCGAACGCAAGCGCCTGCAAAAGGATCACGACAGCCTGCAGCGCAATGCCGCCCGCGCGCGCAAACACGCAGAAACCGCCAACGTTGACCGGTTCACCAAGGCCCGCTGGAAAGGCGCCGCCACGGAAATCGTCAGTACCGTACGCAGCGCCCACCACGCGCATAAACACCAACTCGACCAGCAGGTGCGCCAAGCCTACGAACGCGTCGTGGACGAGACGCCCACTCTGCTCGCCCTGCCCGGTTCAAGGCTGCCCAATGGTCGACACGTGGTGACGCTCGAACAGGCCCAATTGCCGTGGCTCGATGCGCAGCAGTCTTCTACCTACGTCACGTTGAACCTGATGGGGCCTGTGCGCGTGGCGGTACGCGGGCCGAACGGTTGCGGCAAATCCACCCTGCTCAAACTGCTTGCGGGGCACTGGAGGGCGGTCGGCGGCGAATGTGTGGTGCACGTCACCCACGCGTATATCGACCAGCATCTGGCGCTACTGGACGACCGACGCTCCATCGTCGAACAGCTGAACCTGCTCGACACGCCGCTGGCCGAAGCCGAACTGCGCACACGCTTGGCCTTGCTGCAACTGGATGCGCAGCGCGTCACCCAGCCTACCGGCCAGTTAAGTGGCGGCGAGCGGTTGAAAGCTGCAATGGCGATTGCCTTGTGGCGCGAAATCCCGGCGCAACTGTTGTTGCTGGACGAGCCCACCAACCATCTGGACCTGGAATCGGTGCTCGCTTTTGAGCAGGCGCTGCGCGGCTTTACCGGGGCCATGTTGGTGGTGTCGCATGACGAGGCGTTTGTACAGGCGCTCAGGCCGACCCATCGGTTGGACTGGCATCCGGCGGGCTGGCGACTGGAATCTGTCTGAGGTCATTGCGCCAACCCGCAAAGCCTCTTACGGTAGTGGCCGAATAATCTCATCGAGGAGCCCGCTCCATGCTGCCTTCGTCCCGCACGCCCTACGCCAATGCCGCGCTGGCCCATCGCCAACGCTGGCGTGGCCGGGTCGGCTTGTTGCTGGTGGCCAGCCTTTCGGTGCTGGCCGGCATGACCGATGCCATCGGCTTCATGGCCAGCGGGGACTTCGTGTCATTCATGAGCGGCAACACCACCCGCCTGGCCGTGGCGATGGGCGCCGGTGATCTGGGCCTGATCGGGCGCCTGCTGTTGTTGATCGCCACGTTCGTCATCGGCAACGCCTTGGGTGTCGTGGTCAGCCGCCTGGGCCGTCGGCATGCCCTGCCCTTGCTGTTGTGTATCGCCGTGCTGTTGAGCGGCGCCGGCTTATGGCCTTTCGCCGATACCTTGCCTGCCTTGCTGGCGGCGATCACCGCCATGGGCATGCTCAATGCAGCCGTGGAAGAGGTCAATGGCCTGCCCGTGGGGCTGACCTATGTGACGGGGGCACTGTCACGCTTTGGTCGTGGGCTGGGCCGCTGGATGCTGGGCGAACGACGCAACGGGTGGCGGGTACAGTTGATCCCGTGGGCCGGGATGTTTGTGGGGGCGGTGATCGGCGCGGTGCTGGAGCACCAATGGGGGCTGAAGGCGCTGCTGGTCAGCGGTGCATTGGCCATATTACTGGGCCTGGTATCGCTGAGGATTCCCCGGCGCTGGCACTTGGGCTACATGCCGCGATAACGAGCAAAGAGGCCCGCCCGACGTTTAGGCCTCGACATCCGTGTACCGGTAAAGAGCCATCACGTCGAGCGAGCGGATGAATAATAAGCCAATGCTCGGCGCCTGTCGCGCCAGGCATTTCTGAATAATTCTAAAGCAACGGACTACAGGCAGGTCGCGAGGGCGGCCTGGCGACGCTTGGCAGGCATCGTGTCTTCGGCTGCGTAATACTTGACGGTAGAGCCGGCACCCGCGGCGCGCACGTCTACAAAATAGGCACCGTCAGTGGTGTACACCGTGAAACCATCTGACTCCAACGGCTCCTTGAAGCCTCCGGCGTCCACGCCGAACACCGCCTCGTCCTGCCAGCCGAACTGCACGCATTGGGCAACTACCAACGGGGCCTTGTCCGAAGCCAGGGTTTTATAGGGCTGGCCTGCACGCGCCTCTTTCATCTTCGTGCCGGCGCAACCGGACAGCGCCGCCGCCATCATGACGCCCATTACTACCTTACGCATGCCATCGCCTCCATGGAAAAACCGCGACTGTACCACCGCCGCAGGCTTAACTGACGCGCACATGAACTTTGTTTCACGGTAAAAGCACAATGCGCCATCTATAGTTGCCTGGCTCATTTTTAAGAAGTCTTCCTTCTGCCCGCCCTCCCGCGGGCATTTTTTCGCCTGCGCTTCAGAAGTACCAACGAAACAGATAGAACAGCGCCATGCTCAGCAACACCGTGATCAGCACGCTGCGCGTCCAGAACATCAGCGCCACCGCGCAGATACCCGCGAGCAGATAAGGGTTGGTCGGGCTCAGGTTGAGCCGGTGATCGGCGAGAAAAATGATCGGCCCGCAAATCGCCGTGAGCATGCCCGGCACCGCAAACCCGAGGAACTCTCGGGCGCCGCGATTAAGGCGCACCGGCAGACGCGGCTCGATAAACAGGTAACGGTTGAAAAATACCACCAGGCCCATGGCGACTATCATCAAGTAGATCATGCCTGCCCTACCCCCAGCCGCTTGCACGCATAGCCTGCACTCATGCCCAGCAAGCCCGAGACCACCACCGCCGACTCCCAGCGCAAAAAGCTCAACCCTACCGAGCACAACAGCGAGATCGCCACGCAGACCACCGTCGGTACGTCGCGCACCACTGGGGTGATCAAGGCAATGAAGGTCGCCGCGATGGAAAACTCCAACCCCAGTTGATCAAGCCCGGGGATGCTTTTGCCGAGCACGATGCCGGCCAGGGTAAACAGGTTCCAGGCGATGTAAAACGTCAGGCCGACGCCCAGGGCATACCAGCGGTTGAATGTTTCACGGTCATAGTGGTTGACCAAGGCGAAGAACTCGTCGGTCAACAGAAACCCCAGGCTGATGCGCCAGCGTGTATTGAGCGCCGAGAGTGTCGGGCGCATGTGCATGCCATACAGCAAATGCTGGGACGTCAGCAGCAGCGTGGTCAGTACAATGGATATCAGGCTCGCGCCACTCTTGACCATGCCGATCGCCACCAGTTGCGCGGCACCGGCAAAGACAATGGCGGACAAACCCTGGGCTTGCAGCGGCGTGAACTGCGCGTCGATTGCCATGGAGCCGGCGAGCAGCCCCCAGGGCGCACAGGCCAGGGATAACGGAATAACCGCGATTGCACCGCGAGCGAAGGCGTAATGAGGTAAGGCGGCAGGCATGGAAACGGCTCATCGACAGAGGGTCGACAAGCATGCCAGTGTCATACAGGGGCTGTCTTGAACGATCTTGCTCAGGCGAGTTTTACCGATACCTGTTCGACCGAGTCTCGCGCTTCGCGCAGCTCGTAGGCGTCCTGGTTGAGCCGGTGAATGGTGTTGAGCAGGCGTTGGCGCAGCACTTCATCGCCGACTTTTTCGACGGCACGCATCAAGTCAAACGCCGCGGTTTCGTTATTGTCCGCGACGGAATCAAGGGTCTTGCGCAGGTTGCGAGTGGCACGGGTCACGCGGGATCTTCCTTCATGAGCAATGGGCAGGCACTTTAGGACATTCATGTTTCATTTTAATTTCAATCACTTGTGTGTCGATTGCGGTGGATTTGATCCACGTCAATGGTTTCAGGGTTTGACCTCGCAACGCGCCTACCCGTCGGCGTAATTGTTCCCACACAAAGACGAACTTTGCTCACGCGAACTGATCCATGCCTTGGATGACAAAGTGCCATGGTTGGCGCAGCGACGCGTAGCGTCTGGATACAATAGGCCCAACACCATAACCGGCCGGCACCTGTTGCCGAGCCATCGGAGCGTTCATTCATGCTTGTCGCCGTTGCGATTTTTCTCTTCACCATCATCCTGGTCATCTGGCAGCCCAAAGGGCTGGGCGTCGGCTGGAGCGCCACCTTGGGGGCAATCCTGGCCCTGGCCTGCGGAGTGATCAGCCTGTCGGACATCCCGGCGGTGTGGCACATCATCTGGAACGCCACCGGTACGTTTGTGGCGCTGATCATCATCAGCCTGTTGCTCGACGAGGCCGGCTTCTTTGCCTGGACCGCGCTGCACGTGGCGCGCTGGGGCCAAGGGCGTGGGCGGCGGTTGTTTGCCTATATGGTATTGCTCGGCGCACTGGTGTCGGCACTGTTCGCCAATGACGGCGCGGCACTGATCCTCACGCCCATTGTGATGTCGATGCTGCTGGCGTTGCGATTCTCTCCGGCAGCGACCCTCGCCTTCGTCATGGGCGCCGGGTTTATCGCGGACACGGCCAGCCTGCCGCTGGTGGTGTCGAACCTGGTGAACATCGTCTCGGCGGATTACTTCAAGATCGGTTTCAACCAATACGCCGCCGTCATGGTGCCGGTGAACCTGGTCAGCGTCGCGGCCACCCTGGCGGTGCTGCTGTGGTTCTTCCGCCGCGACATTCCACAGGCCTACAACCCAGACGACCTGGAAGACCCGGCCAGGGCCGTTCACGACCGTGCGACCTTTCGCGCCGGTTGGTGGGTACTCGGTATTTTGCTGATCGGTTGCTTTGCCCTGGAGCCGCTGGGTATTCCCATCAGTGCGATTTCTGCGGTGTGCGCGGTGCTGCTGTTGGTCATCGCGGCCAAAGGCCACAAGATCTCCACGCGCAAGGTGCTCAAGGAAGCCCCCTGGCAGATCGTGATCTTTTCCCTGGGCATGTACCTGGTGGTCTACGGGCTGCGCAACGCCGGCCTGACGACCTACCTGGCCACCTGGCTGGACACCTTCGCCACCTACGGGGTGTGGGGGGCGGCGATGGGCACCGGCGTGCTCACCGCGTTGCTGTCATCGGTCATGAACAACCTGCCGACGGTGCTGATCGGTGCCCTGTCCATCGAGTCCAGCCATGCGGTGGGCGTGATCAAGGACGCGATGATCTACGCCAACGTGATCGGCAGCGACCTGGGCCCGAAAATCACGCCTATCGGCAGCCTGGCCACCTTGTTATGGCTGCATATCCTGGCGCGCAAAGGCATCACCATTACCTGGGGCTACTACTTCAGGGTCGGGATCGTACTGACCCTGCCGGTGCTGTTGATCACCCTGGCCGCGCTCGCGCTGCGCTTGAGTGTCTGAACACTTTCGCAGCCTGGGTCAGCTACGTATGCTAAGGCGCAACCCACTGCCGAGCTGACCCGATGAACGCGATGCAACACGCCTGGCTGGGCCACTACGAACTCACCAGCACCCGCTGCACCGGCCTGTCCTTTGCCCGTCACAGTCACGATGAATGCGTGATCGGCGTGAACCTGGTCGGCGAAGAGAAAGTCTGGCTCGACCGTCGCGAATTCCAGGCGGGCCCGGGCAGCATCACCCTGTACAACCCGGGCCAGATTCAGGGCGGTGGCGCTGCCGAGGGCGCTCCCTGGCAGTTTGTCAGCGTGTACGCCATGGCAGACCAACTGGCCACCGACCTGGGCCTGGCACAGTTGGAGTTTGATCGTGCCCTGTGTTTTCAACCGGAGCTGGCGCAACGCCTCGCGACGGCGGTGAAAGGCGCATTGAGCGGCGATGCCTTGGTCCGCGAACTGAATGAAGAAGCGCTGGTACTGCTGCTCGGCGAGGTGGTCGGTTGCAGTGGTGTGCGCCTGCAAGGGAGTGCACCGGCGGGAAAACCCATGATCAGCCGCGCCCAAGAGTTGCTCGCTGCGCAACTTCATCAGACGCTGCCTCTGGAACACCTTGGCGATGAGTTGGGGCTGTCCAAATTTCATCTGTTGCGGGCCTTCCAGAAAGAGACCGGCTTGAGCCCGCGGCAATGGGCCATGCAACTTCGCACCCGGCGCGCCAAAGGTCTGCTGCGCAGGGGGCTGCAACCCTGCGAAGTGGCCCAGGACCTGGGTTTTGCCGACCAGAGCCACCTCAATCGGCATTTCCGGGCCGCCTATGGCATCACTCCCGGCCGTTATCAAAACCTGTTGCAGCGCTGAAATCGCAATCTGGTCCAAGACGATAGCGCCATCCGCTCGCACACTGCCTGCCATCACTTCTGGGAATTCAGGCATGTTGACGATCTTTTTTTACGCACTGGTATTCGGTTTTGTGTTTTGCCTCTCACCCGGTGCG
Organism: Pseudomonas sp. Q1; assembly: GCF_009935975.1. Taxonomy (NCBI): domain Bacteria; kingdom Pseudomonadati; phylum Pseudomonadota; class Gammaproteobacteria; order Pseudomonadales; family Pseudomonadaceae; genus Pseudomonas; species Pseudomonas sp. Q1. Next base: position 202,637 of record NZ_QODI01000002.1, on the reverse strand, counting down.
GTGCTGGCGGAGACGTTGCGCCGGGGTTTGCTTCAGGGGTTCACCCCGGCCTTGCTCGTGCAGGCCGGCTCTCTGGTGGGCGATGCCGTGTGGGCGGTTATCGGCCTGACCGGTATCGCCCTGCTGATCCAGCATGACGCCGTGCGCATACCGCTGACGGTGGTCTGCGCGCTGTACCTGGCCTGGCTGGGCGTGCGCGGCTTGATCGACGCCTGGCACTTGCCGCAAGCGCAAACCGTGCCTGCACGTTCAGGGCAGAATGCGCTGGCGGTAGGCGCAGCCATCTCCCTGGCCAACCCGAAGAACATTGTGTATTGGGGCGCCCTCGGCAGTGCATTGTCGGGCATCGTCGGCACTACGCCCAGTCATGCGCAGACCCTGATGTTTTTTGCCGGTTTCATGCTGGCGTCGGTGTTGTCGTGCTTTGTGGTGGCTACGCTGGTCAACCTGTTGCGCAAGAACGCATCGGCGCGCTGGCAGCGGGTCAGTTATGGCACCTGCGGATTGGTACTGTTGTATCTCGCCTATCTCGCGGCATTGGGCGTATGAAGTTATATATATCGCAACTTTCCCGTGCCTCTTGTCTGAATGAACTCTGAACGCCGGATCATTTAATTAATCATGCGTTGACATTTTGTAACTGGCTGAGTAGATTGCCCCTGCCCGCAATTGGGGGCCTTTTTTAAACCTCACAAAAGAAGCCAATGGACACAGTATCTAGTCGCTGTCCGAGCACCGCCTCTGCGGGCATCGGGCGCCAAACCCAGAATATGACAGGACTCGCCTCCCCGGTCCGGTAAGCTGCGCTAGAGCTTGATGCTCCACCGTAACTGCCTCGCCGGTCGCTTGTCCGGTCCCGAGGTGTGTTATGACCCTTCAACCCTTTGTTTTGCCTGATATCCGCTCGCTGGCCTCGGCCCTGCGAGCCAAGCTATGCCGCATGCCCGTGGGCTTTTCGCCTACCCGCTCGCCCTTTGCCGCAACCTCTCCCCAAGTACGCCCGGCTCCAATGCTGGCGCACTGGCGTGTCTGCCCCACCACTGGCCAACTGGTTCAGCACTGGGATCACGCCGACCCTCAAGACCCGCAGAGACGGAACGTTTCCAGCCTCGTTCAAGCGAGCCTGATGCTTAGCCTCTATGTGAGCGCTCGCACAGCCTGAGCCTGCTGGAAACCACAACTTTCCCGATTAACCTTCTGGAGTTCTTTATGAACAAGTCCAGTAGTAGCCCGCTGCGCGCTAATTAATTAACGCGCACTAAGCGGGCCTTGTAGAAGTTATTAAGCACTTTATTTAAACCGATCGCGAAGTCCGCGGCTCGGCATGCTTTCGCTCGCCTGCAATCAGGTAAGTACCGGGTATGTTTTGTCGAGAATTGGCGACAGGAGTACAGACAATGAGCGCCGTAAAAAACACGCCTCTGCACAAGAAAAATGGCACTGCAAGCGACACCAAACTGTCGATGCGTGCCGCCCGCGAAGCCCAGAACGGCCTGTCGGCCACCCTCGCCAATGTACGGGCGACCCAGGACGGCCTGACCGAACTGGACGCCTCGGCACGTCTACAGCGCGAAGGCTATAACGAGGTGGCCCATGACAAGCCGCCTCACGCCATCGTCCAGTTCCTGCAGGCACTGAACAATCCTTTTATCTATGTCCTGCTGACCCTAGGCGGCATCAGCTTTGTTACCGACTGCTGGCTGCCGATGCGGGACGGCGAAGAGGCCGACCCGACCAAGGTCATCATCATCATGACCATGGTGTTGCTCAGCAGCCTGTTGCGCTTCTGGCAGGAACACCGCTCGGCCAAATCCGCCGAAGCGCTCAAGGCGATGGTCCGCACCACCGCCACCGTGCTGCGCCGCGAGCAAGTGGGCGCCCAGCCCAGCCTGCGCGAAGTGCCGATGCGTGAACTGGTGGCCGGCGATATCGTGCAGTTGTCGGCCGGCGATATGATCCCGGCGGATATCCGCCTGATCGAATCCCGTGACCTGTTTATCAGCCAGGCGGTGCTGACCGGCGAAGCCTTGCCGGTCGAGAAGTACGACACCCTGGGTGATGTGACGCAGAAGTCGGCGTCCTCGTTGGCGGCCGACCAGGGCAACCTGCTGGACCTGCCGAACATCTGCTTCATGGGCACCAACGTGGTCAGCGGCCGGGCCAAGGCCGTGGTGGTAGCCACCGGGCCGCGCACCTACTTCGGTTCCCTGGCCAAAGCGATCGTCGGCTCCCGTGTGCAAACCGCCTTCGACCGTGGGGTGAACAGCGTCAGCTGGCTGCTGATCCGCTTCATGCTGGTGATGGTGCCGATCGTGTTCCTGCTCAACGGTTTCTCCAAAGGTGATTGGGGCGATGCGTTCCTGTTCGCCCTGGCGGTTGCTGTGGGCCTCACCCCGGAAATGCTGCCGATGATCGTCAGCGCCAACCTGGCCAAGGGCGCCACCGCCATGGCCAAGCGCAAAGTGGTGGTCAAGCGCCTGAATGCGATCCAGAACTTCGGTTCGATGGATGTGCTGTGCACCGACAAGACCGGCACCCTGACCCAGGACAAAATCATCCTCGAACACCACGTCAATGCCTTTGGCCAACGTGACGATGCGGTGCTGTCGCTGGCCTGGCTCAACAGCTTCCACCAGAGCGGCATGAAGAACCTGATGGACCAGGCCGTGGTGCAGTTCTCGGAGCAGAACCCCAAGTTCCAGGTGCCATTTGCCTACAGCAAAGTGGATGAATTGCCGTTCGACTTTGTACGCCGCCGTCTGTCGATCGTCGTCAAGGATGCTGCCGGCGATCAGCTGCTGGTGTGCAAGGGCGCCGTGGAAGAGATGCTGGGCATTTCCACCCACGTGATGGAAGGCAGCGATGCCGTGCCGCTGGATGAGCGCCGCCGTGAAGAGTTGCTGGCGCTAGCCAACGACTACAACGAGGATGGTTTCCGCGTACTGGTGGTCGCAAGGCGCAACATTCCCAAATCCCTGGCGCGCCAACAGTACACCCCTGCCGATGAGCGCAACCTGGTGATCCAGGGCTTCCTGACCTTCCTCGATCCGCCAAAGGAAACCGCGGGCCCGGCCATTGCCGCACTGCAGGAAATTGGTGTTGCCGTCAAAGTGCTCACCGGCGACAACGCGGTAGTCACCGCCAAGATCTGCCGCCAGGTTGGCCTCGAACCCGGCCAGCCGCTGCTGGGCGTGGATATCGAAGCCATGGACGACGCCACCCTGCTGCGCCGCGTGGAAGAACGCACGGTGTTTGCCAAGCTGACACCGCTGCAGAAATCCCGGGTGCTCAAGGCCCTGCAAGCCAACGGCCATACCGTGGGTTTCCTGGGCGACGGTATCAACGATGCGCCGGCGCTGCGCGATGCCGACGTGGGTATTTCGGTCGACACCGCCACGGATATCGCCAAGGAATCGGCGGACATCATCCTGCTGGAAAAGAGCCTGATGGTGCTGGAAGAAGGCGTGCTCAAGGGCCGCGAAACCTTCGGCAATATCATGAAGTACCTGAACATGACCGCCAGCTCCAACTTCGGCAACGTGTTCTCGGTGCTGGTGGCCAGTGCGTTCATTCCGTTCATGCCGATGCTGGCGATCCACCTGCTGCTGCAAAACCTGATGTACGACATCTCCCAGCTGGCCTTGCCGTGGGACAAGATGGACAAGGAATACCTGGCCAAACCGCGTAAGTGGGATGCGCAAAACATCGGCCGCTTCATGATCTGGATCGGGCCGACCTCGTCGATCTTCGACATTACCACCTTTGCCTTGATGTGGTACGTGTTCAGCGCTAACAGTGTGGAAATGCAGACCCTGTTCCAGTCCGGCTGGTTCATCGAAGGGCTGCTCTCGCAAACCCTGGTGGTGCATATGCTGCGCACCCGCAAGATCCCGTTCTTCCAGAGCACGGCGGCCTGGCCGGTGCTGATGATGACCTGCCTGGTGATCGCCCTGGGGATCTACGTGCCGTTCTCGCCGCTGGGCACCCTGGTGGGCTTGCAACCGCTGCCGCTGGCGTACTTTCCATGGCTGGTCGGCACCTTGCTCGCCTACTGCTGCGTGGCCCAACTGATGAAAACGATCTACATCCGCCGCTTCAAGCAGTGGTACTGATCGCTCCCGCCGTTTAAACGGTGGCGACCGCAGGGTCGCCACCGCGCATCACAAGGATTCGAACATGCGCGTCTTGATCTGTGCAGGTCGTCATTACGCCGACACCCAGAAGTCCCGCCAAGTGCTGGACGCTTACCACCGCCTGCGCCCGATGCAGGTATTGATTCACGGCGGCAACCAATTCCTCGGCAGCAACATCGAGGAGTGGGCGCGGGAAATGGGCATCGATGTGGTGCGTTACCCGTGCAATTGGCAACGCCATGGCAAACAGGCGGAACGCCAACGCAATCATTTCATGCTGACCGACAGCCGACCCGACGTGATCATCGCCCTGCCAGGCGGTGACGACACCTCGGAGCTGGTCAGCCAGGCCAAAGCCAGCGGCATTTCGGTGCTGACCGTAGAAAGCTGAATTCAAGCGAGGTGCATCATGCACAAAAAACACACCCCTCATCGCCCGGATGGGTTTGCCAAATATCGCGCACGTCACTATCGGGGGGCTCGCCATACGCTGTTGCTGTTACCGCCGGCCAAGCGCCGCGCGCTACAACGCAACCTGATCTTCATTGGCGCAAGCCTGGGCATTGTTCTGCTCATCGCGATGTGTTCCAAGGCCCAGGCAGCCGGTGGCGCCTACGTGGTCGACGACGGCGCGGTCAATGATCCGGGCACCTGCAACGTCGACGCCTGGTACAGCGTCAACCGGCACCAAGGCAACATCCATAACGAAACCCTGAACCCGGCCTGCACGTTCAGCGCGCTGCCGGCGGTACAATGGAGTGCGGCGCTGTCGCGTGCCAGCAATGCGGGGGATGCCGAGACGCAGGTGAGCCCGCAAGTCAAAGCCCAGGTGTGGTCACGGCAAGATCTGGGATTGCAGTTGGCGGTGTCCGCCACCAGCCACTTCGCCTTGGACCGCGCGCATGCCTTTGACGGCGCCGACTTCAACGTGCCCCTGACCTGGCAACCCGTTGAAGCACTGCGCTTGAACTTCAATGGCGGTTGGACCCACGCCTATAACGGTGGTGAACAGCAGCACCGGCTGACGTGGGGCACAGGTTTCGAGTACCAGCTAGCCGATGCACTCACGCTGATCGGTGAGCGCTATGGCCAGGAAGGCGGCGACCAGGCCTGGCAGGCCGGGCCGCGCTTTCACGTGGGTCAGTTGATCGACATCGACCTACTGGTTGGGCAAAGCCTCAACGAGGATCACAACCAGTGGTTGACCACCGGTGCCACCCTGCGTTTTTAAGCTTTCGCCTGCTGCTCCAGGTGCAGTTGCAACTGCGGGTCGATTTGCAACTGCCCGGCCAGTTCATCCAGGTAAGCGCGTTCCGCCTCCTGTTGATCGTTGACCAACATCACGCTGGCCAGGTAGATCTCCGACGCCACTGCCGGGTCATCGGCATACTCGGCAAAATCCCCGGCATTCAGTGGCTTGGCGACTTCGGCGTCGAGCCATTGTTGCAACTGGGGGTCATCGGTATGCCGGCCAATCTCGGCTGAGATCATCTGCCGCTCTTGCTCATCGATCTTGCCATCGGCCTTGGCTGCCGCGATCAATGCGCGCAGCACGGCATGGCTATGGGCTTCGGCATCCGCCCCGTCGAGTTGGTCGACCGTCTGGATTGCCTGCTGCGGCGCACTGGCCTGCTGGCGCTGCCACGCCTGGTACGCCTGGAAAGCCGCCATCCCCAACGACGCCAGCGCCGCATAATTCATCCCACCGGAGCGCTGCTGCGTGGCACCGCCCGCAGGCGCACCGCCCAATAAACCGCCGAGACCACCCAGCAATCCGCCCAAACCGCCCCCGGCCGAAGCACTATTGCCCGTACTGTTGAGTAACCCGCCGAGCAACCCGCCCAAGCCGCCCAGGCCACCGCCTGAAGCACCGCTGTTTTGCTGGCCCGCGCGCAGCAGTTGTTCCAATAGATCGCTGGTGTTCATGGTGTCGCCCTCCCAGGGCGCAATATGGGCGTTCAACAACCATAGCCTGCCCCTGTCGGAATACCAAGACCGCCGAGCAGGCACGCCTTATGATGGCGCCATTACACTGTTGAAGGAGCACACAGGTGAACCGTATCGAGCACGTTGCATTGATGGCGAGCTACAACCAGTGGATGAACCAGAAGGTCTATGCTGCTGCCGGCCAATTGCCGGACGCCGCGTTGAGCGCAGACCGGCAGGCGTTCTTCGGCTCGATCCTCGGCACCCTGAACCACCTTGCACTGGGTGATACGGTCTGGCTCAAACGCTTCGCCCAACACCCGGCAGGCTTTGCGGCGCTGGCACCCTTGAGTTCGATCGCAACACCCACCGACCTCAAGCAACTGGCGTTCGCCGATATTCGTGAGCTTTCTGCCCGACGCGCCTGGCTGGATCAGTTGATACTCGATTGGGTCAACACCTTGCGCGAGCCTGACCTGGATCATCGCCTGCAGTACTCCAACATGCGCGGCGTGGGGGCCAGCAAGCCGTTCTTTGGCTTGCTCGTGCACTTTTTCAATCACCAGACCCATCACCGGGGCCAGGCCACCACGCTGCTGAGCCAGGCAGGCGTGGACGTGGGTGTTACGGATCTATTGGCGTTGATTGACTGAGACGAACTCGGCGTAAGCCTGCAACAGGCGCGGGAAGTCCTGGGGTTCAGGCAATTGTGCAAAGCTTTCGACGGCGGGGGTGGAGGCCCAGGGCAGTTTTTCGCGGGTCCAGGTTTCCATGAAAGGTACATAGTCTCGGGCGTTATCGAGCAAGGTGGCGCGCACATTGACGAACTCGTCGATGCCGTGGGGCCGGGTAAACAGCCAACTCATGCAATGCGGGCAGCAATAGTGGCGGTCCACACCCTGCAGCCCGCCGATGACCGGGCAGCCTTGGGTGATGGTGAACCCAGCGGCGGGGATCAAGGCGCTGAGGGAAAACGCGCTGGAGGTCATTTTCTGGCAACCACGGCAATGGCAGGCCATGGTGATGACCTCGGGCAAACTGACACTGAAGCGCACCCGGTTACAGCGGCAACTGCCCTCCAGCGGCTGGTGTACGACGCTCATCATTCATTCCTTTTCATGATCGTGGACGCCACAGGGTAGCGTGAACCGAACGCTGAGAACACCGCACGCCATGTCGCCAGCAATGCCGCTTCGCACATTGCCAGCGACTCACGCAAGCGCTGGCAGGCGTCACTTCACCTTGCTGGCCAGGTTGTCGACCGTGTGTTTCAGATCATCAAGGCTGCGCTTCTGGTCTTCAAGGCTACGTTTCTGATCCTGGGCATCGTCCTTGAGTCGCGACAGCTCGCTGGAACTGGAACTCGAACTGGAGTTGGAATTGCGCTTCAGGTCCTCCACTTCGCTTTTGAGCTTGTCGATGGTGTTCTTCTGATCCGCGACCGTGTGCTTCAAATCAGCCAACTGGCTGTCACTGGCGCTGGAGCTTGAGCCATCCTTACGCTTGAACTCCTCGAAATAGCGCGCCTGTTCGTCCAGTTTGCTTTTCAAATGCTTGAGTTCTTCGTCCTGGCTTTCCTGATGACTCAGCAGGCGCTCGATATCACCCACCGTAATATTGCTGGCCGCCAGTACTTTCTCTCGGCCAGCCACCGAGGAACTGGTCGCGAGCCTGTCGCCCGTCGATGAACCAAACCCGCTCCATTCAAACCCATCACCCGCCTGCACCGTGCCGATGCCCCCCATCGCCAACAACCCGATTACACTGACCGCAATCATCCAAGAAGGCTTACGCGCACTGAACATCAACTGATTCCTTTCCAGAATGCCGGGATGGCATATCGCTATGACTGCACTTTCAGAATCTTGTTCCCACCCCGGGAAAAACTCGAAAAGGGTCTGGTCGGGCGTTGTAGACTACTGATCTCACAAGCTTTTTTAACCCGGCTTTTAGGCAAGAACCTTGCACCAACGAGCCAGGATCTATATATTCCCAACCCTGTTACACCGCGCTACCGCCCGAATGGCGAAACTGGTAGACGCATGGGACTTAAAATCCCCCGCTCGTAAGGGCGTCCCGGTTCGATTCCGGGTTCGGGCACCATAGATATCAAGGGCTTGCCAGGGAAACCTGAGCAGGCCCTTATCTTTTTTGCTCCGCAATAATAGAGCTTGCTCCGCAATTCTACCTTTCCCCGGCGTTCTGCCGACGAACACCACTCCCAAATCATCAGCACCTCGACTACTGTACACACATACAGCATTTGAGTTTCCCAGCATGAACATCGACGAAGACACCTGCGAGTGGCTTGGCCTCCCCACGCCTCTGGAAATGTACAAGCAGCACTGCCTGATCCTGGAGAATGAGATCAAGGAACTGAATCTGCAGCTTCGCAAAGCCCGGGCAGATGTGTTCTGCATCAGCCAGACGCTACTTGATGTCCAGGCGAAGAACGCCGAATTCGCCGGCTATCTCCGCGAGCGCGGCGCCGAGGCTGCCGCAATGCGAAAGGAGATCGCTGAACTCACCACCTCGAAAAACTTCGACCGGCGCGAGCTGGCTGAGCTTAGACAGCGGGTCGGCCGGCCTACCGTGAAATTGTCCTGACGTAGTCCTGGCACGCCCGCAGCGCGATCACGGCGTTATCTCCGTCGTCGGTGATGGCGATAATTCTTTGAGCATGCGCTGGGTCAAGTTGGGCTCGACGGGTTGCATGAACCACGCCGGCGCCGCCGGGGGTGGCAGGCACATTGCAGCTACTGGCTGGATCCTCGGCGAGGAGGACTGACAGCCGCACATCAGCAGTGGCAAGGCGATCGCGCAGAGCAGCCTGGTTACGTTGGGCATCGGAAAGTTCTCGGGCGTGTTGTTGGTCCTGGCCTGCCAGCTGTTGCTCCAGGGTCAGGCGCTGTTCTTGTTCGGCGCGGGCCTGTGCGGCGGCGGCCATGCTGATTCTGTCCAGGTCACCCTGATGCAGTCCGGCCTGCTCGGCGAGCTTCTTGCCCATGCGCCAGTCCTGAACCTGCCAGGTAACGCCGGCGGCCCCGGCCATGAGCACAAGGATCAGTACTGCCAGCCCGGCCAGTTTCTGCACCGGCGTCATGCCAGCACCTTCAGCGCTTTGTCGTACAGCGCCTGGCGATCTTCCTGACCAGTGAGCCCACCATTGATGCGCCGGGTGATCGTCGCGAACTTTCCCTGATCCGCCAGGGTGTTCAAACCGCGCGTCGACCAGAACCAGGCCGCCGACATCGCGGCGTGTTGTGGGAGTTCCAGAAGCTGGGGGTTGTTGATCAGGTCCAGGCCCAGGGCCTCGCCGCACGCGGCATAGTTGGCCCGACCGGTGATCTGGATCAGGCCACGTCCACGGAACTTGGAGCCGTCGCCCGCCACGGTGTTGCCCAGGTCAGCGCGCCCCTCATAGCCGAGTTGCTGCGCTGTCGGCCCCCAGATCTCGCGGACGTACCGCAACTGGCCTGACTCATGCCCTACCTGGGCGATAAATGCGGCGGCCCGAGCCGTGCCGACGATTCCATAGCGACCCATGGCCGCATTCAACACAGGAACAAAAACGCCGGCTTGGCGGCCGGCGTTCGGGAGGATCTGCAGCAACTGCTGCTCAGTAATCGGCATGGCTTTCTCCAGGCAATAAAAAACCCGCTCAATGGCGGGCTGCTGTGTTCAGCTGGGGTCAGGCTTCGGGCGCCTCTTCCACCTCGTTGGTGGATAAATTCTGAGGCATGCTGACCACTGGCAAGTCGGGCACCAAAATGTGCAAGGTGATCATGTGCTTCAAGTCATATGGCTGACCGTCCTTGGTCACCGTCACGGTCAACAGACCATCCGCAAATTCAATCTCAACATCTGCTCGACGGTCTACCTGGTTGATGGTGTAGCCCCAGCCGTCGTCAATCGGTGGAAATGGGACCATGCCCAGGCAGCCGGTGATTTGATAAACGCCGATCGATAGGCGCGCTGAGGTAATTGCACTGCTGCCCAGCGTGACCAAATCATAGGTCGCGCCCGTGGCTCCTAAAACGTTGATTGCTGCTCTTGCCATGATCAGATCGCCTTGAGTGTGCCGTCGGATGCGCGAGTGGTATTGGCGGTGCTGTAGAACTTCGCCCAGGCTGACCACCCCGACGATCCTGTCAGGCGCCGCATCATCATCTCGGTTGTCGCGTAATCAACCGCGATCTGCGCGCCGTAGTTGTAGGTACCGTCGAAAGTCGCGGAGAACTGCTGAACAACACCAAATCCTGAGCCGTAGTCCGGCCGGCCGCTGGTCGTGGACGAATAACGGTAGGTACCTGTCTTGCTGACCTGGCTACCGCTTATATCGCTGCACAGGGGAAGGCCAGTTGAGTACTCAACACCATTTCCAAAGGCCCCTACTCCCATGACATTGCCGATGTCGGTGCCGATATTCGCGTTAGATGCGGTACCGAGCAGAGCATTACGCGCATACAATTCCGTTGTCATTGCGTTGATTTTTACAGCGGTACTGCGCGTGGTGTCACCGCCAGCGCCGGTTGGCGCTGTACCGATATTAATCTCTTGTCTTGCCATTGAAAAACCCCAACAAATTGATAGTTACTATCTTCCGGGAAGCATCGCGAATATAGATCCAGGCGATCCAATTTCAGCGAATGCATTTATATGACTAATTCATGTCACTGGCTTTGCAAAAACCACGGGCACGAAGAAGGACGTAGAGCTAGCTACTCCGACTATCCACATCAATAGGCTGTTCGTTGAGTAGTCCCAAGTACAATAAAGTTTTGAGGCTCTGGTGCTTGATCCCGCAACATCCATGCCTATGTTGTTGATTAGCATGAAGTCACCCGTATTCAATGGGCTAGTAGCCGTCCAGTTGCTACGCGTAGTTCCCTGGCCGGTTGAGCTAGAGCCGAGGTATGTCCAGTCAGAAATCGTTCTAGTAAACTGGGCACAGGGAGTTCCGCTATCAAACAGCAACTTAGCCGTTCCATCCCATATCCTCAGCCCATAGGTTGCTGTCGGAGTTGAACTATAAGCAGCAACAAAATAGTTCCCGACTCCACCACCGACAAAAGAAAACCCAGTCCAGTTACCAGGGCTTCCAGCTATTGTGGCGTAGCTGAACGTAGTGGTGGCATCAGGTCTTACGAATACCAATGGTGGTTCAGCACTAGTTATCGGAACACTAAATGAAACACCACCTTGATACCTTCCTCTTTGCAAAACAACCATCCGCGAAAATTCGGAATCAAGGGTCACTACATCGCTGTTATTTGTGAACTCTATGCCATAGCTCATCTACCGATACCTCATAACTAAAAGTCTCTGAGGGCCAAGTCCTACGGTACCGGACGGCGCAGCTCGATTTCCAAACCAAACGATTACGCCACCCTCGTAAACCTGAGGCTCATATTGAATGGCATAAAGATTTTGGGCGTTTGGATCTTGAGGATAAGCGCCAATTGGGATGCACACGGCCGAGTGGGTTGAAGGCGAAACACCTGCAATGGCAATCGTCCTGCTTCTACCTGGGGCAGGAACCCCCGACTGCACAACGTCCGAATATACGACCCGAACGGAGAATGAGGTTTCATCAAGTTCGAGGGCGCCATTGGCGCCCCAAATCCTTATCCCATAACTCATGCGGACAGATCCCCCCACTGATAGCGCTTGTTGCCCGCCTCGTCGAAAACCTTCCCGCCCTTGTTGTTGATCACCTGCCGAGCCTGGTTCGCCCCAAGAGAACTATTGATTTCAAAGGTCCCATCAAAGAACAACTTCCACCCCGCCTTGCCCGGGTCGTAGTTGTTCGACTGGATGTAGTTGCCGATCTTGGCATTGGTGATCGTGCCGTCCTGGATGAATGCAGCCTTGATGAAGGTCTGCCCGCCCGTAACCGCAAAAGGCACCGTGCCAGCCTGGCCGATAGCGAACCGGTCGGCGTCGATGATGAACTGCGACTGCAAACCGCCTGGGCCGTTCTCAAGACCAAGCCCGATACCGGCGTACTTATAGAGACCGGTGGCGGATTCGTACTGCATCCGCACCGACCAGTTCGCCGTGACCTTGCCGTTGACGGTCTGGATTGCCGTGCTGTTGGTTTGGATGGCGAGCGAGTTGCCGTTAACTGTCGTCCTGACGGTTTCAAGGCTAGTTGCCAAGGCACCATACGCATTGAGGCGCGCAGTCTGCTCAGTGGCAATGGCGGCTGCGTTGCTGGCAACCTTCACCTCCACCGAGTCCGTGCGCTGGCCCTGCACAAGATCTCCCTCGATCAGCGCTGACTGAGTCGACCAGACGCCGACATAGGCTGTATCCGATCCCATCAAGGCGCTGTCGTCACCTTGGAGCGGTGGATTGACTTGCAGGTAAATGCCGTCAACCCGCTGCGCCGTGGTGGTGACCTTGCCATCAAGCGTGGTCACCGTAGCCTTAAGCGTGCTTAAACCTGTAGCCGTGGCATTCACGCCAGTCGCTGGATCATTCACCGTGGCCTTCACGGCGCTCAACTGCGAAGCCTGTGAGGTCACCTCGTTACCGATCTCGGTAATACCGGCGCTGTTCTGCTGGATTTGCAGAGCCATCGCGTTGGTGGCCTCGGCGAGAGTGCCCATGTTGAACCAGTAGTTGGCATTCGGCGGTGGCGTATTTGCTGGTACCGGGGCTATAGCCTGGAACAGGTTTTGGCCTTGGCGAACAATGTCACCCTTGACGTAGGTCTTGGCCGGGTCGTACTCAAGCGCATCGACGATCTGATCGATCAGCCCTTCCAGCTCGTCCTTGGCTGCGTTGATACGGCTATTCACCGAGCCGGGTCCGTTACCGTCGATGAGATCTATACGCGCCTTCAGCAACTGCCCCAAGGACGACTCGTCGATTTGCCCCTTGATCTGCTCTAGGATAGGACCGGCGTCTGCGCTGGCTTGGCCCATCACGCCATTCACCACGGGGAAGAATGGCCCGATGTTGCCGGTCCGATCTACCAGCCGCGCCCAGAAAAACAGAGTTGCGCCGGCCAGCAGCGACTGCATGCGGTAGTCAGCCTGCGGATAGGCCAGGTCGGCCAGCTTGGTCGCGGCCGCCAGGTTATTCGCTGGTCCATACCACAGCTCAGTGCGTTGGGTGTCTTCAGCGCCAGCCGGGAAGCCCCATTTGATGCCGATACCGAACAGCTCACTGGTTGTGGTCAGGAACGACACCGCCGGCGGCAGGCCTGTTTTGCCTTCAAGGTTGGTCAGGCTGGAGCTTTTCCAGATCGAAGAAATCTCAAAGGCGCTCACTGCACGCACCCGGGCCAGATAGGCGCCCGAGTAAATCCCGGTGACATCGACACTGGTCGAACCGGTGCGTTGCACCTTGATCCAGTTGCCATTGTCCTTGCGCCACTCCACGTCATACGCGACGGCACCGGTTACGGCAGGCCACGAGATGTTCATGGTGCTGATGGCAATGCCCTGGTTCACGGCGTAGCTCGACGTCAGCGTGACGCTGACCGGCGGCGGAACCACTGTGATGGGAATTACGCTGATCGGGCGCTCTTCCAGGCGCGCACCGGTGTCGATGTGAGCAAACTTGCTCGGGTCGTACTGCACGGCCGAGATTTCGAATACACCCGCCTCTGGCCTGGCCACACTCACAACGCGGTATAGCGGGATTGCCAGATCGTCAGCATCGAGCGCCCAGACCAGTTCCGGCTCAGGCGTCACGGAGTAAGCGACGGTAACCGTCACCTGCCGGCCGCTTACCAGTTGCACGGTGCGGCCCTCGCACTTGCCGTCGGGCAGGTTGAGAATCAGCCGGTCCCCGGGTTTGGCCTGGGTATCTCGGTCCAGCTTGATAACCTTTCCGTTCACCTCTGAGATGCGCCCGCCCACCGGCCGACCAGCCAGTAGTTCGTCCGCGATCGGGATCACGTAGCCAGGCAGCGGGATGCGCCCGTCGAGGCCGACCTTGAAGGTTACAGCTCGGTCCTTGGAGTTGGTGAGCAGAGCCCACTTGCCGCGGCGCTGGGCCTCAGATTCGCGGGTGCAGCCGATTGCGCTGATCTCAAGCGGATTGTCGCCGTAACGCCGCTGCAGCTTCTGGTCGGTCACCGCCGTGACATCAGTGTCGTAGTTGTTCAGCGGGTTGTCGTAGCTGACCAGCGCACGGGTATAGCGGGTTCGCTCCGAAGCGCTGGAATAGGTGAACTTGCCATCGAGAACGTTTGCCCGGGTATAGGCGAAGTCGAAGTCCGTGGCGCGCGGCATATCCGACAGGGTGAAAACCTGGCCCTGGGCCCAGTAGGTCATCCCCCTGTAGATCGCCGAGATGTCGCGCAGCAGCGACCAGGCGTCAGCCTTGCTCTGCAAGTTCAGATTGCAGATGAAGCGCGGCTCCTGGCCGCCCTTACCGTCCGGCACCAGTTGGTCGCAGTACTGCGAGATACGGTAAAGCTCCCACTTGTCCACCATCCATGGCTTGATGCGGCGACCAAGGCCGAAGCGGTCGGCGGTGGTGATGTCATAGGTCATCCAAACCGCGTTGTCGGTCCATGCCTGCTTGAAGGTGCCATCCCAAACGCCTGTGTAGGTGCGGGATACCGGGTCGTAGTTACTCGGTACCTGCATCTTCTTCAGCTTGGTCTCGACCGTGACGGCTGGAATGCTGCGGAACTGCTCGGCAGAGAACTCGATGTAGAGCAGCGCGGTGTTGGGGTAACGGATCTTCGCGTCGATCACCTCAGTGAAGCCAGCGATCTGCATGGTGTCGGAGATTTTGTTGTTGTTCTGGTTGACGGTCAGTCGAGTGATTCGCATCAGCCAGCCCGTGCTGGCCTTAGGCAAATCGATTCGGCGGGTGCGCTCGTACAGGCTGGTGGTCTTGCCGTCTACAGCCTCGCTCAGCACTTGCTGGTATGCGCCGCCGTCCGTAGCCAATTCAACTGTGTACTGAATCCGGTACCCGTTGATGTTGCCGCTGGCATCCACAGACTGAAGTGCCGGCCAGGCGAAGCGAACGCGCACGGCGGAAAGCTGGGTATTGCTGATGGCTCGGACCCATGGCGTACCGCTACGCAGCTCGGTGCTGATTGTGGTCTCGTTCTCGATCGAGGGGATGCCCTGGATATAAGCCTGGTCCACGGCCCCGGTGCGCCACTCCCACTTCACGTTCGGGAAGTTCATGTTGCCCTGGGGATCTTGCAGTGGCGTGTTGTCGAGATAGATGTCCTTGGCAGTTGGCGTGCCTTCGAACTCGCCCTCGCCTACAGCGATAAGCATTTTGGCAATGGCGACCGAGCGCAGACTATCTGGGGCTTCCGTTGGCGTTTTTGGTTTCTCTTCGCCACCCTTGGCGCCGTGGATATCGATCTTGCGTGCTGCGCCCATGCTTTCCTCCAGGCAATAAAAAACCGCCTCTTGGGCGGCTGCGGTTTTGCGGATGACAGCTACATCTGGTCTTCGGCGTAGATCGCGGCGCTGATGATCGCGCCGCCCACCCGCCGCTTGCCGTAGCAGAGCGGTACCGGGTTGCCAGATGCAGTGGTGTTCTTGGCGCTGCCGAAGGCGTAGCCGGGGGTATTCTCGGGCGCTGCGCTGGTCTTGAGGCCGCCGGCCTGGGGGCTGAGCATCTGAATAACGCCGCCGGCGACAAGGCCGATGCCCGCGCCAATAAGCGGTGTGCCGAAGGGCGTCGCGGAAAAGATGACGCCCACAACGATCAGTATCGCGCCAACGATGGTCTGAAGGATGCCGCCTCGCTTGCTTCCCACCACCACGGGCGCAATACGAATGTCGCCGGCTCCGCTGTAGTTCAGCTCCTTTTCACCGATGTTGCGCTTGTCGCGAAACACCGCGAACTCAAGCCCGCGCGACTTGGCGTTAGACAGGAACCGCTCGAACCCAGGGATCTGCACGCATAGTGCCTTGATCGCCTCGGCCGGCGAGTTTACCGCGAGCCTGAAGGACTTCCCGAACTGCCGGAGTTGCCCATGCAGACGAATGGTGGTCATGGGTTGATAGTTGATCGCTGATGCCTGCATCACTTTCTCCGGACAATAAAAAACCGCCCGTAGGCGGTTTCATGGCTTTCTTGGTTCAGTTGTAGTCGACATAGGGGCCAATGTAGAACCCGGCCATATCGCCGCTAATGCGGTATAGGCTTTCTTTACCGGACTGCACCGTCGCTGCGATGGTGCGGATTGCAGCCCCGGCACACAGGCCTGAACCGGCGAGACCGGCGCCGATATTCGGGGAGCCTGGTGGCAGGTAGAAGGTAGCTCGCTGGCCTGTACCTATTTTCGCGGCCTTGCGTCCATCCACGTAGACGACGATATCGCAGCCTGAACCGACCGCGCCGGAGTCACGGACAACCGTGATCTTCCCGCTTTCGCCGGACGGCTTGGACTGGAAGGCGTACAGCTCATCTGACGGCACCGGTTTCGCATCCCTTACCGAAATCGCCGATGAGGCACACCCCGCCAGCATTGCTACCACCGCCGCAGCTATCAAAATCCGCATGATCGATCCTCGTCCTGAAAGTGGCGACTGTACCACCGAGCGTCACGATGACGAAGAATCAGGCGCGTCCGGTCATGCCAGGGGCCGCCAAAGATGATGATTTCCGATGGCCTGCCGTACAGGTGGTGCAGCAGGAAGGGGCCCGGACCGAACACACCTGAATCCTCACCAGGCAGCGACGGATCAGTGCCGAGGTATATGCCAGCGTGGTTCGGGTGAGCCGTCCGGCCAACCTGCATAACGATCATGTCACCGCGCTGCGGTTGGTCAACGCGAACGAAACCGGCCGCCTCGTAGTGTTGCTCGTACAGGCTCGCGTTCTCCGCACTCTCCCACCAACCATCGGCGCGCTGGAAGGTTTCGAATTCCAGGCCCCACTCGCGGGAATACCAGTCAGCGCAGACCTGCCAGCAGTCCCAAGCACCGTGCACGAACGGGCGCTTGAGAAGCGGCGTGCTGCCCGTCGGCGTGATCGTGCGCAGGTCGCCCTCGGGCCAGCTCAAAATATGCCAGGGCAAGGCCGTGGCCTCGCACATTGCCAGGTCGTGCGGTGACGGCCTGCTGGTGGCGTCCGGGTGCGAGTGAAGGATGCCGATCACTTCGCCCAAGTCTTCCGCCGCAGCATAATCCTCGGGATCGAGTTGGAACTCTTCGTTCGGCTCCGTGGCGATATTCCGGCACGGGAAGTACTTCTGTGCGCGCCCGACGGCTAGCAACAGGCCGCAGCACTCTTTCGGATACTCGGCCGCCGCGTGCGCCTGGATGGCCGCAATGATGTGCTTGCGCATGGTCAGCTCCGAGCAATCAGGGAAACGGCGGGGAATCCACCGAAGGACAACTCGTTGTTTTCGCCGAAGCGCAGCTTGCAGGACGACAGGCAGCCCTTGCACTGGTCCTTGGCAGGGTCATCTGTGGGGTTGTCTTCATCGTCGAACATGGACGCGCCGGTGTAGCCACAATCCGGACCGCGGTAGCCATTGGTCATAGCCCAGTGACAGAACGTGGTCATCTGCCGCCCGGGCAGCCCGTGGTTGTCGATCTCGCCCGCGGAAGACAGCTCCCATACCACGGCTTCGCCGTCCTCACTGGTTTTCTGGTCGATGTACCAGATTTCCAGCGCCTCCTGTGTTGGGTCGGCCGCCGGATTACCTTCGGGGAAATTCGCGGCATCGAGGTACTTGGCCAAGGTCTCGCGGACTGTCAGCTTGAACTTCAGAAGGTCCTCGAACGCCAGACAGAGCGTGGTGACACGGCCGTTGATATTGCCGGCAGCGAATGTTGGCCGGGTGGCCGTACCGTCACTGCTAGAGCCGATTCCTTCGATCTGCACCGGCCAGGCCGCGTACTCCTCGCCCTGCCAGATGATGGACTTGGCGGGCAGTTCCTGTTCTGAGCCTTCGTAGGCCAGCAATTCCTCGGGCGTGTGCGGGATCGCATGCCCGTGGAACCGCAAGTAATCGGCGCCGTATTCTGTCCCGTCAATTTCGAACAGGCGAATCTCGCCGCCGGGCTCCAGTTTCTGGATGTCCGTGATCAGTGCCATGGGCGGTTATCTCAGGGGTGAAAGGTTTGTTGGAAGGTTGCGGTGATGGCGTAGACCTGGCCGCCGCGGTGCACAGGCTTGTAGCCGTTGCACTTGTAGAGGCCAAGCACGCCTAAGGGTGGCGTCCAGAGAAAGGCTTTCGCCCCCTTGTGTCTGTCGAGGAACGCCCGGATCTCCATGATCTTTGACGCCAAGCCAGTGAAGGTCACCGGCCAGGATTCAGACTGATTGTTTATCCCGTCCTCGACCGACTGGGCGTATCCATCGCCAAACTGCTTTGTGCGGACGCGCTGGGTGATTTCGCCCTCCGCGCCCTTCTCTGTTGCCCAAGTAAATCGCTCAATCGCCATGAATCACCCCTTCACGTTGCGGCGGCTTACACCACCCTGACGCCAGGACTTGGCGATTTCTTCGACTGCAACCTGCCGGGTGCGCGCCTCCATATTGCGTTGGAAGGTCTCGGCGTCGAACTCAGCACCATCTGGCCGACCAGCTTCCTGATCACTCAGGATGATCGGCATGCTGAGGCTGAGATTTACCCCGCCACCGCCGCCTCCAACCGCAGAAACACCCAACTTGCCGTTGGCTGTACGGGTGAGCGGCATGATTGCCTCTGGCCCGGCCTCGCCAAACAGCGCCATGGGCGCCAATGTTGGGCCCGTTGCGATGGTGTTGGTGAAGGCGCCGCCGTCGGCGAACATCTGTACACCGCCCGACCAGGCGCCGCCCTTGGCCTGAATGCTGCCTGGAGTGAAGTTGGATAGGTCGGTACCGGTGTAGCCGGCCTGACTTGCCCCACCAGAACCACCGCCGCCGCTGAAGTAGCTCAGCCCCGCGCCAAACAAGCTGCTGAGTAGCTGCGAGCTCGCTTGTCGAGTGGCAATTCTCGCCATGTCGGCCAGAATCGACTTGGTGAAGTCAGCAAAAGACAGCTTCCCAGTGATCGCAAAATTGGCAACCGCATCCTCCATGGAACTGAAGGCATTACCGAAAAGGCTCTTGGTCTGGCCGGCGATGTTCCGCGCCGAATCCAGGTAGTTGGCCCAGGCCGCTGTTGCGCCCTTCGTCCAGTCGCCCTGGGCGGCCTCCACATCCGCGTAGTTCTGCCGGATCTGGTCCGTCGCGGCCTTGTTCGCTTCTGCGAGAGCCTGCGATTTGCGCTTGAACTCTTCCTCCGACATATTGCGCGACGGATCGGACTTCTGGTTGGCAAGCTCCAGCGACTGCTGAGCAAACCGGTCCTGCTGGCTGTTCAGTTCGCCGCTGAGCGCGTTCTGTCGATCGCCCTGCCCCACGCCGAGCACTGCGCGCTGGCCTGCCAGTTCCAAAGCCCGCTGTTGCTGACCCAGCGCCTGCACGTACGTGCTGATCGACCGCTCCTGCTTGGCAAGCCGCCCGGTCTCATTCGTGGCCAATACTTCAAGCTGGCTATCCGCATCCTTCTGCGCTTTGACCAGCCCTGCGCGCGCGTCTGCGATCTTTTGATCCAACTGGATGCTTTGCGCGGCCGAAGTGGTCTTCTTACCTTTCGCTGCCTCTAGAGCGGATATCTCCGCCTCGTAGGCAGCAGTTACCTGGTCAAGCTCGTTGCCAATAAGAGCCTGCCGCCGCAGTAGGTAGTCTTCCTCGGACAGCAGGCCTGCCTTCTGCGCCGCCTCCAGCTCCTTCTGATAATTCTTGTAGGTGTCGGTGATCGCCGCCAAGTCGTTCTTGGCATTGTTGAAGCTGGTCAGATCAACCTGGGTACTGGCAGTTTTGGGGTCCTTGAACTTTTCGTTGATGTTGGCAATGTTTTTATCAACCGTAGCCTGGGCAAGACGCGGGTCATTCGGTGCAACCTTACGGATATCGGCGAGTTGTTTTTTGTATTCCTTGAGCGCATCGGCCCGCTTCTGCTCATTCGTCCACGATGACTTGGTCAGGGCATCAACCTTAGTCATGGACGATACGGCTTCGGCCTGCGCCTTGGCCTGTTCGCCTTCCCACTTCGCGATATCGGCCTGTGCGGCCTTCTCGTCCTCGAGCATGTTCAGGCGGTTTTGCCGAACCTCAATAATCTCTTTTTGGTTTTGGAATAGCCCGATATTGCCCTTCTGGGCATCGGCCAGATCGCGGCGAGCCTGCTCAATATCCGCACCGATATCCGGACGGCCAAAGTTCTTGATGCCGTCAGCCGCGCGCGCTACCGCGTTGTAAGCCTTTTCCCAAAGACTGAGGTTCGCCAGAATCTTTGGGGTACGCTCGTTGATCGCGTCGGCGTACGTATCGGTCGCGAGCTTAACGGCCGCGGCGTGATCACCTTGCTTCTCCAAAGCTATAATTTGTGAGTAAACCGAAGCAGTCAGGTAGTGATACTGCTCATTCAGTGCGGCGGATGCCTTAACCGGGTCTTCAGCGAGCTTGGAAAACTCAGATACCGTCTCGCTGACGGCTTTCCCGGTCGCCTCCTGCATCGATACAGCGGCTTTGGTGATCTCTGTAAAGCTTGCCCCAGCAATCTTCCCATTATCGGCCAGCAGGGCAAGGACTGAGGCCGCTTGCCCGGTAGAGCCGACGGTGGCGCTGACCTGGCGTGCCATTTCACCAAGCTGGCCAGCGCTCACACCTGCATAGTTACCGGTGAGAACCAGATCCTTGTTGAACTTGTTGCCTTCTGCCCTGCCCTGGGCAAACCCATAAGCCAATGCGCCGACCGCCGCGACAGCGAGCCCAATAGGCGCTGCTATCGCTGCAATTCGGACAGCCGAAGCACCGGCATTGGTGCCAAGTTCCAAAACGTTGTGCGCTGCTACGCGAATGTTTCCTTCAGCCAGGGCATTTCCGAGCTGCACCACGTTCTGCCTGGCAGCCTTGGTGTTCAATCCAAGACCAGCGAACGCCGAACTGGTCTTGTCTATCTCGGCGTACTTGCCGTCGAGCTTTTTCAGCGCTTCGTTGTATTCAAGCTGGCTGATGCGCCCAGAGTCCAAATGCTTGCCGAGTTGCTCAACCTGGGTATCCAGCTTGGCCATGGCGGCGCGAGCCGGGTCGATGGCACCCAACAGGCTATTCAGAGCCTTTTGCTCGTCCATGGCAGACTTGGCCAGGGCCACCTGCTGTTTGTCGAGCTGCGCGGAGATCTTCGCCGCCTCGGCTTCACCGTAGGCGCCGGTCTTAGTCAGCTTGGTGAGTGCGTCACGCTGCTTCGCTAGATCCTGCGTGGTTTTGGCGCTGGTAGACAGCGACTTTTCCAGGGCCTGCATTTCGTTCATCAGGCTGGCAGCGGATTGCTCGGCCCGGCCACCGGCCTTCGCCATATCATCCAGGCTCGTTTTAGCCTGGATTGCATCGGCCGAGTCGATCTTGACGCCGAGTTCTGCAATGTTCATCGACTCACCTTGAATAAGTGCCCGTGGTTACGGGCTGTTTTCCCTTTCCTCCGCCATGACGCGCAGGGCTTCGCCTTCCAGCACCTGAAGGTCAGGGAAGATTTCAGCGAGTTTCTTTTTCTTGATACCGAGGAAGCCGGCCACGTCGCGGATGCAGTTGTAGTCGAGACCGATCGCGCCGCCGGCGCCCGCCCGCCACTGAGTCGACATCCGGTTGAACAGGAAGAACGCCGGCCAGTTGCAGGGCCATACCTCGGTCACCTCTTCAAGGTCACCCGGGGAAAGCCCAAACAGACCCATCAGTTCAGCAGGTGCCGCCGGCGCGTAGAGTGCGCGGGCGGCGTCTGTCAGTTTCCCAGGCGGGCCTGGCTGAATGCGTTCTGGTAGGCGTTCACAACTGCCTCAGCAGCGCCCTGGCAGGACTTCACCAATGCCAGGATGCTCTTATCGTCGAACTTGTCATCGAAGCCCCAGCCGACCACCAGGTCCTTGATCTGCTGAGCTTGCTGCTCAGTGTCAGCGGCTACGATTTCGGAAAGCGTAGGCTTATCGCCGAGGGCGGCCTGTGCCTCGTCGCGCTTCAGGGTCCATTCATCGAACAAGGCGGCAAGCCCTGGACGATCCCGATACTTGAAGGTGAACTCGATCTTCTCGGGCTCGCCCCCAACGATAGGGATCGACACGAAGGCCTTGAACGTCGGGTTCTGGGCGATTCTGATCTTTGCCATGGGTTATGCCACCGCAGTCAGGTAACGGGTCGGTTCGCCCTGCAGCGCCAGGTTCACGGTCCGGGTCAGCAAGTTGCTGCGAGACACAGTCGGCTGGTTGGAGAACGAGGTGAAGGCGCCGTAGAACAGCGTGTCGTTGCCCGGCAGGTTCAGGCGCGCAGCCTGAATGGTCTGGCTGGCATCAGCGGCGCGAAGGATGGCGTTGAACGCCTGGCCCGGGTCATCTGCAATGGTCAGCGCCAAACTGGCCGCCGCTTTGTCGGTTGGCATCTGGCGGCCTTGCTTATCTTCCAGGAACACCACGTCCAGATAGTTCTGGGTGCCGCCGGCGAAAGCGACATCGGTGATTTGCGGAATCTGTACCCAGGTCAGCACCTTCTTCAGCGAGCCGATGCCGGAGCCGGCTGGGTAAATCTGTAGGTCAGTGGTGTCGATGCCTTCGAGGGTGATGGCGGTCGCAGTGGCCGCCTTCACGCGCACAACCCGGTTGCCCAGGCGAGTCCAGCCGGAAGTGACAATCACGATGTCGCCAGCGGACAATGTGCCGCCAGTTACAGTGGCCACGGCCTCAGCCGCGTTGCTCAGCGCCGTAAACGGGATGTCCGGGCCATAGGTGGCACCGTGCTGGAAGGTGCCGCCGTCCGGAATCTTGTAGCCCATGGGTATTTCCTCTTTGCAGATATGAAAAAACCCGCTCAATGGCGGGTTCGTGGGTTTGCCCAATGGGCGGGATCAGTTCGTGTCGGCTCGGTACAAGAACGAGACCGGTACGGTGTAGCTGGAATCGCCGGTGATGCCAGGTCCTGGGTCGACCGGGGACATGGTCACCACGGTGACCGGGCCCTTCGTGTCCCTAGCGTATAGCGGGAACAGATCGGCCAGGTCAGCCACTACAGGGTTCGTCTTGGTCTTACCCGTGTCCGCCGGTGCGATGATGCTCACTTGGAACACGCCGGTGAACAGCCGGTGATCACCGCCGAGCGTGTTGCTCGCGGTGTCGCCCGGGATAGTGAAGGCCCGCAGGTAGGTCTCGCCTGCTGCCGGCGTGTAGGCCGTGTTCTCGAAAACGATCTTAAGCTTCTCCGACCTGGCAGCGTTCCAGGCGATGAGCTTTGCCTCGTAGATCGAAGCGATGGTTGCGTGACTCATACCTTGTTGTTCCTGATGGCCTCCAGCACGATCTGCTGAAAGCGAGCCACGGTTACCCTCACCATACCGCCGGGGGCCTGGGTGGAATGGCCGAACTCCAGCGGGATTGCATAGGGCAAGTTGTTGATGATGTAGACCATCTGGCCGGCGGTGAAGTCACTCATCGCGGCAACCATTGCAGCAGTGGTTTCAGCGCCGCTCGGGTCAACCTCATCAAAGGTGACGCTCTCTACCACGCCAAGCGATATGTGCCAGTTCGCCCGGAACCGCCCACCGACGTAGTCCCTGCCAGCGACCAAGCCGTTCACATTGAAGTTCTGGTCGCGCTCGGTCTTTGTCAGGGGCTTGGCGTACTTCACACCCTTTCGCAGTTTGCCGGCTTTGGTGAAGTTCGATTCGTTGAGGTTGATGAGCGTATTGCGGACCGCGACCTTGAAGTCATAGTCGTCGGCCGCCCGGGTGTTCACCTCACGGTGAGCGACGTTTGCGGCCCAGATCTCCGGGTTACCCACGGGAGACATCCGTATCAGGCTGCTGCCGACCTCGATGATGATCTCTCGCACACTCGCGTCGATGGCTTCACCCGTCTGAGCGGCGAACTCGGCCAGGCTGAGCGCAAAACTGCCGGACTGTCCGGCGCCTGCCCGGCTCATGACCGCACCTGCAACTCATACAGGATCGGCGTACCGGCAGGGTTGACCTCTTTCAGAGGCGGCACGATTGACCAGGTGCGGCCTTGGGCGACCACCTTGTCGAGCAGACCAGGCACCCAGGCCAATCCCTGCGCGGCGATCTTGAGCTTCTTGTCGCCCTGCCTGATGAGGCTGTTGTTCTGGAATTCCAAGCCGGTGAAGTCGAGCAGGATGCCCTGGGCGATCTGCTCGATGGTTACGCCAGGCGCTTCCCCGCCCGTCTCCGGGTCGTACTCGCCCGGCTCAGTCTTGCTGATGGTCACGGGCTGGCCGAACTCTGTGATCATATCCAGAGCCATCACGGCCATTTCGTCGTAGAAGGTGGCCATGGTGGTCTCCGTTGCAGCTATGCGCGGATCGCGAACAGCCCGCGCTTTTGTAGGTAGTCGGCAAACTGGGTAGCGCTCGGTCGATCCGGAGCCGCCGGCAGCAGTCGGTTGCTGGTGGACGGGATCGAAGCGTACTGTCGCGTTACTGCCCCCTCAACACGATCCAGCAACACAGCACCTTTGCGCTTCTCCACCGGGTCGATATCGTCCTGATGAATTTCAGCGGCCAAGGCCATCTGTCCGTACTGGATCCGCGCCGGCAGGTAGTTGTCTGGCTTGATCTGGCAGTCCAGCTCAACACCGCGGCGCGGCCAGGCCAACGCCTGCTCGCTGCTCATCTTGCGGCCTTTCCAGGTCTTTCCATCCATCGCCAAGGCAGCCCGGCGCAGCAAAGCTTCCTGCTCAGGCACGCCCGCCGGGATGACCGTGCCGAATTTCACGGCATACAGGGCCAGGTCATCGGCGCTCGCGTAGCTTTCGGCGTCAGACTTTCCGGTGCCGTCCTCGATGATGAGTGCCATGAGTTATTCCGCAGGAATGAGTTTTACAAGGTCGGCTTTGGGCGCCTTCGGGTCGAACTCAACACCCTGAGCGGTCAGCCATTCGCGCAATTCTGCCACACCCAACTTCGCTGGACTGGTTTCGGCGCCGTCGTCTGCATGCTCGGCCTTTAGCTTGGCCTTGGGCGGGCTTTCGGCTTCATTGTCACGGCTTTCGGTCACGTTCGCATCGATGATGCGCAGGCCTGCCTTCTTGGCCAATGCCTTCACATCATCTTCATAACGGTGGAATGGGCCTGGAAGGTACCAGATGTTTTTATCAGTCATCGCTGCTACTCCGCTGCGCCAGGGCTTTCAGCCCCGGAGCAGTCATTGAAGGGTTACTTGGAGGCGTCACCGATCAGAGCCACACCGGCGGTGTGCTTGATGCTGGTGGCGGTCTTGTCCCAGTTGGTACCGGTACCCAGCTCGGCGTCGGTTGGCGATGCCCCGCCGGCGGCGGTATCCCAGGTGTAACCCTTCAGACCCAGGCCGAAGGTGTAATCCACCTGAATGGTGGTCTCGATGCGGGCCTTGCCGTTGTCGGTAGACACGTTCGAGATGATGTCGCGGTTGTCGTGGACCAGCGCCGATCCGGTGGACAGGCCGAGGATGATCTCCTTGTCCGGGGTGCCGGCCTGCAACAGCGCAGGGGCGTCGGTTACTACGGACACTTTACCCAGGATGTCGACGACGCGAACGTTGCCCGCGACGAACAGATTGGTGGAGTTGGCAATGGCCTGGCCGATCAGCTTGTGCCAGGTGCTGCCGCGCATCACTTGGGCCACCAAGTTCTGGCTTGCGTCACCGAACTTCGCGTGTGCGTTGTTCAGGCCGGCCTGGGTAATGCCTGCGGTTGCCGACACATCGTTCACAGCCGCCGCTTGAGCGGTGATCGCAGCTACCAGGGCTGCGATGGCGGTGTTCAGTTGATCCTTCAGCAGAATCTCGGCGAACGCACGGCTGGCAACCTCGATGCCTTGCGCGGTTGGGCGCTGCAACCAGGTCATCTGCGATGGCTCGTAACGAACCGGACCGAAGCCGCCGGCGATCTTCACCGAGGTGTTCTTCAGCTCGGTCAGGTCGGTTGCACCGACTGCGGCGTTGGCCGCGTAACGATCAACACGGCGCTGGGCGGAAGCCAGATTCTGGAAGAACGACTCCTGCAGGTAGTCGCCGGTGAAGCCATTCGGCGACAGGACGATTGCGCCATTGCTGGCCTGGTTGAACGCATCGGTCATCTGATCGAGCGTTTCCAGAGTGGCAGGCATAACGAAGTCGTTGAAGACCTGCATTTGAGACAGAGACATGGGTTATTTCCTTACTTGAGAGGGAGATCCGGGAACCGGCTCGCGATCGCGGCCTGTCGTTCCTCTTTGGTGCCGCCGATTTTTCCTTTTGCGGCCCCGCCGCCACCTCCAGCACCAGCAGCCCCGCCGCCAGATGCCTTACTACCCGCGATCAACGGCGCGAAGGCCGTGTCGTTTGCGAATTCTGCTTTCAGCTCATCCAGCGTTGCCGCCGAGAGCTTGCCCTGCTGGTCGAGGACGACCACAACAGGCTTCCCGTCGCGCTGTTCGACGCTCAGACGGCGTTCGATGTGCGGCAACAGGGCTTTGGCGCTGCCTGGGATTGCCAGAGCGGACGCGATGTCAGTAGCGGTACGTCCAACGGTCAGATCCCGGATCTGAGTGCTTAGCGTCCCACGCTCCTGTTCCAGCATGCCGTTCAGCTCAGCTTCGCGGCGGTTGTACTTCTCGGACCAGGACTTTTCGAGCTCTTCGACGTTGCCGGACTTGCGAGCGGCTTCTTCACGCTCAAGCCGGGCCTGCTCTTCCGCATCCTTGCGAGCTTTCTCGGCGGCTTTCTTCTCGCCGAGCAGCTCATCAACCTTGGCCTTCAGGCCGGAAACATCTTCTGGTTGCGGCAGGCCTTCAATGCCGAGTACGAACTTGCCGTCCTTCTCGGTGTAAAGAGCGCGCACGGCTTCATCTACCCCTTCCAGGGTATCCAGTTGGAATTTCAGCATTGGGTGTCTCCCAGAGACGTAGGTGCAGGCCCTGCCTGCGGGCATAAAAAAACCCCAGCGCTGGCCAGGGTTTGATGTTTATTCAACCTTAAAAATTGATTTGCCGACTAAGCTAGTTGGCTTACGTATGTACTGTGGTAACGATTCTCACATGATCGCCTCGACGTTTTATCCAAAGCAGACGCTCTCCGTTTATCGTTACCGGTCTCCCTGGCACCCAATCGCCCGTAAATACAGAGCCAGTTCCAAAGACCGTGTTTGCGATTTCCGCAAACAGCTCATCCGTGAGCTCATAAACGTTGGTCGTACATTGAGCATAATTTCTTTCTAGCTGATGATCTGTCTCCTTATTGAGACATTCATCAACACGTTCATTTAGCAGCGAAAACTCATACGGCGCAGCCATAAGCCAGATTCCTTGCTTCCATAACCCATACATTGGGCGGACACATCAGATCCTATCGCTCTATCAACCGGCCAATCCAGCCCGTTCGAACGCCAGAGGCTCAAGAGCCTTCATCTGCACGAGGGTCAGAGGTGAAAAGTTGCGATCAAGCTGCAGCTCGGAGAATCGTTCGATGCTCAGGCCGCCTTCTCGGAACAGCTTGGCGCGAACCGGGCCGATAGCCTTGTCCTGAAACGCCGCCGGCTGCTGCTTGAGCCAGTCGTAGTAGCTGAGGTCTGCCCTCACCTGCTGCGCACCGCCGTCGCCTATGGATGCCCGAGTGGCGTCCTTAGCGAACAAGGCGCTGAAGCGCGTCACAGCCACCACTGTCGAGCGACAGTTGATGTGGATCGGCGGCCTCGGCCCTTCAGTCAGCTTGAACCGCTGCTTATCTAGCGTCCGGCACTGGCTGGTGGTCTTCGAATCCAGGGTGCTGACCCACTCCACCGACTGCACGACGTCGGCGTTCTCCTTCAGCGTCTCCATGCGCGCCTGGGTGGCGACGTGCTGCACCGCCGTTCGCACGATGGCGCCGGCGTTGCGGTTCGTCGTAGCCAGGATGCCGTCGTTGTACTGGAGCGCCTTGGTGCCGCGAATATTCTTGATGATCTGGAAGTTCGTCTGGCCTTCGAAGAAGCCCTGCCTGATCGCGCCTGTGAGGCGTTGCCGCTCCGAGGCGGTGAAGCCATCAATGAACGACTTGAGCAGCTTCCCGCCGTCCGCACCGCGCACACTGAGCGGGCTTGTGAGGATCGCCGCCCTGATTGCCGCCGCACCTGGTAACGAGGCATCGAAGGTGACGCCCACCGGCGCCGCCCGGGTCAGGCTGGTCGCTTCAAACTCGGCCTCGTAATTGGCGATATCCACCAAGTCGAGGTTCAGCTTCTCGCTGTACCGGTCGAAGATGCCCAGCAGCAGACTATCAACTTCGCTCAGCAGCCGCTCAAGGCGGGCGACGGTGTAGTCCGTCAGGTCCGCCCGCGTCAGCCGCTCACGAATCGAGCGGTCGATCTCCTTGAGGAAGGGTGCGAACTTCGCCACCTCTCCCGACTTCAATTGCTCCAGGAAGACGGCATGCCGGATGGTGGCGTCAAGGATTGCTTGGTTTGCCGCCATTAGGAATTACCTCGGTGTCGTCCAGGGCCGGCCCGGTGCTTTGCGCTTCCAGCTCATCCCGGATGTCGTCGTCCGTCTTCTCTGGGTTGATCACGCCGCGATCACGCAGGTACTGCCAGAAGTCGCCCTCCGGAAGTTTGCCGCCCTGCACTGCATTGAACAGCGCTGCCAGGATCGTCGCGTCCAGAGTGATCTGGCTGAAATCTTGGTTGAGCTTGTAGACCACCTCGCCGCTAGCGTTCACGAACTCGGCCATCCAGGCCAGGCACTGGCTGTATGCCTCGCTGACGTTGCTCACTACCAGGGAAAGCACGCTGTGTTCGGCTGCACTGTCGTTGTCGGCCTGGGTTGCGGTCTTCACCGCGCTACCGCGTTCGATCAGGCGGGCGCCGAGGGACACCATGTCCTGTTTCTTGGCGTCCATGGCCTCCTTCACAAGCGTGTTCGGCTCGGGCTGAGCAAACCCGCACGATCCGTTGGCCGGGAGCGTCAGCGGCGCCCTGGAGCCGACATAGATGCCGTTGTCTTCAAGATGGTCGCGCCACGCTTCGTCAAGACCAGAGATCCAAAACTGCGGTTGCCCGGAAAACCACACCGAGTCCTCGTAGTCCGCGCTGTTGCAGTAATGGCCGATGTTCAGCACGGCCATGTCGTACAGCGGCGAGTCATCGATGCTTGTGTCGTTGTTCTCGCTGCCGAGAAATTGAAACGGGATCACGCGCCATGGCTGGCCGGCGCCATTGAGCGGAGTGAATGGCGGGATGACCATCGCGGTTTCGCTTGAGCTTTCCTGCCACAGTTCCTGGGTATATACGCCGGCCACGTCCAGGCGCAGCACGCGGTATTGCACGACCTTTTCGCTACCGAAGCCATCATCAGTGTCGACGTCTGCCTCTTCGCGCAGCACCACCAGGCTCAGCAGGTGCTGACCGCCGACCTTGCGGGTCTTCCAGTTCCGGATTGATTCGGCCGGATAGCTCGCAACGTTCGCACGGGCGCGCCCTGCCTGCTCATCTGCCTTGCTCACCGTACCGGCCTGCACCGCGGCATAGTCCACCAGCAAGCCATGCCGGCCGACTTCGAGCAGATGCCCGATGACCGACTGCGACTGCTGGTAAACGCTCACACCCTGCCCGTCGACGTCCGTGGCTACGTAATCAAGCGCACCAGGTACGGTTAACGTTGGCCATGTGCGGAACACGGCACCTACCAAGCTGTGCTTCGTGCGCCCGGTGGCGTTATAGAACACTGCACGCTGCTTGTACGACTTGTACCGCTCAATGTTCTCAGGACTGGTGTCGTGATGGTTGGGCTTGGGCAAATACACATCACCGCGCCCCTTGACCGTCTCGGAGCCCTTGCACACGTCGCGCACCAGCCGCCAACGGGACTGTGCCGCGTCGTATTCCGGGCGGGTGTATGTGACGTCTGCCATTAGCGTGCGAATCCCATTTTGATTGATTTGACCGGCTTCTTTGCGCTCTTGGCGACAGCGAAGTACCGGAATGCATCGGAGCCGTGAGACGTCCAGTCATGCAGCGGCTTGTCTTTCCAGCAGCCCTTCTTGTCGTCCCACTCCTTGCGATAGTTCTCGAGACAAGCAATGCCTTCTTCGCACTTCGATTCGTCGAAGGCGCACTTGGACAGAATTTCGCGGGCCTGCTCGATGCCGTCGTCCACCCCGAT
The DNA here is from genome assembly GCF_009935975.1 of Pseudomonas sp. Q1. NCBI lineage: Bacteria > Pseudomonadati > Pseudomonadota > Gammaproteobacteria > Pseudomonadales > Pseudomonadaceae > Pseudomonas > Pseudomonas sp. Q1. The sequence continues at coordinate 172,455 of NZ_QODI01000002.1, read as the reverse complement.
CTTCGGGACAACCTGGAACGTCATCCGGTAAACCTGGCCATCGATCTCGTAACCCTCTCGGGCTATGTCCTTGCGCGTCTTCGCATCACTGCCGAACTCACGGTTCTCGATATCGTGCGGCCCCCAATGCTCGGAGTACGTGTAACCCTTGTCCTTGAGCACCTTCATGTAGTGCCGCAGACCTTCGCCTGAGTTCTCGTAGTAATCGATGACGTGGTATTGCTCGCCAACCTGTCGCACAAACCAGATGGCGGTGGAGTCGCTCACACCGATGTCCCAAATGGTCATCACCGGCAGGTGGCTGTTGTCGGGCAGAGAGCCAATGCGCTGAGCTGCATACAGCTTGGTGAACTGCTGCGCGTAGTAGGCGCCCTCGACCGACTGCTGGAAGGCTTCGACAGGAATCGACGGGTATTCCCGCTTCATGTCGTCGCCGAGAGTCTTCTCCTTGGCCGCATACCAGGCACGCTGGCCGTCGTTGGTGACGATCCCGTGCTTGGCGTGCAGTTCGTTGAAGTAGTCGGTCAGGCGCTGCGGCAGCACTACGTCAGCAGAGTCGAGGCTGTAGGCCTTGTTATTCCACCAACTGAAGAAAAAGAACTTCCAGTCCAGCAGGCCCAGTGGCACACCAGCCAGTTGCTGGCGCTCTGCTGACTGACTGTAATCAAAGAAATACCCGGCCCTGCCTTCTGCCGTCGACTCGATGGTGACGAAACACTCAGCAGCGACTGCCTCGAAAGCACCGGTGACGATCTCCCGCGCCTTGTGTGGGAACTTGGCGCAGATCTTCCCGAACTCAGATACGTGCAGGTAGCGCAGCGTCCCGCCCCGGAACGAGGTGGAAACGTAAAGCGAACCGCCCTTGCTGAATACCAGTTCGCCGGCGGCGTCATTCCTCGCCGGGTTCGCAGCGCGCAGCTCTTTCGGCAGGTTGTCGTAGGCGTACTTGACCTTCTCGCGGAAAAGTCGCTTTGCGTCGTTCAGTGTGTGAGCGATCAATGCGCACTTTGCAGCCTCGAACAGCGCTGCATCCAACTGGACGATGCACACTAGCGTCGTAAAGCCCAGCTGGCGAGCTTTCAGGATGATGTTCCGGGTATGCATCCCCTGAAAGTAATCGATCTGCTCCTGCGTCATGCGGAAGCGAACCTTCTTGCCCTGCTTGTCGGTGATGAAATAGAGATTATTCAGTCGCCAGAACCGATCCCGAAGCAGTTTCATGTGCTCGGGTTTCATATCAGGCGTCCTGTGATAATTCGTCCATCATCTTCGAGATCTCGTCGGCGTCGTCCGTCTTCTCCTTCTCGTCCAGGCTGAATGCCTGACGCTCCAGAACCTGCAGGTTCTTCATTGCAGAGGAAAGCTGGAACAGGGTTTTGGAATTGCTGGGTAGCGCGACAGCAGCGAGCATCGAGGCCCGACGCATACCGTTATTGTCCTCGCCAGTGTCGTCGATGATCGCGTCTTCGATCTCTTCGCGGCGCTGGATGGTATTGAGCAGGTCATCCATCAGCAGGTTCGCGAGGTTCGTGGCCTTGCGAATGTCCCGACGGTGGCTGCGAACCACCCGAGCCCCTTCCTCTGCGGCCTCTTCGATGATCTCGGCATCAAGTTCGCAGTTCGCGCCTTGGTCGTTGCGAACCTCTCCGCGAACCAGCTTGCTGCGAACCTCCTTGCGTACCTGGTCAGAAAGGTCTCTCGCCCATCCTTGGACCTTGGCTTTCTTCCTGATTGCGGTGTCGCTCACGCCTTGGCGCTCTGCGATAGTCCTGATGGAAAGCGAACCAGCCCGGTAGGCGCGTTCGATTGCCTCCCAGTCGGGTTGCTTGGTTGTCATGGCTTTTCTCTGATGCTTGAAATAGTGGCGCGTTGCCGGTATTGGTGAAGATCAATCCGTCAGCAAGGAAAGCAACATGGACTTAGCTACTGCAGATGTTGAGGTCTATTCAGATCATGAAACGGTTCGATTGATCGGTGTTCCGTTCACCTTTAACCCAGGCGACCGGACCATTTACACCGGCGCGGACAATTCGAGCGCCGTGGTGCTGCGCGCAGGCTGGCTTGGCCTGAAGACCGAACCATTCAAGGGCTGGCAATCGGCGCACATCATTTCGGTGACCGGTAGCAACGGGGATGATCGCGTGTTCGAGGTGAAACGCAACTTCAACAACCCAGTGCAAGAGGGCGACTGGCTGTGGTTCCAAGCTATGCCCCAGAAAGTAGAACCCTTCCGAAGCTGATCATCAGTGCCGCACTCACCTGCGGCACACCTACCCCTCTGCGTTACCCAGCAGCACATCAATCAACTTCTGCTCACCCAGGCGCATCGCACCGAGGCATTGCAGGTCATCGCAGTTAGGACCTAGGCCGAACACGGTCACCTCTCCCTTCGCGCCGATCAGTGTTAAGGCGCCTACCGTGCATTCGGGATGCTCACCGGCATCAAGGTCATCAGCAATCTTGCGCAGGGTCTTGGCAGCATCGCGCCAGTCTTCCCGCTTGAACTCAAGAACCTTGACGGTCATACGGTCACCATCTGGTGTGTCTGTGCGTGGGCATGGCCGTGGAGCAATCCAACGATAAGACCCTGTGGTAGCCCGGCAGCCTTGGCAGCATCCACAGCATCGGCAATGGCCTTATCGAGAGCGCTCACTGCCGTGTTGATTTCCTGGCTCATCGGTAGCGCGTGGCGCAGGCGGGTGACGTTGCCCATCAGCTGAATGGATCGGCTGGCTTGGCTATCGAGCGCACGAACCACATAAAGCCCTGCTGCAAGTTGGTCTTGGCCAACGCCAACAGGCGCGGGTCCACACCTTCAATCTGGCCAATCTGCTTGAACAGTTCGCCGGTGTCGGCTTCCAGCGCCTTGATGGAGTTCATCCCGTCGATTTCAGACTGGATGAGGTCGCGGTAGCCGGTAATTTTCTTGTGCTGGTTGTCCATGGGTGATTCCTCATGATTGCGCGCCACGATTTGGCGCATTCGAAAACGTGGCGCGGATTACTTGCCCCGGCGCTCGACACCGCCAGGCGCCTTGTCACAGTGCAGGCAGTGCTCGCAGTTCAGCGTCCGGCACAGCCAGACCTTCACCCGCTGCCAGTAAGTGACCATGAAGATGTGGCGAGCACCAGCCAGGGCCAAGGACACATGCAGCGTCAGTCCAGCACTGGTCGGGCCGAAGAAGATGTTCTGGCTGCGCGCCATAACGACGAAACCGCTGATGGCGATCGTCGAGTAGATCAGCTTCCCGAGGATGCCGTCCCTCACCTTCCCGCTCAGTACGCACCAGGCTGCCCACAGCGCGATAAGTCCGCAGGCGATGGAGTTGATCAGTTCAAGATTCATGGTGGATTGCCTCCCCCGAACCGCTGGCGAATGAGCGCCCAGAGGTCAGCGGATTTGATGGCTCGATTGATGGCCGCCAGGAGCGAGCCGCCGAATGCACCCAGCAGGAAGCCGATGCCGGCGACGATCTTTGGCTCAGTAACACCCAAGTAGGTGCTGACCATGCTCGTCAGGTAAATCGAGCAGGCCATGCCGGTGATGAGGAAGATCATCCAGGCACGCCAGTCTTTCAAGTCGTCCTTGTGCCACCAGCTGGCGATCACGGCGCCGACCAGTCCTGCGATCAGCAATTCGAACCTGTCGATCTTGTCGAGCAGGCGCTGTAGATACTCCATGCGCTCGACTCCGTGGGGCATGTTTGAAATAAGTCAGCCCCGGCAGCACTCCCAGCTCAGAGCGATGGGTGTGGCGGGGCCGAAAACAAAAAGGCCCGCAACGTGGAGGGCCATTATTTTCAGATGGTCTTGGGAGGATTCAGGGCAGCCCAAAGCAGCGCCTTGCCTCTGACCAGGTCCACATGAGCGAGGCTCAGCAACTTGGAGTCAGCGAACGAGTGACCCGCGACCAAGTTGTCGATCTCCTGGAAAATGCCTTCCAGCGCTTGGACTTTCTTGAGGATCAGTTCTTCGTGTTCGTCGCGGGCCTTTGCCACTGCGGCGCGGACGTCCTCAAGTGGAATGCCGACACCCGATGGATGGGCCTTCTTGCAAAGAAGCATGTGGTCGGTGTAAACCGCACCGTATACACGCCCATCAGCGTGATAAAAGTCGCCAGAGCCCTGGCCACACAGACCGATCAGGATCGAGCTTACAGTCTTGGGATGATCGGTATTGAGCAGCCCAATAGTCGTGGATAGGAATGCTGAGGGACTGACCGGTGCGAGGCGGACGAGAGCGCTCGACAGGCTGCTCAAGCTGCCGCTGATCAACGAATCAATCACTGCCTGGGTAGCGCGATCTACTTGTTCGGACATTTGCTGTGCCTCATAACGAGAAAAGCCCCAGCGAATGCTGAGGCCATGAATAGGTGTGCGCGTCTTTCCGCGCTGTCTGCCAAAGACGATCCCAGCGTCGACGCCCCGATGCATCGATCTCGCTGATCTGGTCTCGCACCACCCTGGAAGCACAGTGAGGTCAGGGCGCACGGGCTGCCGGTGTTGTTCTCGTACGTCGCACTACCGGCTATCGACGTCCAGGCCTTCCCGAAGGCTATCCTGGCTACAGGTGAATTTGAGGCAATAAAAAACCCGGCTCAGTGGCCGGGCTCTTTGAATGAAGCTTCAACCGAAAATTGATTCATCCATTGAGTCAATCACATCCAGCGCAATCGCCTCATAAAGATTCTTCAATTCGCTTTCCGCGAATGCGAAAGAAATAGAGAAATCAAACCAGCCTTCGCTCGTTTTCAGGCGAGCCAAGTAGCCATCCTTGGACTTTCCAAGTCGCAGCTGGATGATCAGAGCTTTTTTCGGTAACGAGATAGGTGACTCATCGACGACAAGGCGAATAGCAAACTCAACTTGCAAATCGGAACCGCTAAACGAAGGCCCGAGTACCTGCTTGAATTTGCCCGACTCCATGACGCCAACCTGACAGTAGGCTTCTTCTGGCTTACCTGGCGTGGCGAACTTCTGCCCAGCCAAGCCAACGTGATGCTCAAAACCTCGATAAATACTGTATGCCTTCGTCTGAAGATCACTCCAGTAAGCATCCTGCGCTGTTTTATGCTTGGCGTACGCGTTTCGAATGTCCGAAAAATCAGTCAAGGCGCCTTCCTCTAGCAAATCAATGAGAAAGGCCATAGTAGGTCACCAAGTTTTTTAACAGAAGGGTAATAACGAAAAACCCCGACACGATGGCCGGGGTTCTTGTAACTCAGTCCTACACACGCAGGAATGACAGGATGGGTGAATAATGCGACATGGCGACATGATATTGCAAGCCCTTTTGAGGGACTATTTCACGCCGCTTCGCACTCCAGCACTCCCACGACCTCAAGCATGTGCTGTGCATCGACCAAAGCCTCGTCCACCATCGACTCAAGCGCCCCCTTGATGGTCTTATTCCAGCGCTGATAGGTGCGCTCCGTCAGGCCTTGGGAATCCCAGTTCGTCATGTCGTAGTTCGAATCGGCGAGGACGATCATCTCACCCGGCTTCGTTTCAGCCACTGACCTGGCGTGCTTGTTGGCGCGGGCAGCATCGGCGTCGGCCGCTTTGTTGCGCCAATCCCACTGGCCCTCATCCTTGTTTTCCCGATGCTTTGGAGCTTTGACCTCGACCACTGCGCGCTGGATGCCTTTCGACTGTTGCGGCACAGCCCAGACCAGAACCGCCTGCTGAGTGAAGCGCAGTGGCGCAGGCGAAGGCACAACCGCTACAAGCCGCCCAATGGAATCGATCTTGCGCCCGCGGTGGGTGCTGTACTTCGCCACCAGTGCGTTCCAGTGGCGCGGGCTGAGCTGGGCGTGCAGCAGCTTGTGCACGATGCAGTCGGCGAGCAATGCCGCATCCTTACCGGTGATCTCGCCCTTCAGTTTACTGGTCTGCACTCGCGGCTCGACGTTGCAACCCCCGCCGCTGTTGATTGTTTCCGCTGCCAGAGCGCGGACGACTGCAGAAATGACGTTTTGGTAGTTCATGCTGCAGCCCTCTTGAGTTCTCTGGTCTTTGCCCGGTATTCGGCGGTGATAGCTTTCAGTTGCTCTACGGTTTCTTTGCGCGGCGTGTGGTCGGATTCCAGCGCCTCGACAGCTTCCAGCCCTATGCGGGCGATCAGGCCAGTTCGGAAACCCTGAGAAACGGTGTAGCCCTTGCGGGCGTGCATGTAGGAACCCGAGTTACAGGCCTTGCACTGAAGCCATATGTTGGTTGGCTGAAGGCGCAGCTCTGGGCGGGCTCCCTTACCCATGAAGTGGCCACCGTCAAATGCGCCGCCGACCTTCCAGCCCTGGGCAGCCAGGATCGATTCCTGCGACTCGCCGCAACTGATGCACCCACTGCCAATGCTCAGTTCGTAGGTGCGGCGGTAATCGCGCACAGCCTTCTCGGCGTCCTTCATGTGGTCGGCGCGACTTTTCAGGGCCTCCTTGCGCACCTTGATTTCCTTGCGCTCGATGTCAGCCAGCGCCTTGCGTGCCTTCGGCTCATGCCTGGGCGCGTCGATCATTGCGCAGGCCGGACTGCACACCGACTGCCCCATCCGCGAAGGGACGAATGAGGCCCTGCACGTAGCAACTCGGCATTTCTTCGGCTTGGCCGGCTTCCTTTCGATGGCCATTTAATAACGCCCTCCCCAATTGTCCTTTTGTGTCCAGCGCACCTGGTGCTCGGCGCCAAAGCAATGAACCCACTCGATCAACTCGCCGCACTGCTTCACGGTGAGCTTGCTGGTGCGCTCGTAGATGACGTCGAAGCCGTTGCCGTCCACCGCCGGGATCATCTGCGGCTGGTCGCCCGACTCGCGCAGCCAGGCGGCGGTCAGCAGGCGCTTCCAGATCAGGACATCCCACTTCTTCCCGGCGTGCTCGACCTGGGCGGCGATATCGGCCAGAGCCGCGTGCAGCGCCTTGTTCTGCTCCCCGCTGCGGTCCACTTCGGTGATGGCCAGCTTCTTGGGCTTGGCCAGATCGAGCCCGGCGATGTAGCACATAGCCTTGTTGCGGTCTGATTCGTTGCGGATCTGGAGGCTGGTCATGCTGCAACCTCCGCCAAAGGCTCGATGTTGCGCCGAGCCAAAAGATGGTCGCGCGAGATAAAGGCGTCGACGACGAAGCCGCCAAGGTCGATCGCCAGCGGAATACCCTCTCCGCGCCCGCGCGCCACGTAATATTTGCGGTCGTCGCGCCCCTGCACCGGGTCGAATACGAAGTAGCCCTCGTCGGTGACCTCGATCAGGATCTGGTGGTTACCGCCCTCGATGTTGAGCGAAGGTGAGGTGCACAGATAAGCGCCCTCATCGGCCAGCGACGGGCAGTCCACGCTGAAGAAAGCCGTGTATTCAACGCCGAGTCGCTCCAGCATCTGCCGCAAGGTCAGATCCCCGTCGCGATAGGGCTTGTGCATCTCTTCGATGACTTCCTGTGCCGGCCGACCAACGATCATTGCCATGCAGGTCGACACGCAGCTGTACGGGCACGGTTGCATTTGGTGAGTGATGATCGGGCTCATGACTGCTCTCCCTTGCCCATGGCGGCGTCGATTCGTTCAACAGTGACGCGCCAGTCGCCAATTTCCACACCGCCGTTCGTTACGCCCTCTTCGGTGACTACACTGCGCCCGGAATTCAATTCACTAGCAACGCTGATCAGGATTCGCGAGCATGCCGACCAGATCGCCGCACCCTGCTCGTCCGACTGCAGCTGAGTCATGGCGCGCTCAACGATCTGCCACTTATCCGCGTCCTTGCGCAGCGCCTCGTTCTCGGCCTTGAGCTGGTCTCGCTCGGCCAGCAGGTTTGTCGCAGCTTCGACGGTTCCACCGTGATGCTCCAGCAGGATCAGCTGTTTGCATTCCGTGTTCAGTCGCTCGTTCTCGGCGATCAGGGCCAGGACGCGCCCAGGATCGCAAGCAGCAATGAACTCAGCATCTTGGGCACTGAAATATGGGCGCTTGAAGCACTCGGCGGCGTACCAACGGCCCTCGCCAACTTCGCCGCCCCAGTTTTTTGAAGCCGATGCCGCACGCTTCAATTCGGTGTTGTCGGTCATGTCCGTTGCTCCGTTGTCTTCTTGCCGAACTTGGCCAGCAGCAGTGCGCGGGCCGACTTGCCGTCAGTCGGGATGCCCTGCTGAAGGATTCGCGCCTGGGTCTGCTGGTTGGCCAGCTCATTGGCGAGATCGAAGTCGGTCTTCTGGCTGTCGTGGCCGATCCCGGTGAGGATCTTCCCGTTCAGCGCCTGGCCTTCCTGGGCGCGGCGGATCACCACGGCGTAGTTGTGGTCGAAGCGCTGGCGCAGGCCCTTGTCTTCCTGCTTGGCTGAGCGCAGGTCGAACAGACCCGTGGCAATGGCCGCGATCTTCACGCCTTCGTGGCTGTAGGTCCCCATCAGAGCCTCCACCCATGCCCCGGCAGCCGAGGGCATGCCGAAGTCTTCAGGGCTCGGCACGCACATCGCGATGAACTCCCCCACGCTTGGAGCGAACGGCTTCTTGAGCTTGCGGCACTTCTGGATACCGAACTCGATCTGCTCCAGGGTGCGTATGCCCTCGTCGGCGAACTCCTTGATCCATTCGGCCTTGGCAGCATCGAGCGCTTCGGTGGACGGCCAAGCCTGGCGCCATGCAGGGAAGATCCCACGCAGACGGCGGAACAGGTCGTTCACCACCTCGACAGTTTGCGGCGTGATGTCGAGCGGCTGGACATGGCTTTCAGCGGGCAGGTTGCCCATGGTCGCCATCAGTTGGTTGACCGGCTTCATGGGCGGACCACGAGGCCGTCAGCCCACGCGTTGCTGTTGAAGTCAGGCTCGCCAGACTGAGGCCTCGGGGTGAACTGGTGAACGTTGCTACCGAGCGGCGCCGGGTCTGGCACTTCGTCTTCCCAGCGCTTGCCGTTAATCCATGTCGATGGGTGCGGGATGAACTGGCCGTTGTCCTTGGTCCAGTCTGTCGTGAGGCACTGCGCGCCCAGGGCCTGAATCAAAGAATCGAATAACTCGTTGGTCAGCTTGAGCTTGTCCCACGCCTTGCGTGCAGCCTCCTTGCCCACCTTGCGTGGATACAGGGCCCAGAACTGCGCGAACAACTCAGCGTGATCGACCGCATCATCGCCATAAGGCTTTTGTTCTTTATCTTCTCTTCTCTTCTCTTCTCTGGTCCGCAATTTGTCCGCATCACTAGCGGACACATTGCGGACATTCTTTGCCTTTCTGTCGTTGCGCTTGCGCTCGTTATCGTTGGCGCGGCGCTTAGCGCTGGCCCCGTTATGCTCTTCAAAGCGAGGCATTACGAGGCTTCCATCGTCTTGGATACCCGCCCATTCCACGTCAATCATGGCCTGGGTAAAACCTGGCCAGCCCACCACCGCATCCATCGCGTCGACGGTGTAGCCAACCAGCACGCCATCATCACAATGGGTGTCGAAGATGCTCCAAGCGATATGCAGTCCGCCGATGATCCGCAACCTGTCCGCTTTCAATGCGGACACCATGCGGAACACTTTCGGATGCGTCTGAAGGTCTATTCGCATTTTGATCCAGTCCCCGGCCATTACGCGGCCCTCATTGCTTTGTCGTGGGTGAACAGGCCGTCCCAGCTCTTCTTCATGGGCAGTTCGTTGGCCAGGTACAGGTCATACAGGCGTGCGGCGCCCTTCTTCAGCAGGATCGGCGTGTAGGAGATGAAGGGGTCTTTGCCGTGAGGGGTGACTTCGTGCTGATGCTCAGTCATGTACTTGTCGCGCGCGTAGGAGCCAACACGGTGACGTAGGCCGGACTTGCTCTCGTTGTAGAGCCAGCTCCGCGCTTCCAGGTACTTGCCCACCTGCATAACGTTGACCCCATTGAGGCCTTTGCAGAACTGGGTGTGGGTCATGCCCTCCTTGAACAGGTTCTCCAAGGAGTGGATCTTGGTTGCTTGAGCCTGCACCTCAACGCTCAACTGAAGGCGAGCCTGTTCAGCCGCCTGCTTCTGCTCTACCTCGTCCGCCCATGCGCGGGCAGCCGCTGCCGGATTTGAGAAGTCAGGGAGGGTTGCAATGACACGGCCACCTTCCAGTTCTCGCCAGCGCTTGATAACGGCCATGCGCATTGCCGCGCTGTAGCCGGTGAGAAGGCAGTCGGTATGCTCCCGGTCGAGCAAATACTCCGTCTGCTGGCGGTTCATCGTGTCCAAATAGATCCGTCCAAAACTGGACGCATCTTCTTCGAGTTCGCCAAGCATCTTTTCCACGTCGCGCTTAACGTGCTGATGTTGCTTGCCGGTCAATTCGGCGATTTCCCGAGACGACATTGTCCGCGCCACGTTTTGCGATTGCACAAAACGTGGCGCGAGATTGTTGGGGCTATTGATCGATTCTGTGTATTGGTGCATGATTCGCTCCAGTTGTTTACCGCTGTAGAAAAAGCCACCCTCGTCCGGTGGCTTTTTTGTGTCTGTAATTCAGGCCGCCTTCACGGACTGCTTGAACACTTCCAGGCTGACGATCACTTCCTCAGCCTCCTTGAGCAGTTCGGATTTCTCGCGAGAGCAAACGCGACCATCGGCCTGGGCGTCGAACGCAAGGCGGGTCACATCGGCCAGGTCGGCGTGCAGGCGCAGCAGTGCTGTGTTGAGGTTGATGCCCTCGGGCTTTTCCTTCGGCACCAAGTCGAAGCCAAAAGCCTCAGCCCATGCCTTCAGTGGGCGGAAGTCCTGGGTGAACTTCATAATCCGGTGCAGCTCCTGGACGTTCAGCTTGTGGCTGTCGTAGTCCGGGTTCGCTTTCTGGGAAAGCAGTGTCTTCGAAGAGAAGCTGGCACCCTCTGCAATCCGCCCTGCCCCGTGGTCGTCCACCACGTCATAGATCGCCTTCATCAATTCCTGCATGTAACACCTCGAAATTCTTTACGTGGCGCCCTGCAGGTGCAGAGGCGATCATTTGCTCAATGGAACGGCGGACAGGGATGTCAGGCGGCGCCGCGTAGGACTTTGTGCGCCAGGTCGAGAAGATCCGGTCGCAAACCTGCGATGGTGATCTCTCCACCTGATGCGTCCTGAAGGCGCTCTGCTAGGTCGGCCGAGGCTTTTCGGTGACCGCCTGCCAGCTGCCACAGGTGCCCTACCGTCGTCTTGGCAGCAGCAGCCACTGACTGGCGCCGTTCGTTTGAAGCGCTGGCGAGCCAGTCACGCAGATGGTCATTCATGGGATCTCTCCTTAAACATAGGAGAAATTTAGCTTATGGCTAATATATCAGCAAGGAATATTTAGCTTTGAGCACATTTAGCATTGAGCTAAACGCTGGCATTCTTGCCCGCATGGATATTTATGCGATTCGCAAGCAGAAACTGATCAGCCTCATAGGAACCCAGCGGAAAGGCGCATGCGCCGAGCGCTGGGGGATGGCCCCTGCGCACCTGAGCCAGATTTTGTCGGACAAGACTGCGAAGAATTTGGGAGACGACGTAGCGCGGAGAATTGAGGCGATCGAGAAGCTGCCCAGAGGTTGGTTTGATTCCCTATCTCTGGGCGAGTCGATGACTTTGGGCGACGATCAGATATCGGGCGACGACCCAGGTGAGGCGTCAGCGCAAACCGCAGCGGACCAGATAAAGCAGATGCTTTCGAGGGTCAAAGGATTGACGAGCACTGCTCGTGACCGGATCATCGCGGCGGCTGACGAGACAAGTAACGTCATTACCGTCGACTTCTCTCGCCCTGGCCAGGTCGGCGATGAAGTGTGGATTGCCCACTACGACGTGCGCGCAGCGATGGGCGGCGGTCAAATTCCGCATGAATACCCGGAAATGCTCCAGGACATACGGGTCAGCCCTAAGCACCTGCGTGACCTGGGCGTCACCTTCAAAGAACACTTCCATCTCAAGATGATCACCGGCTGGGGTCAGTCGATGGCTCCAACCATCAAGGATCGCGACCCGCTACTGGTCGACATCACGATCCGGGAGTTCTCCGGCGATGGCATCTACCTCTTCTCCCACGACGAGATGCTGTACGTGAAGCGCCTTCAAAAGAAAGGCAAGGATCGCTTCAAGATGATTTCGGACAACAAGCATCACGCCCCAGAGGACATTCGAGTGGATGACACCCATATCCTGGCCCGGGTGCTTTATGTCTGGAACGGACAACCGGTGTGACGCTATGTCCCTGACCAAGCCAAACCAAGACCTAAAGCGCGACCTGCAAGGCGTCGCCTCCGACCTCAAGTGGTCAGCCGTAGAGCTGATGAGGATTGCGGAGCGGCTGAGCCTTGCCGGGAATGAGGCGGACGCCCAAGCCGTGCTGAAGATGTGCACTGTGCTTCATGCGGACGAGGATCGGCTGGCTGGGTATGCGGATGAGGTGAAGGCGGGGCAAATAGTTCGGCGCAAGTCCGAATAGGCGCATGGTTCGACGCGGCAAGATGTTGTAATAGTAAACTTATTTCTTATAGCTTTTCGCACAAGAAGGGAATCATAGTGGTCGATACAGTTGAGGAAAGTTTGCCTGATGAGTCGCAAGTTGCTGACGAGCCAGCAGAACACAAAGCTTTGAAGGTGCCCAAAGATGCTTTTGAGGGGTTTCTTGAGCGGATGAGGCCTGAGAGGACGTGCTCATTCTGCTCCTCCGGTAAGTATCAGGTTGCACCATCTCCGACAGGGGAAACTGCTGGCGTGGTTGCGACTCCTGTTCCTAATTTACCTAAAATTGGGGTCTGGTTTTTTGCCGCTAGCTGCGATTTTTGCGGCGATACAAGATTTTTCCACACGGGGATATCCTTTAAAGCTATGTCGAGTGACCACCCATGAGCGCTGTTATGGAGTCATCTAGATATTTTGATTTGGTGGAAACTGAAATTCCTACTCAGGGGAAGGTCTCCTTTGCGCATGGTTTTTTCATGACTGTTGAAAACATAGAGGTTTCTCATACAATTAGGTTTTCGCCAGTTGATGAGCGGTTTCGCATGTATACTGAGTGGGTAGCACCCAACGCAGCTATGGAGCGAAAGAAGATGATTAAAGCCTTGCTTCACATTGACTTGATTGATATCCCTGTGATGATTGGGTCGGCTTTTTTCTTCAGCTCGGTGGCCGGTGTCTGCTGGAGCGTTGCGTCAGCGGTTCCGTCTCCAGTCGGCTTGGGAATCGCTGCATCCATCTGTGGCTTAGCGATAGGTAAGTTTGTTTCTGCGAAAGCAAGGAATGCTTGATGACCGTTTTTGAAGCCGCGGACATTGTTTTTAAGAATCTACAACCAATAAATTCAGCTGTGGGCTTCTTAGCTGGAATGATCCTGTTCGGCTGCTATAAATGCGATACGTCGCGCGCCTTTGAATGCGTGGCAAAGGCATTCACTTTCACGACTCTGCCAAGCGGTTTCGCATTTGTATTCACCTCTGGCTATCCAGCTTACGTTTCCAAGATTCCAGACGTAACAGCTGCTTTCTTTGTTGGCGGGTGTGCACTGGTCATAATGCCGTTTGTTGTCAGTAAGAAAATTTCCGAGGCAATGAATCGCACCCGATGAAATAGCCTGTTCTTCTGGAAATGTCCGGCTAAGCGCCGGGCTTCTTGTTTCTGGACCAGCCCCCTTCGGTCAATCTGGCGATCAGCGGGCATTACTCCGTATCCTCATCGGCTAAAATTGGGCTGAGCTATGGAGGGATTCCCATGGACAAGTCGAAAACCGCAGAAGAGATTAGAGCGCTCCTGCTCTCCCAGCGCCCCGACCTGAAAGATGAGCTTGCTAAGATTTCTGATCTTGAGGTGCTGCAGCTAATGGCGTGCGCCTACAAAAGCGCGATTGATATCCAAGAAGCCGAACTGGTTGAGATCGATAGGCTACTGGACGAGGCTGCCAAAGCGCTCTTTTCCCCTGTACTCCACTGATCTGCCCGCGCATCCAACGCAATTAACTACTCAGTAGGTGCCTGGCATGTTAACGACCAGCCCACTTGGTTGTTGCGCACCCTCCCCCTGGATGCCAATGGTGGCTGTACGCCACGAATGGTAAAGTGCTGGCTCAATTATGGGAGGGATCCAAATGCGAGTGCTGCCGATTTTCTTAACCGCCGCGCTATTGTTTTTTTCGGCAGGAGCTGTGGCCGGGGTCTTTGGGGATAAGACCGATCGATTTACTGGATCTCGAGTAGTGGCGTGGACCACTATTCCATCTGAGGCGGAAACATTTGCGGTTTCGACTTTCGCTTTTTATCCAAAGGGCCAGGCCAAGCCCTACCAGTACCAGGTTCAGTTGATCACTTATGCCGACTCAATGCAGTACAACGACTGCAATCAAGTTGACTGGCTTGTTGATGGACAATCCGCTCCGTACCTGACGACCAAATACAGCGCTGATCGGTCTGCATCGGCAGCAATCGAGAGATTCGACTTAATTCTTGATCGTGCGGCACTACAGAAGATCGCTACGGCCAAGCTTGTTGAGTTCAAGGTATGCGGCACGGAAAGCTCAATCAATGAGGCGGATATGGCCGGACTCAAAAGGGTTTACACAGAGACTGAATGACCATCAAGGAATACAAGAGGCCCGCCGAATGCGGGCTTTTTCATGCCTATCAGAAAGGCGCCGCCTCTTCTTCTGGCTCAAACTCGACCTCTCCCCTCCCTGCCACCTCGACTTCCTGCTGCTCCCACCTCACCGTCACGCTGCCGTCGTCATTGAGCGTCAACTCAAGCTCGTCAGTGTCAGCGATCACGCTCAGCACCTCTTCCCACTCTCGATCCCCGTCCGTGTCCAGACGATGAATCGTCACCCAGCGCTGCGCCTGCGCGACCGGGTGATTGATCATCGATGAGACGCGCAGCGCGAGGCGCTCCATGCCGCTCATTTCCTGCTTTGCTGCCAGTGCCGCCTGCTTCTTTGCCATGAAATCCCCTCCCAGTTAAATACTGTATATCCATACAGCAAATGGAAAAATCATAGCTCACTGCTAACTGGCGCGTAAAGCGCTTATGGACCCCAGCCAGCGGCGCGGCGAGACCTGGCGAATGGAATTAATTTCGCCCATCGCTAAATATTTAGCTTGGAGCTATTGACGATATTTTAGCTTGAGGCTAAATTAACTCCATCGCAGCGACACACAGCCACTGCGAAGGGCCTCCGCCCGACGCTCTTTAACAACCTGAAATCTTCGCGGATCGATCCCTGGAAACGGGAAGCCCTTGAGGCATCGCCAATACGGCGAACAGCGCGAAAAACAAATTCGATCCCCATGCCAGCTCTGGAACTGGCCGTGCTCACCAGATGTGAGTACGCGAAACCACGCAAGCCGGTCGGCGAAGAACACCGTCCACGAAATGTGTGACGCCGGCCAGAGATACGAATCGGGCGATGCGCGTGGTGGAGATGAAACACCCACAGATTTACTGATGCCGCTTCTATGAGGCGGCATTGGAAATCAACGGAGGACATCGGAATGACAAGTCTGAATTTGCAAACCGCGGTGATGGCGATCACGAAAGTACAAGTGGCTCACGAATGCTCCGAGCTCGACGCCATCACCATGATGCAAGGTGCGGCGGCAGCGGCTGGCGACGAAGCCTCACTTGAGGTCCTCTGCGAAATCAAAAGCGAACTGCTGGAGCTCAGCGGGCTATGACGGACCTCATCACTGAGCAGCCTTCTTGCGAGGGCTGCTTGGGATGACAACCGAGCCCTGGAGGGCGACGCAATGTTCAACTTCACCAGCACAGAAGAAAACGGCAAGACCATCGCCCGCCTGGGTTAATACAGCGCTCACTTCACCAGCAGCGCTCGAAACACTCGGATCACAGCGGTCGTGATCGCTGATGAAGAAAGCGGAGAGTGCCGCGCTACTGGTTCGCTGTTCTACCACTACGACGCAATTTCCCAAGGCCATAGCCATTGCGACACAGGCTCCCGGCAGTACGACAACAACGTTTTGGTATGACGGACCTTTTCACTGATGCACCTGGTTACCCGGGTGCATTGGGAAAACAACCGAGGGCAAGACGATGCAAATCGAAATCGAGTTGGCCGCGCCAGCGACGCCAAACCCAGCAATCGCGGGATGGCTTCTGGTAGCGGACGAAGCTGAGCGAGCCGGCCTTTCATCCGCTGCAGTGATGTACCGCAACACCGCGCGCAGCATTGAGATCAAGCAGGAGACAGGTATCGCCGTCTGCGCATGCTGCTTCAAGCCTTTTGGCCAGGGCACGCTTCACCACTGAACAACCAGCGCCACGTCAGCACTCCTCCCCCGCGCCCATAGGCAACCAGCGGGAGGCATGAGTGTTGACGAATACAGGTGACCAAAAAGAGGAGTCAGCGATGAAAGCTGGAAATCGCATTCGAGTATCGACGTACGTCATGGGCTATGAGTGCGGTTTCGAAGACTTCACGGTCGAGGAATTCCGCTATTGCCTGGGCATTTTCAAATCCGATCAGCACCGCACCGCTGGCGACTTCACTCCGCTGTGCGAATTGTTCGAGCGTGGCCCTGAATCCGAAAACGACTACATCCCGAATTATGGGAGCTATGTCACCAACCTTGTTCAAGGCTGGTCAGATCTACCCGTCTAACCAACCCGTCACCCTGGAGGCGACCATGTCTGCATTACGCAAGACTCAGTTTCTGCACGACGAATTATTGCCGCCTCCGGTGAGCGAAGACGACCTGGCGGAAGTCGAGTGGATCGACGCGAACGCCGAGCGTCTGATGCTGGGCTATCGGGTGGAATGGGGGTTCAGCAAGTCCGAGAAGGGCGAAGTGACCCAGGCCATGTTCGCCAAGGCGGTACAGGACCACGTCAACCAGCGCCAGATTGACGGCGAGGACAAAATCGACGCACTGGGCCAGCTGGTGATCCACGCTATGGGATTCGGCAGCGCCGGCCTGATGTTGGACCTGGCGATTTATCTGCTGGGGTCTAAAACGGCCCTCAAGCAGCTCGCGGTTGACCTGCTTAAGCCTCATGCGGGGATAGCCGTTCAGCTGCAGGAAGAGCAGGACGAGCTGGAGCGGAGGGTCGGCTTTTGAGCGCCCACATCCTAATCGACGAGGCTCTCGAAGCCTTGGAGCATCCCAGTAGCGAGCGAGGCGCCCAGCGTGCCGTCCTGGAAATGATTACCAGGATGATGGAAGGCAATTCAATTTCCGTCGAAGAGTTCAACCACTACTGCAAGCGCCTGCTCAAAATCAGCCAGCGGCGCAAGGAGAATCCATGAACACCATGACCCTGGCCTTTACCCACAAATCCTGGCTCGGCGTGCTGTCGCTTGCCTACGACGCAGGTATCGAAAACGTTCACGCCTGGAGCCGCCGGATTTGCCTGTGCGGTGAATGGACAGTCGCTTATGAGGTGAAGGCGTGAGCTTCTATGAGGAGAGCGTGGCTGATGGCTCTCACTGCATGAGCTGCTGCCAACCCATCGGCGACAGTGTTGGCTTTCCGCGCTGCTGCCTTAATTGTGGTGGTGAGTGCAGCGAACCAAATCCGGCAGGTCACAAAAAGCGCATGAAGGCCGAAGCCATGCAGCGCTTTGACGGCTGGCTATCTCGAACCGGCATTGCCCACAAGAAGCACAACAACGGCTACCACGTCGTTCTGACGCTTCCCGATGGCCGAATGATCGACTGTTGGCCCAGCACGAAAAAGTGGCAGCTTCGTGGGCAGCGTATGAGCCGCAACGGTCAAGCACTGCACGAACTGGTGCTGCAGCAGCTGAGGCAGCGCCCATGACTACCCGCCAGCGCTACCGGCGCCGCGCCATCCGCCTGACCTCGGCCATCGTCGGCCTGACCTTCATCGCAGTTGTATTCCTGGGCCCCGCCATCGGCGGCCTGATCACCCAATAAATCATTTCGCACAGCGCCCACCGCAAGGATGGCGCGGGAGATAGTCATGCTCGCAGCAATTGCAGACCGCATCCGTTCCAAATCCTATGAACTTCCTCTTTCGCGGGATTACGTGCGCCACTGGGGCCTGAAAGAGGCTGTGCGCGAGTTGATCCAGAACGCCCTGGACAGTGAATCCCCTTTTGAATATGCCTTTGCGCAAGGCCAGTTGTTCATCACCAGCCGGTTCGCAAGGCTGGAGGCCAGCACCCTGGTGCTGGGCAGCACTTCCAAGTCCGACCGCGATGACGCGATTGGCAGTTTTGGCGAGGGCTACAAAATCGCCATGCTGGTACTGACCCGCAACGGCTTCGGCGTAACAGTCCTCAACGGCAACAAACAATGGGTTCCTGAGTTCAGGCACAGCGCCCAATTCGACGCCGAGGTGCTTTGCATCAACGAGACGCCGGCGCACCGGCCCAATCAGGGCGTTGAGTTCATCATTTCCGGCATCACCTCCGAACACGAGGAGGAGATCCGTGGCATGTGCCTGCGGATGCAGCCGGCAATGAGCGACGTGATCGGCAGCAAATACGGGCACATCCTGCCATCGCGGCCCGGAAAGCTGTATGTGGGCTCGCTCTACGTGTGCGACACCGAGCTGACCTACGGCTACGACATCCTGCCCGAGTATTTGAAGCTCGAACGCGACAGACAGACGGTCTGCGGATGGGATCTGAGACAGGTTTCGAAAAATGCCTGGATCGACACCGGCCAGCTCGATGAGGTGGCCGAGATGATTGAAAAAGGCATTCCGGACGTTGAATACGTCGAGTACGGGACTACCGAACTGGTGAAGGAAGCGTGCTACCGGCTCTTCCAGAAAAAACACCCAGGCGCGATAGCTGTGAAATCTCAGGAGGAACTCACAGCCCTTGTGAAAAAAGGGATGACCAACACTGTGGTCGTTCGCAGCGCCTTCCACTCACAAGTAGCCAACTCAACATCCTACCGCGAGCGGATCACTCACATTGTGGCGATCCAGACCCCACGGGACGCTCTCGAAGAGTGGTACCGCGACAATAAAAAGTACATGAGCAGGCTACCGGCGGCTTCCTTCAAAGACCTGGTTAAGCGCTCTGATGGCTGGAGGAACAAGTGATGACAAAAAACACCAGGATATGGGACGAAGTCAACCAAACCGATCCCGAAGTTACCAAGAAATTCATCGGTGCCGGTGGCTTTCAGGGCACCGCCATCAGGCCAACATACCTCATGCATCGAGCTACCGAGCTATTCGGCCCCTGCGGTGAAGGCTGGGGCTGGACTGTACTTGAGGACCGCTTCGACGAAGGCGCCCCGATCCAAGCCCCTACGAAAGAGTGGCCCGGTGCACCAATGATTTGCGCAAAGGTTCACACCGTAAAAGTTGAGCTTTGGTACACGGGCAAAGACGGGCAAAAGTGCACGATCCAGCAGTACGGCCACACCCCTTTCGTGTACCTGCAGAAGGGAAAAATCCTGACTGACTGGGATACGGCGAAGAAGTCCCTCACCGACGGCATCGGTAAATGCCTGCAAGCCTTGGGCTTCGCAGCTGACATTTACCTGGGCATGTTCGACGACCCCAGCTACGTCGACACCATCACCGAAGTGTTCGCACTCGAGAAAGCGGAAGACAAGGACGCTGAGCAGCTGCGCCAGAAGCAGGAACGCGTGGACTGGCTCGCGTCGGCCGTCGAAACCATCGGCAAAGCCGTATCTCTTCACGAATTGAATTTGATCAATGTGAAGTATCTCCGCGAAGCCACGCGCCGTAATGAAGCGTCCTTCATCAAACGCATAACCAAAGCATTCGAAGAACGCAAAGCGCAACTCGAAAACATTCAAGAGGATGCAGCATGACAAATCTCTACACACTCACCGGCCAACTCGCTGAATTGCAGGCCATGGCCGACACCGATGAAGAGGGCCTCAAGGAGGCCTTGCAGCACGCAATGGATGAGATCCAGGGCGACTTCAACATCAAAGCCGACAACATCGTCATGCTGCGCCGCAATATCGAGAGCGATGTGACGGCAATCGAAAACGAGATTGAGCGCCTGGCCGAATTGAAGCGCATCAAGTCCAACAGCGTGTCGCAAATCAGCGACTACCTGCGCCGCAATATGGAAGCCGCCAACATCAAGTCGATCAAGCGGCCACTGTTCACCATAACCCTGGCCATGGGCAGTGAGCGGGTGATCGTGGACAACGAAGACGCGGTACCGGACGAACTGACGACCGTTAAATCAAGCATCGCCCCTGACAAAAAGGCCATCGCCGTCAAGCTCAAGGAAATTCGCGACCACAACGAGGCCGTGCGCAAGCGGATTGCAGCTGGCGAGGATGCCGAACACGAACTGCTCGAAGAGCCGAAGTGGGCTCATCTTGAGCGCGGCGACAGCTCGATTCGCATCAAGTGAGGCCACCATGATCAGTCTGAACCTTTACGCAGTTCGAGAAAAACAGATCGAATCTGATCGGCTTGCTGCGGCGGTGGCCGACTTCTGGAGGACGCCAGGGGGTCGCTACCGGGAAATTCCTCCCGCCAAACCTTCACCGCCACCCAAGCGCCGAGATTGGATAGACCCTGAAACGGTCCTCTACCGGAAGCCCAAGGGGCTGACCGCAGCAGATCGCAAGGCCCTTCGGCTGATGGCGAACTCGCTATGAGCAAGCGCAAGCCCAACAACTGCTTCGCCCGGGCCGAGCGCGCTTGTCGGTCACTGCTCAACACCAATCACGTCGCCGTCATGAACATCGACCCCAGCGGCTTGCAGATCATGGTGAATTGGAAGAGCTGCAAGCAGATTCGCAGCCTGGCTATTGCCAACGCCCTCTTCGACTTCTCCTATCACTGGACGATCTACATCAGCGCCATGTGTCGCAACGAGCGTGGCGTTGAGTACGTCAAGTCGGTAGAGATCTCGCCCGAGGGCATCTACAAGGCCGAGCGCCTGACTGACGCCATTGAGCACTACTACCTGGAGCTGCGAGACGGCTGCAACCCGAACCACATAGTTGCGTCAGGTTGGATCGCCGTTCCCGCCGAGGTCACGCTCGACGAAGCCCACGCCGCGAAGCTTTTCCTCGCCGCCGGCGCATGGGGTCAGGTGAAAGTCGATTCATGCGCCGCATAGCCCGTCACCAGCAACGCAAACGTCAAACCTGGCTCGCTCTGCCGGCCAGCGGAATCAATCACCCCCGGAGATTCAACAATGTCAGTCGCAACCGACACAGCCGAGTTCCTTGAAGAACTCAACGGCGGCGCTTTCGCCAGCCAAATAGGCCACGCCCTTTCCGAAGTAGCCGCCGGGGTCGTTGACCACGGCAAGGCTGGAAAAGTGGTGATAACCCTGGATTTCAGCCAAATCGGCGAATCGCATCAGGTCAAGATCAAACACAAGCTCGACTACAAGGTGCCTACCAAACGTGGCACTCGTAGCGAAAACACCAGCCTCGATACCCCCATGCATGTGGGCACCGGCGGCCGTGTGACCTTATTCGCGGAGAAGCACGACCAGCTCTTCACCCGCGATGACGCGCCTATCCCTAAGCGCAGCTGAACCGCCCCGCTACACCCTCCCTCCAGTAAGCCAAGGAAATAACCGATGTCACTTACCAAAGAAGCAATTCAGCTCATTACCGATAACGCACTGGAAGCCACTGGCAAGAAGCTGGAGACGTTTGTGCCTACGGTGGTCTTGCCGGATAGCGCAAAAATCATCGACCTTGAACGATACCAGGCTGGTCGCAGCCGCTTCCGTGGCACCTACAGCACCCATTCGCTGGAAGATTTTGCGTTGTATGTGGCAGAGCGTGCAGAATCGGGCGCCCGTGGCTTCATCGATCAGGACGCAATGAGCTGCATTTTGCTGTTCAACCTGGGCACTGCTGCATCTCCCGGGCACGCCGATGACCGCGCCATCCTGAAACTGAAGCCGACCGCCGGGTACACCGCTGCCCAGCAAATTGGCGGTCGCGGTATCAGCCAAAAGGATTTGAGCGATTGGATCGAAGACTGGCACCAGTACCTCACGCCGATTGACGAGGCCGGTAACGCCATCCCTGTGGCCAGGGCCATTGCGGCAGTGCGCACCATCACGATCAAGGCGTCGAGCGAATCGGAAACCATGGTAGGCGAAACCAGCGCCAGCCGCAGCGCCATGGACCAAATCGAAGCGCGCAGCAAAGAAACTCTGCCGGTATCGTTGCAATTCAGCACCGTTCCGTTCGAGGGATTGACCGAACAAGTCATCACTCTGCGCCTTTCGGTTATCACCAGCGGCGCAGTGCCGGTGCTGAAACTGCGCTGGGTAGGTGAAGAAGTTCAGCGCGAAGACATCGCGCAGGAATTCAAGACGGTTCTTCAAGAGAAGATCGGCACGAGCGCATCGCTTTCTCTTGGCTCGTTCGATCCTAAGTAAATCATCCGGCCGGGAAACCGGCCGCCTCCCCCTGGTCGCCATATGCTGAGAATGCAAATATGTGAAAAATCAAATATCGCGTCCGTTTATCTCATTATTGACTTGAACAACAAGATCCAAAACAGCTGAGTGCGCCTTCGTTATCAGTAAAAGAACGTCAACACCATAGTCCTCAAAGTGAAACTCCACCCAATCAAACTCTCGAGACAGCACAATACCTTCGGAAATCTGGTCTTGCAATTCGGATGTAGGCATTGAGTTTGATAAAACCATGCGATTCGATTTAGCAATAGGAATACCATTAAAGCTACAGTTATCGAGAATCAACCCCTCACAGTTAGAAAAAGTTCCAAACCCGTTAATATTTATGACATTACTCTTTGACTGCTTTCTAACCTGCGCACTTAACCCATTGTGCTTGTTAAAGTTAGAAGCCTTGCAAACAGAAACAAGCCACTCATCACCACAACAAAAAGGCTGTATAGACCGAATGATCGAGAACAATTTCGGCGCCTGCTCATCCAAAGCAGGTAGATTTTTCTTTACGCTTTTTAAAAACTCGACCTCATCTTTCCCATATGGAAAATAAACACTATTACCTTTTTTTGTATAAGACGCCCAAACGTCTTGAGCTATATACTCCAGGGCGCTCCGTATATACTCCAACGCCGACTTGACCTTTGTTTTCGAGACATGCAAAACGCTCTCTGCGGCTCTTGCTTTTTTATAGTCCTCATCTAACTGCGCTATGATCTCTTCTGCTGCTGATAAAACTTCCATAGCATTCTCAAATCGCGACATATCTCTCTCCTAATACGCCCGTACTAAATTCTATTAATACCCCAATCCAACCAATCACGCCACCCAGGCGAGGCTCCCCTATGTCCGCACAACAGATCGACGAAAAGAAGCTCGAGCGCGCCATCCGCAAGATCAAGCACTGCCTGGCAATGGCGCAGAGCGCCAACGAGAACGAAGCCGCCACTGCGCTCCGACAAGCCCAGGCATTGATGCGCGAGTACCGGCTGACCGAAATGGATGTGAAGTTGAGCGATGTTGGTGAAGTAGAGTCGTCCCTGTTCCGCGCTCAGCGTCGACCGGCATGGGATCAACAACTCAGTATCGCTGTGGCAGACGCATTTAGTTGTACAACCCTGCGGCGCAGGAAGTGGAGCTCCTCGAAAGGCCGAATCATTGAGTGCGCGACATTCGTCGGCGTTTCTCCTGCTCAGAACATAGCCCTGTATGCCTATGAGGCACTGCACACCAAGCTCACTCAGGCCCGCAAAGCCTACTGCTCGGCGGTCAGATCGGGCGTTCATCGTAGTCAGTATTCCGCAGAAACTGCAGGAGATCACTTTGCGCTGGCCTGGGTTTGGGAAGTCCAGTCGAAGCTGAAATCGCTGGTCCCTCAAGGCGAAGACGACCAGCTCGGGCCCACCGCTACCGGCCAGGACCTCGTCGCGATTCAAAACCAGGACAAGGCCCTGATCAGCGAATATCTCGCCACCCAGGAAATCGGGGAGTCCAGGAAAAGCAAAGCCGTAGAGTTGGATCTCAACGCCCAGGTCGCCGGAATGCTCGCAGGCAGAAAGGTTGACCTTCACGCCGGCATTGCACGCGGCGGTGAAGACATCCTTGCGTTGTCCGCAACAGCCTAAATCAGCTTATTCCACCGCCCGGGCATGGCCCGGCAAGGACTCCCCATGCCCCCAAAAAACAAAATTAAAGCCTGCTCTGCACTTTTGAGTGCGAGTGAGTGAGGGCCAGGATGAGGCGGTCTAAACGCGGATCAGTCGACTTGCCTGCTGATCATCTATGGTAGGTATAAATCCACGACGCTTTTGCTGCTCAAGCCACGTTCTCGCCAGCTCCTCGTCAAAGCTCCAATCGCGAGACTTCAGAAGAATGAGTGCCGCACTGGTGATTCGATAGTGACCGCATTTTTGACAGACTCTTTCTTCGTAATCCTCGCCAACATCGGTTGCGAGCGCTTTCTCGCCGCAAATAAAGCATGTCATAGATCTGTCCTTAGATATGATCTTCGAACTGTAGCCGATTCTTTAAACCTAACCACCTCCCGGGCATCGCCTGGCAAGGGCTCCCCATGCCTACCGAAAACCGCAAGCCCGACATCCGCAGCATCGTTACCGACTCGCACGTCGGCATGATCGCCGCTGTTACTCGGACTACGCCGCCGGCGAACGAGCCGCTGCCGTCATTCATCCAGGCACCTGTTGATCGAGCAGTTGACCGCATCAGGTCGTTCCTGCTGCCAGGTGTAAACCTCCAGGCCGACCGCGCCCATCGCGTCTACGTGGCCGGGCCAATGACGGGGATCGAGGACTTCAACTACCCCGCCTTCAACGCCGTGGCCGATCAGCTGCGCGCCCTGTGCTACGAAGTCGATAACCCGGCAGACCACGGCATCGTCGAGGGTGCGCAGTGGGCCGACTACATGGCCTACGACCTGACGCGCCTGGGTCTGCGCGGTGTGATCGCCCTGCTGCCCGACTGGGAGAAGTCGCAAGGTGCCCGTCTGGAATTCCTGAGCGCCGAACTGCTCGGCATGACGGTTGCGAAAACCCATGATCTGGTATTGATGGAGACGTCAGGATGAACATCATTGCGATGTGGGAAGAGAAGTCAAAATTGTAAGGAGACAGCCTAATGCCGCATTAACCTTGTAGCCATGTCCGAATCGATTAAAGGGATAGTGCCGCTGCCTTGCTGATCTGCAATCCAGCGCCTGGCGAGATATACATCAAACCTCCAGTCGCGCTGCTTATACAGCTCAATCGCAGCTACGGAGATCCGGTATTGACCGCATCCGGCGCATACATATTCCTCACTATCGTAAAGCGCGACTGGCTCGACGTTACCCCCGCAAATAAAGCAAGCCATTTTGACCTCCGTTGCTTGTGGCCAATTAATTTTATCTCATTGATCAACGCTCTTCACCACCCGGGCAATCCCGGAGTAGGTCATTGTTATGCCTACAGAAAACAAAGCAGCTGACCACTTCGGCACGAATGGGCGCACCTTCCACATTCATCTGAGCGTATGCGGCGCAATTCGCGACGTAAGCAAGCACGAACTCAAAGGCATGTTCCGGGTGGACGGACGTGAATGCACCACCGGCGAGGTGAAGAATCTTCTACTCGAAGGATTGGCCCAGGACAAAGAGGTGCTTCCATTCGGACCGCCGTGTGATGGCTTTGACTTCAGCGGCAAAGGGGTGCCCCGGACACGACACCCCTCCACAGGTTGTGAATGCCCATGATCTGGTGACGAGGGAGGCTATTGAACAGCAGGCGTTCTGCCGCTCCTGCGGAAAGACGCTGGTAGTTGATGATGGGACGGAGGCGATGAAGAGATCAGATTCGGCCAGCGCTATACGCACCGAAGCAGCTCGACTAACAAGAAACGGAGGTTTCAGTCGAACTCTGGTTTGTCATATCTGTTAAGGCAAAACTATCGCTAGCGCCCATTTCTAGAATATCCAAAACGTATACTCGAGACTCCCAAAGCAGCTGAAAATCGGCTAACCCTCGCTCTGCTGCTTGGAAGGTATCGAACAGCTCCGCAAACTGGGAGTTACGGCACAAGCGCCTATTGCCTTGGAAATCAACAGGCTCAGTAAAAAACGTTTCACCTTCTGGGCTTATGAGTCGAAGAATCCATTTCATACACACACCTCTCTTGGCTGCAGTGAAAACTTGAGATATTTCTATCTCAAGCAATGCCATTTAGCCACTACACAGGACTGAATATCCGATAAGAGGTAGACTAGACCCCCAAACGCATGAAAGAGTACATCTGTACCCCACCTGCAGAACCTGTAACCCCTCCCCCTTCAAAGCCATCCGCTACTTTGACGAAGCATTTCGGTGAGGGCTCACGCGAGCATCAGCAGCCAGTTTACGAGCTCGACCGACGCCCCAAGCCAGCGCTCTGGTCATCGATTCGCGAGGGTATGAGTCATCAGCTTCTTCGTACAAAGCCATTCCATCTGCGGCATATATTCCGATGAACATGTCAAGCTTGCCTGTTCGCGATAGCCTGACATGCACATCAATATGAGTTCCATCGCTTAGTGTTTCATCGTGCGTTAGAGAGTGAAGCTCGGGGTCAGCCCAGTTCCAGTAGATATCGCCTCGAAGTCTCATAGGGCCCCCTCCTTACCGCCAACTGTAATGGTGAGTCGGGACGAAATTTAAACCTATGAAAGCAAATCGCAAGCGCATCTAGATCGCAACTGACAGCTGGTCGAGATATCTATACGAATCTAAATTCTATGTACAACTTTAACCCGCCATAGCGGCGAGGAAGACCCATGTCTGAAATAAAATCCGATTCCCGGCGCCGATGGTGCGCGCCATCCTGAACGATAGGACGTACCTTGCTATCGGCTGTGAGTGGGGGTGAGACCTTCAGCTTGATCCGGAATTAGATCATCATGAGCAACACCTCTACGCCCCCAACGGCAAACAAAGCAATGTTGCTGACAGCCCGGACCGTTGTAGCTCAATAGATCAATGGAGACGCCTAACCCGTCCTCACCTATCGCGTTGAAGATCCATGGAACGATGGTTCGTAGGGCCCCATAACCATGCTGGTCTCAGGCACAACTATGTATGCCCTCTCGTCCTGGTTCTTCTCATTATCGCGAGAACAATACACGAGGAACTCACCGTTGCTCCTGCGACTGACTCGATATCTGTAGTTTTCACAGTGATCCACCTTTGCCTGAACTAGTGCGTCGGTGATGGTGTTGTTGAATTCGTAAATCCAGGGGCCCGGATACATTTCGTTCAATGCCCCAGCATAGGCAGCCAGTGGCAGCAGCGTGCCAATGGTTAGCAGCAATCGCTTCAAGTCTCGCTCCTTGACCGGCTCCATGCCGGTCACCCGTAATACCCGATCTCATCAAATCACGCCAGCTGGCTGCACGGAGGACAAATGACTGAGTTGTTGGTTTTTTCACAAGATGGCGGAATACTCGTCAGGCTAACTGCTCGGAGGTGCACCGTCCGGGCCGTTGAGCGGGATGCCTACTCCGCATAGGTTATATGCACAACGACGAGTTGCATTCCTACTCTGCCGTCGGGGTACTTACTCCAGCTGGTCGGCCATCAAGTGCAGGCATCGGGTCGGTTTTAACTCCCGTGAATATTGAAGCCCAAGCTTCGTAGGATTGCCTATGGAGTGCCACGGCATCATCCCATCGACTGCCCTCCACCTCACGAGAGACTACAAGCAACATAAGGTGATTTGTAGCAGCATCGAGATCGAGTAGGACGTGATGGGCGGTGAAGCGGAAATCATCAATCGAAGGCATTTCGGCACACTTATTCGGGACCGAGCGGCGAGGTTTCGCCATTCGTAACGCGACATCAGTGTGACATCACCACAGAATCCAGTTAGAAATTGCAGACGGCCGGTTACTTCAGTTGATGACTGTCGACCCAGCGCTCAGCAGTGGCTATCGCCTCAGCCAGTGCATTCTGATAATCCCGCCACGGGCCCGATAGATCTGCAACCGTGTTGGCGTATCCGGGAATGTCACTGCTCTCAATGACATGCGCCGCAACCGGCGTCTCGTCGTTAGGCCTGTTCCAATCAAATTTCAAGAACAGCCGGTGCCCGCGGTATTCGTGAGCAATAGGCGTATCCAAACTGTGCGGCATATCCCTCTCCTGTGGGCTTTCCCAAGCATAACTACAAGTTTCAACTATCCCGGTCGATTGCACCACTGACGCGAAAGGCCACTACCCCCCTTTTTTTCAAAGCAGCCGCTCTAGCGGCAAGGAGACCTATGCGCCTGAAGAAAGCTGAGCGCGAGCAAGTGCGCCTGAAATACGGCGGGCACTGCGCCTACTGCGGGGTGCTGCTTGGTGACCGGTGGCACGCCGATCACCGAGAGCCAGTGATCAGGGTCAGTGATGAGCGCGTGGCCGAACAGGCCGATAACCACAACCTCGCCAACATGATGCCCGCCTGCGTGCCCTGCAACATCAGCAAGGGCCGGCAGACGCTGGAAGGCTGGCGGGGCTGGATCGCCGGGCACATCAATTCCCTAAACAGCTACCACCCCATCTACCGCTTGGCCAAGTCCTACGGACTGGTCGCGGAGACTGGCGCGCCGGTGGTGTTCCACTTCGAAAAGGAGCAGCAGCCATGATCGCCACCCTCTGGTTCGCCTACGTCTTCATCTATCGAGGGCCCAGGCCATGAGCGATGTTCCAATTGAGCCACAGGACTATCTATACGGCGTGAAGGTTGTGCAGATCGAAGACCTTCGGGTTGCTCGGGGCATGACGCGGCGCCCGGCCAGCAGTTGCCAACACAAGAAGCTGGTGTATGACGAGAAGGAGCGCCGCGTCTGGTGCAGCGACTGCGAATCCGAGGTCGAGCCCTTCGACGCATTCGTTGGCCTTGTCGGGGTTTTCAGCGGCGGGATGAACTCGCTGAAGCGACGGCAGCGCGAATTGGCAGAGGCCGAAACTTTCCAGATGCGCAGCCGCGCCGCGAAGGTAATGGACGAGGCCTGGCGCAGTACGAAGATGGCACCGCTCTGCCCTCATTGCATGACCGCGATTCTCCCGGAAGACGTCGCGGGCGGCGTCGCCAGTACATCGAAAGCTCTGGTAATCGCGGCACGCAAGCGAAAAGCCGAAGCAAAACCCTAATCCAAATCCCCCTACATGCCTGCCGGTGAGCGGCGGGCGAGGTAGTCCTGCATGAAAAATTCGTCCTCGAAAGATGTCCTCGATGAAATGACGAAGGATGAACTGGTTGCCTGGATAAGAAACCAGCACTTCTTTCGCCCAAAGCGAAGCGACGTTTTGTATCTGCGCTGGGAACGGCAGTCCGCCGAAGTTCTGGACGAGATGCAAAAGGAAAACCGAGCGCTCGATGGTGTGGATTTCAAGGCTCGCGACCGACTTGCGAACCGATTCAATGAGTCGAGGGACCCAGAAGAGAAGCTTCAACTTCTCAAGCAAATTGAGCCTTACGACAAGGCTATGTCGGACCACATCAAGCGCTCACAGACCATCGATAGGAAAAGAAAAAGAGTCGACGCCCTATATGAGCAGATCGACGTAGAGCGCCAAAAAGAGAGCGGGCGCCGGTCCGCTTAACCCACCTTCTGCCGCCCGCCGCGGCAAGGACACCCCGTGACCATCACCAAAATCATCAAAGGCCCACACCGCTTTTTCGGTTATTGGTGGGTCATCGCCGACTGCAACGGCATCAAGCAGCACATGTCCTTCCGCACTGAACAACAGGCGCGCGCCGTCGCACCTGGCCAGGACAGCGTGACCATCCACTAAATATTCGGCCGCCGCCGGCGGCAAGGAATCCCCTATGTACGCAATAAAACTCACCGCGATCATGGCGGCCCTGTTGCTCTACGTCAGCGCCACCACCTGCTGGTTCTTCTGGATCGGCCCGGAGTTGCTGATGGATGGCGACCAGGAAAGCTTAGTCTGGGCCTTCGTCGGCACCTGTTTCTGGATGCTGATCACCTTCGGCGTAATCGTTCACATCATCAAGACAGCGCGGCCCACGGCCGGCAGGGGGTAGATATGGACGAAATTCACTTCCTGTCGCATGAAGAGGTATGCACGCTAACCGGGGCCAGGACAAAGGCCGGCCAGGTGCAAGTTCTAAAAAGAAACGGTATCCGACACACCATCAAGCGCAGCGGCTGGCCTTGCGTTATCGCCAGCGCCCTGACCGGCGAGCCGGTATCAGTGCAAACAGAAAAACCAAAATGGCAGCCACGTCTGGTGAGTTAAATGGGAAGGAAACCAACACAAACTGACAGCGTTACGCGCCTCAGGAAGCGTAAGCAACGCAGCGGAACCATCTATTACTACTACGACCTCGGGGGCACGCCAAGAAAAGAGATCGCCCTGGGCAGCGATTACGGAATGGCTATCGTGGAGTACGCGAAGCTCGAGAAGAGCCGCGCGGCCTCGGCCTTGGTAAAGGACGTACTCACCTTTGCCTACGTCGCAAAAATCTACATGCTCGAGGTGGTTCCCACCAAGGGTTTAGCCACCCAGAAGGATAACGCCAGAGAGCTGAAGCAATTGTTGAAGTTCTTCGACGATCCGCCAGCACCGCTGGAGGCGATCGAGCCCCAGCACGTCGTCCAGTACCTGCGCCAGCGGGGCAAGACAGCTCCAGTTCGAGCCAACCGGGAGAAAGCACTGCTCAGCGCGATATGGAACTTTGCCCGAAGTAGTGGCTATACCTCCCTAGCCAACCCGTGCGCCGGCGTGAAAGGGCATAAGGAATCGGGTCGCGATCAGTACATTGAGGACGAGATGTTCGCCCTGGTGTACCAACACGCCGAACAACCGCTGCGGGATGCTCTGGACCTGTTCTACCTGACGGGTCAGAGGATCGCCGACACCCTGAAAATGGATGAGCGCGACATCCGCGACAACCGGCTTGCTGTTATGCAGGGTAAAACCAATGCGAAAAGGAGGATTGAGATTACTGGACAGCTGAAGGTCGTGATTGATCGAATCCTGGCCAGAAAGGACGGGCACAAGATTAGAACGAGCCGACTCATCGTTATGGATAACGGACAGCCAATGACCAAGAGCATGTTGCGCGGGAGGTTTGACGCGGCCCGAGAAGCGGCCGGTGTTGAGAAAGGAGATTTTCAGATGCGCGATCTGCGCGCTAAGGCGGGTACTGACAAAGCCGAATCGAGTGGTGACATTCTCCAGGCGCGCGACCAACTTGGGCACACCACTGTGGTAATGACCGAGAACTACATCAGGAAAAGAATCGGCAAAAAGGTCACTCCGACCAAGTGAATTCTGCACCGCAATCATTTTTACACCATTGAAAATAAAGGGCTACAAGGGAGGTAACACCTATGCATAGCGGTGCAAAATAATCGCTAACCTGTTGATTTATCGGAAATACCTAGCGGACTTAAAATCCCCCGCTCGTAAGGGCGTCCCGGTTCGATTCCGGGTTCGGGCACCATAGATATCAAGGGCTTGCATGATGAACTTCATGCAGGCCTTTTTTGTTTCTGGTCCGCAAAAGCGACTGTGGTCCGCAATTAGTTATTTACACTCCTCTCAAGGCGTTCTGCCGATCTGTATCAAATCCCAAGAACACACCGGCTGCTAAGCTGTTCACTCCAACAGAGGAACGCCGGGCCCAACTCAGACCTACTCCCCTCCCTACTGTCCAAGCACTACGAAAACCAGATCGCCTTAGAGGCTTCCATCATGGAGCTATCGAATTGGGTCGAGCAGCGTGGCTCCGTCGACTTGGCTGATAACATGCGCGGCGCGCTAGACACTCTGGACAGGAACGAGGAATTCATAAATATGACCCTGGCAGTCCTCAGCACACCTGAATGACTGCCTCTCGTCGCCTCAAATCGCGTCGATGGCCAGCCTCGATTACTGTACGCACATACAGAAAAATAAGTAGCCGCTCACATATCCCCTACACAACTCAAAAAGGAATGGCTCGCCAAATGGCGAAGAATCCTCAACAACAACGCGTTCCGGATGGATAGCCCCAAGGCCCATAGGACTATGTGCAGATGGGAGACTCGCGACATGCTGGAGGCAGGGGTATTGATCATGGAAAAGCTGGAGATGGACGAACTGGTTGACGCGGCCTACTAGCACGCTGTCGAGGAGCTGGTTACCGCGGCTGCCGGATACATGTTTGGCGGCCACTACGACCTAGTGCACCGAGCCAGTTCAGAGTGCATTGGGCAGATAATCGCCAACACCTTCTATTCACTCGCTGGCCCGGGTGCCGGTGGGTTTGATGGAAAGGTGTATGGCGACAAGCATGAGCTGCGTCTGATGCTTCGCCAGAACAATGAGGTTTGGTTGATAAATGGGTTAGCGCTGACCACGCCATCCGGCGAGCTGTACAATTTGGTGCAGACCGCGCAAGTCATCTGCGGAAAGATTTATCCAGCCAATTGCAACGCGGATACCTATCGAGCACTGGTCGATTGCGCTCAGGTTGCTCTGGAAGAGCATTATGTCGAGTGCTATCGGAAGCCAGACCTCTGCTGATATCCGCCAGTTTCATCAGATGCACAACTTTTCGACCGCTTTGGGCTAAGGGAAGATTGCACGAACTGCTCCGGTCAGAGCTTCGTTCCTAAAGTGGGAAGTCAGCCAACGTCGTCTGCATAAGCAGCGCCTGCCTCCTCCACCAAATCCTGCCATTCGCTGCAGTCGATTACCCTCCGCTCAAGCATATTGTCAGCAAGAGCAAGACGGGTTTCATATCGGTACTCCGGCGGTCCGGCTTCAAACTCAGCATCGCTGAGAAGCGCATACCACGCCTCCATCTCGTTAACCTGTGGAATATCCGTTGTCACGACGAATCTCTCGTCTCCATGTCTACTGGGTAGAGACCGGTAGAAACGTGTCGGTTCACCAGGTTCGAAAAGGGGAGACGGCTATGTGTGGAAGACTCTCGCAGTACAGCGGGATTCACGACTTCGTTGCAGCGCTGAGCATGCCCAACGCAATGGTGAACTCAGTGGGTGAACTGCCGCTCGAGCGCTACAACGTCGCCCCCACAACTACTCCACCTGCAAGGAGACCTGCTGCAGGCCGACTACGTACCCTGGTGATGGCGGCCGCACTGAGCTAAAGACCGCGCCGCACCGATCAATGCACGCGTTGAGAAGGTCGCGCACGGCCCTTTCTTCCGGGCGATCTGGCCACACCGGGCAATCACGCCCATAGATAACTGGTTTGAGTGGGTAGATGAAGGCGGACCGAAGAAAGAGCCCTACATGATCCGTCGGTTGGACCGTGCCCCCGTGTTGTGTGCCGCAATTGATCAATTGCCTGACGCCGACGAAGGCCCAGGGGAGCACGACGGCTTTGTGATAATCACCGCACACAGCGCCGGCGGCATGGTGGACATTCATAACCGGCGCCCCGTGGTGCTGACGCCAGACCTGGCTCGGGAATGGCTAGACCAACTCGCTTGAGCGTGAACGAGCTGCAGAGTTGGCGCAGGGATTCTGCCTACCTACTGAAGAATTTGAATGGTACTCGGTGGGAAAGCCGTGGGGAATGTGAAAAACCAGGGATGAGAGCTTATAATCCCTATCTAGAACATAAACACGATTTTAACTCAGCCCCAACCGCGCAATTTAAATAAGGTCTAATCTAGGAATCAGTTAATGAGCGAAGCTCCCACTCCTCGCATGATGCATCCGGCCAAACTGTCTAAAGGCATTATTAATGAAGCTTCAGAAAACAGCTTGGTTCTTAAAGAATTTATAGCCTTCTGTCAAAGCATACACATCTGTTACTACATCTCCACAACTGGCCTGAATGACTTCGCGAAAATCCTTAAGAAAAATCGACACAACCCAGAGCGCACCATGTACTTTGGAAATGGACACCCGAACAATGGAAAGTACCATGCCAAAATTAATATGCGAGAACTATCTAACTCCTTGAAAGAGAACGGAAGCTACTATGACACTCTTGCAAAATCTCAAATTGTATTAATTTTTACTTCATGGGACGAACACTATCGCACTTTAATAGCTAACGAACACAACTGCATCAACGAGCGCGTCACAAGCGACCTCATGGGAGACGTAAGATTGATTAGGAACTGCATCATCCACAATAAATCAATACTTACAAATGAACCAAAAAGAATGAAAGAACTCTCATGGAATATTGTGCCCGGTCCTTTAACCATAACCAATGACATGTTCCAGTCCTTGATAGAGCATATCAACGGAATGACAATAAATATAGCAGACATAAAACTGTAGTAATTATAAAAATCTACAGACCATTTGAAACCTCTCTTATAAACGATTGACATGCCGATAACGCGATCAGTCCTTGGTCGCCGTCGTTGGTGATTTCGATAATTCGTTGAGCATGCGCTGGGGCAAGTTGGGCTCGACGGGCTGCATGAACCACGCCTACGACGCCGGGAGCGGCAGGCACGTTGCAGCCACTAGATGAATCCGTGGCGTCGAGAAGGACTGACAGCCAGACATCAGCAGTGGCAAGGCGATCGCGTAAAGCAGCCTGGTTACGTTGGGCATCGGAAAGTTCTCGGGCGTGTTGTTGGTCCTGGCCTGCCAGCTATTGCTCTAGGGTCAGGCGCTTTTCTTGATCGGCGCGGGCCTGGGCGACGGCGGCGTCACTGATCGATGCCAGGTCATCCTTATACCACCCTTGCTCGGCGAGCTTCTTGCCCATGCGTCACTCTTGCACCTGCCAAGTCACCCCGGCGGCGACGGCCATCGCCAGCAATACCATAATGACCAGCCCGGCCAGCCTCTGCACCGGCGTCACGCCAGCACCTTGGGCGCTTTGTCGTACAGCGCCTGGCGATCTTCCTGACCGGTGAGCCCACCATTGATGCCCGGGTGATCGTCACGAACTTTCCTTGGTCTACCAGGGTGTTCAAACCACGCGTCGACCAGAACCAGGCCGCCGACATCGCGACGTGTTGTGGTAGTTCCAGAAGCTGGGGGTTGCTGATCAGGCTCAGGCCCAGGGCCTCACCGCACGCCGCATAGTTCGCTCGGCCGGTGATCTGGATCAGGCCACGGCCACGGCCACGGCCACGGAACTTGGAGCCATCACCCTTCACGGTGTTACTTAGATCGGCGCGCCCCTCATAGCCGAGTTGCTGCGCAGTCGGTCCCCAGATCTCGCGGACATACCGCAACTGTTCCGACTCATGCCTTACCTGGGCGATAAATGGGACGGTTCGCGCCGTGCCGACGATTCCATAGCGCCCATGGCCAGGAACAAAAAACGCCGGCTTGACGGCCGACGTTGGGGAGGATCTGCAGCAACTGCTGCTCAGTAATAGGCATGGTTTCTCCAGGCACAAAAAAACCGCTCAAAGCGGCTGATGGTAGACAGTAGGTTATTCCGGAAGACAGGCCATTGAATGGATTGCGGGTAATCCACCTGGTCAACCACACGGCTAAGCGCAATCCGATACTTCTTCCACGCCTTTAGAGCTGAAATTTCTGCATCGGTGGCTTCGTCGACATCTACAGCATCTTAAAATGGTGTGATTGCGTGGTAGGCGGATGATCGTAGGCGGGTGATTCCCTCTTGGGCGGCTTCCAGCGGGTCATCTGTCGGTAGAGCCGATTGCGGCAGCACCTCGAGCGGCAAGTCCTCGACCGCAACATGTAGGGTAATGCTGTGCGCGAGATCTGCGGGCTCGCCGTCTTTGGCGACACTCACCGCCAGCACAGCATCGCTGTAGCTGATCGCCACCGAACACGACGCGTCCTTCTGGTTCACGACGTCACCCCAACCCTCCGGGGCCGGTGTCATCCCGAGCGTGCCGTACACCAAGTACTGACCGGGCCCTGGGTGTTCTGTGGTAATGGAGTTGACACTCAGGGTTGCGTCCATGACAGCGCCAGTAGCGCCGAGGATGTTTACTGCTGCTAGAGTTGTCATTTAGATCGCTTTAAGTGTGCCGTCAGCGGCGCGAGTGGTGTTTGCGGTGCTGTAGAACTTTGCCCAGCCTGACGAGCCAGTGAAGCGTCGCATCATCAGTTCCGTAGCCGCATATCTCCTGTGACTTTGCGTTAGACAGGAATCTCTCAAAACCCGCGATCTGGACACAGAGCGCCTTGATAGCCTCCTAAGGAGTTCGCACAGAAAACCTGAAAGAGCGCCCAAATTGCCGAAGCTGCCCTTAGAGCAGAATCGTGATCAGCGGTTGAGAGTTGATCGCCTGTGCGGCCATGTTTTTTCTCCAGGTAATAAAAAAAGCCCGCCGAAGCGAGCCTTGAATGATTTTATGTATCGCTACAGGCAGCCTTGCAGAGCAGAGAGCCTTTTATTAGCGATCCAGTTATCAACCACCACGTAATATTTTGCCTCTGATCCAGAGCCCTTTGGCTGGATATCAACGAAATACTGCGAGCCCTCGGTGAAAACCATATATCCAGTATCGCAACCTGGCTGGAGAGTTGCCCCAGGCGTGCCGCCGAAGATCGGCTGGTTTTGCCATTCGTACTGAACACATTTAGCTAGGGCGACGTCTAATTTCGTCGAGCCCAGCACCTTGTAAGGTCCGCCTTGGCGAGCTTCGTTCATAGTTGGTGCCATGCACCCGGACAGAATCGTCGCCATCACGAGCCAAAAGCCAGAAACTTCATCGCCCTCATGTCAGTTAACCATTTCTAGAATTTTTCGCTCAAGCGTTCCCTTGGCGTAGCAGGTTAGATCGGAAGAGGAGTAGCCCTGCTTCGTCGAAAAGTCGAAGGTATTTCTACCATTTCCGCCAGGCGCACCGTCAAAGCTAACAGCCGACCAATCGACATCAAGCACGTATTTTGTATTTACCGCTACAGAGGTTCCTGACGCTATTGGAGCCACATAAATATTCACCCGACCTTCGAGTTTTGTCTTGCGCGCCATATTGAAAGCTATTGATTTGTCGTTGGTGACACTGAATGCAGACGAGTCAGCCGATGGATAACTGTAATTGGTTTTACCCCTAGCATTTTCAAATGTTCGATTCGTTACCCCGCAATCCACATAATCGGAGGGCTTCTGAGTCGAGAACGAGAGATTTATCAGTCTGGAGTTTTTGTCGATATTGTTGATCACGAAAAAATCGCTGCTGAGCTGCCTGACCAAGGCATCCCACACCTGATCGAAAGGAACGGACACCTCCTTGGTGTTGGTCATGCTTTTCGGCACTGGCGCCCGATAGTCGACCGACGAGCTTGCGCAACCAGCAAGGAATATGCCAAGTGATACCGCAGTAAGTAAAGTGCGCATCTATCATCTCCATTGATTACAGTCGCGACTGTACCACTGAAGAATTAAAATCAAAATGCCAGCACGAAAGCCGCGCATGGGCGCAGTTATTCTGATTCGCGAGCGCCTGCTTGACATCGTGCGGGCTGCTAGAACCTAGCTTCACGGATCAACCTTCGTCTCAGAAACGAATTCGCGCTGATTTTCATTGCTGTCTTTGAATACCGCTTTCAGAGCATTGGCCCGCCGCTCCAAGCAAGCATTAAACGCGGGACTTTGACGTGCGCCAAAATCTAAGCAAGGATCACGATTATCCGGCGATTGTCGTGGGGTGGAGCATCCCATTAGAAGCGCAGCCAACGCTACCGCCGCTATCAAAATCCGCATGTCGTTCCCTCTTTGGTTTAGCGGGACTGTAGCATTTCCCGCTTTGGATTCTCTCAGCAGTGGCCCTTTCCAATGCGTCGTCGGTGCTAAGACTGATGCATTAGAGGGGCACATCTAAATTTTTCGAGAAGTAAATCCACTTTCCTGATATTCAATCAGCGTTTCAAGGCATCACATTCGCACACAAGTCCCTGTCGGAGATCGAACCGCAACTACCGTGGCCCTCCTTCGCTCTGCAGTAAGCGCGCTGATCCGAATCACCAATGCTGTCGCAGCCAGCGGAGGCATAACCGCTGATCATCATTAGCAGTACGAAAATCAATCTCATCGTTTTCTTCCTTGGTTTGCCGGGAATCTCCCGTTATTTTCGGCACCCTAGGCGCTCTGCGCGAAAGCATGTCAAATTGACACCATCCCAAGGAAAAGTTCCTCTGTCTCTCCAGCAATTTACCAGCTGTCCAGGCATCCAGTGTGGATGGAATGCCAGTAACCAAAGCTCAACACGCCGTAGTAGCTTAATGCATCCAGCAAGCCATGAAAGGGATTGAAAATGGCACAAGTGACAGCGAACACGGCGTTACACATTACCCAGATCGCCAACACTCTTCTGGGAGCAGGTCCGGAGTGGAGTAACGCTTATGGAATTGGAGCCACGGTCCCTGCTTCTGGCATTTATCGATGCACAGGATGCGGTGACGAGATCACTTCCAACAAAGACGAAAAATTCCCTCCTCAAAACCGACACCAGCATGCGAACCAATCGGTGCCCGCGCAGTGGCAGTTGATCGTCAAAACCCAGACAAAAGCGTAAAGGATTTTCCAGTCCTTCGCCTGCAAGCCCAGGGACTGGGACTGGGACTGGGACTGGGACTGGGACTGCGCCAATATCGGCGCGTTATAACCCTGAGGTCAATGTGGCTGTACTACTCAACAACCTTACTTTGTCCCGGCCCCAAGCCCAGCCAGCCGTTTTCTTGCATTCAACGACGTGGAGTAATCGCTATGAAAAACCTCAAATCTATTTCTGCTGCATGGCGCAATCGAAAGAAGAAAACATGGGCAGAACTCAACGACTGGGCGCTCGCCCTCATAGGCGTACCAAGCTTCTTGGTAGGTTCTTTCTATGGGTTGATTGTTAAGAAGGTAACGCCGGAAATGGTCGATCTCTCGCAGATCCACGGCCTCCCCCACGAGGCTATTCTGGCTTTCCTCTTCTTGGGAGGCCTAGCACTGAGCAGTTGGTATTTTCTGAACGTCGCTCGGCGGTGCAGCCAGCTGCTTTATGAGCGCAATTTCAAGTAACCCAACGCCCGGCCCGCCGGGCAACGTAAGGATCCCGCAATGAGCGACCAAATGACCAACGACGAGCTTAGTCTTCTACTTGACAACATTAGGCTGGAGATAGGCGAAAATTACAGATCCGGAATAGAGAAAGCGACTGTTCGACTTGAGCCTCGTGAGCTGCCGGAGTTGGAGCACATTAAGAGAAACCTTGAGGTCGATGGTCGTACGTTCCATTTCGATGAGGCTTCATCAAGGCTCACAATCGACTCCAGCAAGTGCCCCAAATCTCTCGATTAAATACGCTCCAGCTATAGCGATCATCACCATAACTGGATCAAAAGACTCAAGCCCAACCATGGATCGGTTTATGGAACACGACTTCAGAAAGCTAAAACAGGCGCTTACGGAACCGGCTGATGGCCCTTACGCCCTGGCGAAAATGCGTGAGCTGCTGCTTGAGGCGTTAGAGGATTGGCCAAACGAAAAATACAGGGCCGCTGATTATCTCCTTCCCTGGGGGCGGCCTATTCGAGAAAGCTCTCGTCACACCATCGCTCACTTACTAACCCACATAAATGATCAGGATACTGGTGACGCGAAAAGCATCCTAAAACCCATGGAGCTGATAGATTTTCTGGGCGCTTAGCGAGCTCGACTAACCCTTGCCGCCTGTACGAACCCTCAGTAACGCCCGAACATTGACCAGTAGTAGCCTCCGCCCACTAAAGGTCTGGCCAGGAGGCCCTATGTCCTACACGGATGAAAACGAAGCAATTGAGGCCACGGATGTCTCGCTATAACGCGCAGGGCTTCGCCTTCCAGCACCTGGAGGTCCGGGAAGATTTCAGCGAGTTTCTTTTCCTTAATGCCGAGAAAGCTGACCACATCGCGATGCTGTTGCGGTCGAGACCGACTGCGCCGCCAGTGCCCACCCGTCATTGGGTGGACATTCGAGAGGAATGCCGGCCAGTTACAGGGCCAAACTTCCACATCTTCCTCATCGAGGTCGGCAGCCGTACGCCCGAGAGCAGCCAACTGCTCAGCAGATTGACCGCTTACATACATCGCGCTGGCTGCAGCCCTCAGTTTCCCTGGCGAGCCTAACTGACCGCGCTCTGATACCCCACGCTGAAGCCTGCATTCCGATGAAACAGCGAGTTCAGCAACGCAAACGTCAAATCTGGCTCGCAATGCCGGCCAGCGGAATAAAGGCAGCGCAGAAACGGCCTGGCAAAGGCGAATGCCTAGGTTCAAATACACCGCGCCATCAAGTTCGAAGAACACGCCGCCGTACATCCACGGTGCGCCCGGGTTCAGGCCGATCGCCTCCCTGGCTTCGTCCATGTCGATGCTGGCAGGGCAATGCTCCTTCAACAGAGCCGGCAGG
Source organism: Pseudomonas sp. Q1 (assembly GCF_009935975.1). NCBI lineage: Bacteria > Pseudomonadati > Pseudomonadota > Gammaproteobacteria > Pseudomonadales > Pseudomonadaceae > Pseudomonas > Pseudomonas sp. Q1. Next base: position 132,333 of record NZ_QODI01000002.1, on the reverse strand, counting down.
CGCTCATGCTCGGCGACCTGGGCGGCGCGCGCCTCCTTTTGCGCTCCTTTCGAGGGCTTGGCGCTGGTGCGCAGAGCGCGATAGTCGTACTTGTCGGGGCGGCACCAGTGCACGTCCAGCTCGCGGCTATCAGTGCACTTCACGCCGCCGACGTAGCTTCGATTGCCTAAACGCATCGGCGAAGCTGCACTACCAAACACCTAGCCAAGCTTGGTGCGTTGGGCATCACCCCATGCCCGAAATTACCTGCGGCTCTGTGTGCAGCGGCATCGAAGCAGCGACACAAGCCTGGCACCCACTGAGCATGAAGACTGCCTGGTTCGCCGAGATAGAGCCGTTCCCCTCGGCGGTACTGGCCCATCACTACCCGATATGCCGAACCACGGCGACATGACCCGGCTGGCATCCATGTGCTGGCCGGCAAGATCCCGGCGCCGGACGTGCTTGTCGGCGGCACCCCATGCCAGGCGTTCTCTGTAGCCGGCATGCGCGAAGGCCTCACCGCCCCTCGCGGCGCCCTCACCATCAAATACGTGGAGCTTGCAGATGCAGTTGACTATGTTTGCGCCGGCCATCGAAAGCCTGCCAGCGTCATCGTCTGGGAGAACGTCCCCGACGTCCTCAGCGACAAAGGGAACGCCTTCGGATGCTTTCTTGGCGCGCTTGCTGGGGAAGACTGCGAGCTGCAGTCTCCAGGGAAAAAATGGCAGGACGCTGATTGTGTGTATGGCCCCAAAAGGACAATCGCGTCTTTTTCTACTTCTGAAAGAAAACTAAAGCCCCCCCGGCGAATCAAGGATCTGCCTGACCTTACGCGCAAGGTCATGTGGCAGATACGGCTTGGAGATCACCTCGAACTCTGACCCGCCAGCGTCCGTACGCTCGATGGAGTTCTCTGCATAGCCGGTGGTCAGTAGCACCTTGGTGCTTGGGATGCGTCTTCTGACCTCTCTCGCCAACATGACCCCATTCATGCTTCCGGGCATGATCAGATCGGTGAAGAGCAGGTCATACTGTTCACCCGCTTCGTATCGTTTCAGCGCTTCGCGCGCATTGAGCGATATTTCAGTGATGTAGCCGTAGTCCTCAAGCACCATCTTGGCGAGTTCTGCGACATCCGGGCGGTCCTCGACGATCAGGACCCTTTCGGTGCCATCCTGGTTATCGGATTTCAGCCTGAGCTCATCGGGAGATACCGACGCACTGTCCACTGGAAAGTACAGGCGCAGCGTCGTACCAATGCCCTCCTCCGAGTAGATCCGGGCGGCCCCGCCGGACTGTTTGGCAAATCCATATACCATCGACAGGCCCAGGCCCGAGCCCTTGCCCTCATCCTTGGTGGTAAAGAATGGGTCCATCACGCGATCACGGATGGCCGCGGACATGCCTACGCCGTTGTCGGTAACGGAGATGCTCACGTAGGCGCCTGGCAGCAAGCCGTCATAGGACGTCGCCAAGTCCTTGATCAGGACATTGCGCGTCTCAATGAACACTTTCGGTTCATGTCGCCCGATCAACGCATCCCGGGCATTGATGAAAATGTTGAGCAGTGCCATCTCGGCCTGAGTAGGATCAATCCGGCAGTTTTTCAACGAGCCATCAAGGTCGGATTCCACTTTCACTGCGTTGCCGAATGTCCGCTCTATTAAAGGCTCGACCAAGTGAACGAGCGTATTTAAGTTCAGGACGCGGCCCTGTAGTTTCTGCTTTCGGGAAAACGCCAACAGTTGCTTTGTCAGCGTACTGGCTTTTTCCACCGCGGACTTGGCATGGAAGGCGCTTCTCTTGATTCTTTCCAGGCTCGGCTCAGGTTTGTCGACGGCGCTGCCGATCAAGTCGACGTAGCCACCGATCACCTGCAACAGATTGTTGAAGTCATGCGCAATGCCGCCCGTCAACTGACCCAGCGCCTCCATCTTCTGAGCCTGCCTCAAACCTTCCTCAGCGTCACGGCGACGGCTTATATCTAACTGCGATGCAAAAAAATAAATCACATCGCCTTTTTCATTTTGAATAGGCGAGATGAAAAGCGCATTCCAGAAACTGCTTCCATCTTTCTTATAGTTAAGAACTTCGGTCGAAAACTCCTGCTTGTTTTTTACCGCGTCCCTGATGGAATTCACCACTTCTCTATCGGTCTCGACGCCTTGGAGAAAGCGGCAATTTTTCCCGACAATCTCATCATGCGCGTAACCGGTCATTTCCAGAAACGCCTGGTTGGCGAAGATGATCGGGTTGTCCGGCGCATTGGGGTCGGTGACGATCATCGGCATACGAGTCGTTTCGACTGCAGCAAAAAAGATGTCTTTTGGATGATCAGAAATATCTGCAGAAACGTTATCGTCTACCCGAAGGTTCTTGTGTGGCATCGCGCGCCTCCAAGCAACATTTGAAATCGTAGGACCGTACCGTCCCACCCAAATTCCCTTTTTCAGAGTGCTTGAGCCTACGACCTCGCGACACGATGCCGAGCACAACGGCGCCGTCAGGCGACCAACACGCTCTCACGCGACACCGCCCATGCTGCAATCAAACGCTGCGGTGTCTGGCAGCTCTTGCGCTTGAACACAAAGTTGCGGCACTTCTCGGCAAACTGCTGGCGGTTGTGCACCATGTCCAACTGCATCTGGGCAAGTTCGTGGTCACGGCAACGCTCAATCTGTGCGAAGTCCTTATCGGCTTTGCGTGCGCGATGCGCTGCGTACTTTCCATCAGTCACCGTACGTTGCGCTTCTTGCGCCAACCAGCGGCCGAACTCCTGCGGGCAACGTGGGCCGATGTCCTGGACCATCCCCCACTGCCGTGCCTGCACGGCGCTGATCGGCAGGCACTCTTCGGTAAGTTTGTAGGCAAGCTCACTGCCGACGGCGCGAGGCAGGCTGTAGGTCCAGTACTCGGAGCCGTAGAGGCCCATGGTCTTGTAATGCGGGTTCAACACGACACCTGCACGGGCGAACACGATGTCGGCCGCCAGCGCCAGCATCACGCCGCCCGCCCCTGCGCTGCCGGTCAGGCCACTGACCACCAATTGGCGGGCCGTCAGCAACTCCTGGCACACATCGTCGATCGCCTGGATATTGGCCCAGGCCTCCAGCCCCGGTACGGGCGCAGCCTGGATGACGTTGAGATGCACACCGTTGGAAAAGCTCCCGCGCCCGCCCTTGATCAACAGCACCTGGGTGTCCCGCGCCTTGGCCCAACGCAGCGCAGCCACCAGCCGCACGCATTGTTCGGTGCTCATGGCGCCGTTGTAGAACTCGAAGGTCAGTTCGCCAACGTGGCCGAACTCGCGATAACGAATCGGTTGATAGGCCGACTCATCAGCTCCTTGGCTGGCGATTGAACCGTCCAGCACCGGAACATCCCTCAACAGGCCAGCCAGCACCTGGCGTGCCGGCAGCTTGAAGGTTTCCTCCCCTGGCTGGGCCTTGCGTTTGAGCGAACCGATCCACACGCTCCGATCACCGGCGGCCACCAGCACCGCGTCGTCCTGAACCGCCAGGATCTCTCCCGGCAGGCCGCAACGCGCGTCCAGGTGTGCGTCGTACAGGTAATACTGCCCACCCGCGAGACTCGCCAACACACCCGGCTGCCCGTCGGCGGCGTCGATGCTGCGCTTGATGAACCGTGCGCAGTCATGCCAGCTGAAGGAGCGGTCGATCTGCTTCATATTCGGCTGCAAACGCCCGACGACGCTAGGTTGCGTGTAATCGAGCGGCGTGGGGACGAAACCGCCGGCAAATTTTTCCACCACGTCGCGAATGCAATAGATTGCCGCGTCACTCACCGTACCATTGTACAACTCGGATTTGCGCACATCGGCGGGCATGTCGAATTCAAACGTCGACCAGACCGGCCCCGCATCCATTTCTTCGACCGCCTGCAACGCCGTGACGCCCCAGCGGCCGACCTGCTGGGTGATAGCCCAGTCCAGCGCGCTGGCGCCACGGTCACCGACGATGCCCGGATGAATGATCACAATCGGGCGATCCGGGTTGCTCCACAGTTGCTCCGGTACGCGGTCCTTGAGAAACGGACAGATCACCAGATCGGCCGCCGATGCCTCGATTTGTCGGCACACCGTGGCCTCATCCGTAAACAACACCACGCTGGGGTCGTAACCTGATTGGCGCAGGTCCAACCAGGCGCGCTGGGTCAAACCGTTGAACGCCGATGACAACAATATGATCTTCATTGATCGCATGACGGACTCTTCCTTGAGAATGCGCGGCCAGTGGCATTCATTCAGCCTTCCCTGGCCTTTGATGGAGACGCCAGGGTAGAGGGAGAACCGGGGCGGTCACCTGATCGAGATCAAGCTTGAGCCGGTTGAGCGAAGATAGGGATGCACGAAAGGTCTCAAGTCTGTCGAATTATGACCTGGACGGTCTTTATAACAGCAGCATACGATGGCTGCTATCGAGGTTCATCAACGCAACACCTCGATAAAAAGGTAAAGCAATTACCAGGAGCTACCATGCAAGATCTACGTCAGCTGCGCTACTTCGTCGCCGTCGCGGAATGCGAAAACGTCGGCCGCGCAGCGGAACAACTGCACATTTCCCAATCGCCTCTGAGCCGGCAGATCGCCCAGCTTGAAGATCATCTGGGCCTGGCCTTGTTCGAACGGCGTAACCAGCGGCTGTTCCTCACCGCTGACGGGCGCACCTTCCTGTCCGAGGCCCGCGGCCTGCTCAAGCACGCCGAGCGCCTGGAGTCCCTGGGCAAGCGCCTGGGGCGTGGCGAGGAAGGCGGCCTGTGCATCGGCTACGTCAACCACGCTATCCATGCCGGCGTGTTGCCAGGCGCGGTGCGGGCGATCCGCGCCGAGCGCCCACAGATCCATATTGCCCTCTACAACATGACCCCACGCGAGCAATTTGAAGGTCTGCGCCAACGCAGCCTGGACATCGCGCTGGTCTGCGAGCCCCCGCCGGACAACGACCCCGACCTGCTCGCCCGCCCTGTGCTGAACGACCCCATGCTGCTGGCGATCCCGACCGAACACCCGCTGGCGGCCAAGCTCGAACTCACCCCCGCCGACCTGCATGAACAGGAATGGATCATCACCGGCAGCCAACCCGACTCGATCAATAAACGCGACGACTTCATCGCCCGGTGCGCCGATGCCGGCTTCGTCCCACGGCTGTCGCTGGAGGCGACCGACCCCTTGAGCGTGCTCGGGCTGGTGTCCGCCGGACTTGGCCTGGCCATGGTGCAAAGCAGCCTGGCCACCAGCGCAGGCCCGACGGTGGTGCTGCGCGAGCTGGATTGGTTCAGGCCCTGCGTCAGGCTCTGGGCCGCCTGGCACAAGGTGGACCTGCGCCCGATCGTCAGCGTTTTCCGCGGCCAGGTACTGGCGCTGGCTGAGCAGAAAAAACCGGCCTGAGTTCAGGTATCGCTCACCGAGTGCCGACGCGCGAACGTGGCGCGTTCGACCTTGTAAAAGAAGTTTTCCTGCGTACCGACGGCCAGCTCTTTGATCGACGAGTGGGAGAACTTCCCGCCGATTTTCTCCATGGCCCGTTGCGAACGGATATTTTGCGCCGCGATGTGAAACCAGACCGTGTCGACCCACTGGAAGGCATGCTCGAGCATCAGGCGCTTGAGTTCTGCGTTCGCCCCGCCGCCCCACTTTTCTCGGGCCAGAAAGGTGTAGCCGATAGCAACCTCACGGGTCTTCTCGCTGAATTCGTAATAGCGCGAACTGCCCACGACCTTGCCGCTTGAACGGTCGATCACCACCAACACGCTGTTCGACGTCAGGGCTTCCTTGAACCATTCGCGAAAGACCGTTTCCTGATAACGCGTAGGGCTGGGGTGCTGTGCCCAGATCAAAGGGTCGGATGCGACGTTATATAGCGCGTCAAAATCCCCGGGCGCCAGTGGACGCAGCTCAAGTGAATCCCCAACGATTGACGCAGCGACAGGCAGCGATTGCATCCATGCTCTCCCGGAATCTGAACGTGCCCACGTGGGGCACAGGTGCGCTTGATTAAACAGCGCTTGAAGTTCCACCGCAAGAACCGGAGTTTCAGCCTCTCAACGGGTTCCCTACGCTGTGTTTACGGCCGCGACACCGGTAATGGCCGTCGAACGAAGGAAGCCCGCATGAACCGAATCGACACCCTGGATTGGCAAAGTATCCGCGTGGAGCTCGACCAGCAAGGCTTCGCCGTGCTGCCGGGTTTCCTGGGCCCACCCAACAGGGCGCGGGAACAGCTCCCGGCACTGCTGAACAGCCTCAGGCAGGAGTTTTATGCGCCGCTGGCACAGATCGCAAACCAATGGAACCTGATCGCCGGGAGGCCCTACGGCTTCCCGCTCCAACGCTCAACCGATCAGCGGCAACCCTCCTCGCCGCTGATGTGGTTGCGTGAAGGCGAGTCTCTGCCGCTTGGGCAGGCCATCGATGACGAAAGGGGGTTTGCGTTTCAGTTGACCGCCCTGCTGTCCTCTCCAGGCCAGGACTTCACCGGCGGCGAGTTGGTGCTGATCGAACAGCGGCCGAGGATGCAGTCACGCCCGATGGTGGTGCCCCTGCGGCTGGGTGATCTCGCAATCATCACCACGGCGCACCGGCCCTTCAAAGGCCGCAAGGGCTACTACCGCGTCACGATGAAACGCGCTATCAGCCGGGTTCGAAGCGGCGAACGGGTTGGGTTTTTCCTGAACTTTCACGGCACATCGGAGCGAGTCCATGGATAACGAGCGTGTCTGGATGCTATTGGGCCGAGCAGGCCAAGCCTGCCCCAGCACTCAACCGGGCACGCTGGGCGGCCACCGAACGGGCAAACGTTACGGCACGCTCGATTGCCGAGCGGCGCTGCAAGCGATCGCACGCGGGGGCTATGTGAAAAACCGCGTATTTTTCCTTGACGAGCCCGGCGCAATCGCTGCCGGCTATCGCCCTTGCGCCATCTGCATGCCCGCCGAATATCAGCGATGGAAACACAATGAATCGTCAAAATGAGCTAATGCTCGATAGCCCGGGTGCCCCTGGGGCCAGCCTGGAAGAGCTGGATTGGCAGATAATCGAAGCCGCACTGATGACCCACGGGTTTGCGCGACTGCCACCTTTGCTCAATCGCCAGACCTGTCTGGAGCTGGCGGCGCTCTACTCGAACAGCGAGCACTTTCGCAGCCGCGTCGTCATGGAGCGTCATGCCTTCGGGCGAGGTGAATACCAGTACTTTCGTTATCCCCTGCCCCCCATCGTCGAAGACCTGCGAACTCGGCTGTACAGCCACCTGGCGCCCATCGCCAACCGCTGGCACTCGGCATTGAACGTTGGCCAACGGTTTCCCGAAACCCACAGCGCCTTCAAAGCCGTTTGTCATCAGGCGGGCCAATGCAGGCCTACGCCGCTGATGCTGCGCTATCGGGTAAATGACTACACCTGCCTGCACCAGGACCTGTATGGCGAGCAGGTGTTTCCTTTTCAGGTCGTGTTTCTGCTGGATCAACCGGGGCTGGATTTCGACGGGGGCGAGTTCGTCCTCACCCAGACCCGCGCCAACCAGCCCGGCCAGGCCGAGGCCATCGCGCTTGAACAGGGCCAGGCGTTGATTTTCGCAGTGAACAGCCGACCGGCGCGCTCAACCCGAGGATTTTGCCGCGTGAGTGTCCGCCACGGGGTCAGCCGTCTGCATGGCGGCGAGCGCAGAACCCTCGGGATTATTTTCCACGATGCCAAATGAATGCGCTCAATGTGAAGCCTTCATGCCCTTGAGCCATTGCAGCGCATCGTCGACGGATGGGCCTGCGCCACCCGGCGATACGTTGTGACCCAACTCGGGATACAGTCGATATTCGAACGGTTTGCCCTTGGCCTTCATTGCGTCCAACCGTTCCACCGCTAAAAAAGCCGGGGTTTGCAGATCCTTGCCGCCCAGCAACCAGAGGCCCGGAATCGCAACCTTGGCCAGCGAATTACGAGGATCAGTGTCGGCAAATTGATAGCGGTCAGGGTCTTGCGCAATATGTTTGCGCACCTGCGCTTCACTGTACTGGGTCCAGAAATCCGCCTTGCCCTGGGTCAGAAACTGAAAGCGCAACTGCTCACGCGTTGTCAGCAGCGGCCCGCTGAACAGCACCATGAAGCTCACGGCATGGTTGTGCTCGGTAGCGATGGGGATGATCCAGCCGGCCTGGCTGAACCCCACCAGCCCAATCGGCAGCGCAGTGGCCGCAACCTGGGTTGATAAGGCCGCGACCGCTGCGTTCGCATCACCAGCCAAGGTTTGCAGGTTGGCCGCATCGAGATTATTAGTGCCCACCTCCGGCCCGACATAGACACCTTCCGATTGCCCGACGCCGCGCTTGTCATAGGTCAGTACCGCAATGCCATGACCCGCCAGTAGCGTCGCGAAATTCATCATGCGCTTTTCCTGACCGGAACCGTGCACCAGCACCACACCGACAACCGGATGCTCGGGCAGTAAAGCCGTGCCGGAGAGCGTAATACCGGCGTTGGAAAATTGGACTGCGTGGGTAGTGAAGCTGACGGCATCAGCGAGGACGAGCGTGGGCAACAACACAAACAGGCCCAATAACAGGCTGAGGGAACCGCGCATGATTCAATCCTGGAAAAAGCACATCCGAGTGCCGATGCGGCACTTTGACAGTCCCCTGTTGCCATCTCGTGACGCAGCAGTGACGACGCCTATCGCCTACGATTAAGCGCACACACCTATTCCAGCATCAGGAGAAACACCATGCAGGCCCACAAAACAGCAATCGTCTTGATCGAATTCCAGAACGACTTCACCACGTCCGGTGGCGTGTTCCACGACGCCGTGAAAGACGTGATGCAAACCTCCAACATGCTGGCCAACACTGCCACCACCATTGAGCAGGCGCGCAAGCTCGGCGTGACCATCATCCATATGCCGATCCAGTTTGCCGTCGGCTACCCTGAGCTGACCTTGCGCGCCTACGGGATTCTCAAAGGTGTCGTCGACGCCGGCGCCTTCCGGGCCGGGAGTTGGGGCGCCGAGATCAGCGACGCCCTGAGCCGCGACCCTGCCGACATCCTGGTCGAAGGCAAGCGTGGGCTGGACGCGTTCGCCAGCACCGGCCTGGACCTGGTGCTGCGTAACAACGGCATCCAGAACCTGGTGGTCGCGGGGTTCCTGACCAATTGCTGCGTCGAAGGCACGGTTCGATCGGGTTACGAAAAAGGCTACGACGTGATCACCCTCACCGACTGCACGGCCACATTCAGCGATGAACAACAGCACGCGGCCGAGCACTTCACGCTACCGATGTTTTCCCAAACCCTCAAACACAGCGCGTTTCTGACGGCACTCAAAGCATCGGAGAATGGCTGATCACCCGCAGCGCCAGGCCTTCATAGGCATCCAGCGTGAGGGTGAATTCCCCCTCGGCGGTCAGGTCGCCCTCAACCCGTTCGTTGATGATGTCGACCACCGGCCCTGGCGCGATATCCGGCAGGTGCAAGGTTTCGGTAATCGGCGTGGCGCCGAAGTTGAGCGCTGTGATCTGGGTGCCCTTGCCCGCCGGCAACTCGTGAACCATGACCAGCAAGCCCGGATGCTCCACGTCCGGCACCAGGATCTGACGGCTGGCCGCAATGTCATAGGCGCGGCGCACCGCGAGGATCTTTTGCAGTTGCGAGGCAAACGATTCGGGGTCCTGCAACTGTTCATTGAGATTGCCGTACAAGGTTCGCGCGCGCGGCATTTGCCCCGCCGACAGCTCGGCCTGCGGGTTCAGGTCCACCAGGTCGTAGGCCCCGCGATGAATCCAGCGTGTGTCGCCATCGGCCATCAGGTGCGCCACGTCCTGCGCCGCCAACGGCAACGCGCCCACCAGGTCCCAGCCGGACAAGGCGAACACCCCAGGTTGCATCGCGTTGTACATCGCCAGCAGCAGATGTATCTGGCGGATCTGCCGGATATCGGCAGCGGTGATCGCCTCCAGATCACGAATACCCAGGGCGGCCGTGATGATGCTCGCCGTAGTGCAGGACACCCCGTTGGTCACGAACTTGAGGTTATACGGCGCCTGTTCGCCGGCCAGGCGTTCGTACATCTGCTCGCGGATATGTTCGCGCAGGATATTGCCGGGGAAGGTCTGGCCTTGAAAGAGATAAGTGTCATGGGCGTGCAGGGTCCAGAAATGCACCAGCTCCAGGGTCAGTTCATCGTGGTTCTGTAGCGCGTGGATCAACGAACCGGGGTCGATGCCCTGGCTGTGCATCTCGCGCAGCATCAAGCGCAAAAACTCCGTGTCACCCACCAGCAAGGCATGCTGGTAGGCCGGCCGGGTGATGAAGTCATAGGAAAGGTCCGCGCCGCCGTGGGACATGGCGGCGATATCGTCCACGGTCAGGTTCAACTCCTGGAAGCTGAAGCCGCCCGCCTTGCGGATCGCCCCGCCCAACAACTGGTTGCCGGTGACGGCCAGCGGGTGGCTTTCCGACCAGGCCGTGCCATCAAGCTTGCGCTCCACACCCAGGAAGCCATTGGCGTCCAGGCGCAGGATCTTGGAGCCCATCACATCGATGGCATGCAAGGCGTCACCGATGATCATTTGTTGCGCGGCGAACGAAGGGTCCAGCCAGTTGAGCGAAGGCTGCCCCTCCTTGAAGTAATGCAAGTACACCCAGCGCCGCGGCTTGCCGTCCACGCCTTGCACCACGGGCGTTGCGCTCCAGTCGGTTTCCTTGACTCCCGGTTCGAAGAAGATCACCCGTTGCAGCTGGCCGACGATGTAATGCTTGTCGCGCAAGGCGTCGACCTGGGTCGGGCTGAGGTTCTGCGCATCGCGGCCCGGGGCGACGTCCGGCAGCAACGGCCAGTCTTCCTCGCGGATTTCCACCATGTGGTAAAGGCCGGGATAGTCTTCGTAGGCCATCTCGGCCAGGCGAAAATCCGCGCCTTTGCCGGTGTGCGAGGGGATGACGTCATCGATGACCACCGCGTTGTGCGCTGCGGCCATGCGCGTCAACGCTTGCAACTGCGCGTCGGTGCCCAGCTCCGGGTCGATTTCAAAGCTGATGCGGTCGAAATTGCCGTCGATGGTCGGCGTATGCCGGGTACCGGAAAGCCCGCCGGATTTTTTCAGCGGGCCGTTGTGAATCCCCTGAATACCGATCTTGGACAGCGCGTGCCACAGGCTTTCATCCCCCAACGCCTCCAGCACCGTGCCGCCTTCACGGGTCACGATAGACGCCGGGTACGCGGTAAACCACACAGACGACAACGCTGACGCATCACGGGGCCGGGTCTGCGCGTAGGGCTGCTGCCACAAGCGCCCCTGCCCGGAATACAGCTTGGCCCGCTGGCGTGCCGCGTGCAGCATCGATTGCTCAACTAGCCAGTTCACATGATCGTTGTCTACCGCCGTCATAAGCCTGATACCTGTGTGGTGAAAGGGTATTGGTAAGCATAGGAGGGTCAACGGCGGTCATTCGTTGCATTGCGTTGGCGCTAACTATTCCAACTGCCGATATTGGCGCGGGGTGAACCCGGTCGACGCCTTGAACTGCCGGGTAAACGCACTGTGGTCGGTATAGCCGCACTGCAATGCCACATCGGTGATCGGCAGTTCGGTATGCAGCAGCCGATGGGCGTTCTCCAAGCGCACCTTCTGGATCATCTGGCGCGGCGTGAGGTGGAAGACACGCTTGCAATAACGCTCGAGCTGCGCCACAGAAATGCCGGCAATGCGCGTCAACTCACCGAGGGTGACACGTCGATTGAAGTTGTGCCGGATATACTCGTCCACAGCCGCGAGCCGCTGATAGGCCGGATGTTTTTCGCTGGCCGACTGCAGGTCTACCGAAATGCCCGCCAAGCCGATGATCTGGTTTTCGTGGTTATACAAGGGCCATTTATGGGTCAGGCACCAGCCCGGCTCGCGAGTGCCATACAGGTGCAGTTCAAGCTGATCCTCCAGCACATACCCTTGCTCCAGCACGCGCCGATCCTGCTCGGTGTAACCCGGCCCCAACTGCGCCGGAAACACTTCGGCGCTGGTCTTGCCCAACAGCGGCTGCAGCTGTTTGAGGCCGCAACGTTGCACCAGCGTGTGGTTGGCGAGTAGGTAACGGGCGTCGACATCCTTGATGAAAATCGCGGCATTGGGGATCACGTCCAGCATCGGCAACAGCTGCGCCATACCCGCCAGTAGCTGCTCGATGCTGTGTGGGCGTGCCCCCTGGAGAAGGGCCGTAAACGCGCTCTGCATCATGATTTCAACCGCTCGTTTGGGCTTTGACGCCGAGCAGATTGCGCCATGTTCGCACGCCTGTCGAGCGCGGCAAATTGTGCCGAATTCGTCATTCACATCCGCGTAAAACATCAATCGCCGCCCCCCTTGATGCGTTCAGGATAGCGCCACTGCATGCCTATCCAATAACTCACAAGAAGGCGCCGCCATGTCTGCTCAAGGCAAGTTCAAGAAACAACTTTCACTGATGGACCTCACCTTTATCGGGCTGGGCGCCATCTTCGGTTCGGGCTGGTTGTTTGCGGCCAGCCACGTGTCTGCAATCGCCGGCCCCGCAGGGATTTTCTCCTGGTTGCTGGGTGGCTTCGCGGTGCTGCTGTTGGGCATTGTGTACTGCGAACTCGGCGCCGCTCTGCCCCGAGCCGGGGGTGTGGTGCGCTACCCGGTGTATTCCCACGGCCCACTGCTCGGCTACCTGATGGGTTTTATCACGCTGATCGCGTTTTCCAGCCTGGTGGCGATTGAAGTGGTTGCCTCGCGCCAATATGCGGCGGCCTGGTTTCCCGAGCTGACCCAAGCCGGTTCCAGCGACCCGACCACCCTCGGTTGGCTGGTGCAGTTTGCCCTGCTGTGCCTGTTTTTCATCCTCAACTACCGCAGCGTGAAAACCTTCGCCATCGCCAATAACCTGGTGAGCGTGTTCAAGTTCATCGTGCCGCTGCTGGTAATCGGCGTGCTGTTCACCTTCTTCAAGCCGGAGAATTTCCAGGTGCATGGCTTCGCACCCTTTGGTCTTTCGGGAATTGAAATGGCCGTGTCGGCCGGCGGTGTGATTTTTGCGTACCTGGGCCTCACGCCGATCATCTCGGTGGCCAGTGAAGTGAAGAACCCGCAACGCACGATTCCGATTGCACTGATCCTTTCGGTGTTGCTGTCCACCGCAATCTACGTGTTGCTGCAAACCGCCTTCCTCGGGGGTGTGCCGACGCAAATGCTCGCCAACGGCTGGGCCGGAATCAGCAAGGAACTCGCCCTGCCGTATCGCGACATCGCCCTGGCGCTGGGTGTGGGTTGGCTGGCGTACCTGGTGGTGGCCGACGCGGTGATCTCCCCCAGCGGCTGCGGCAATATCTACATGAATGCCACGCCGCGTGTGGTGTACGGCTGGGCGCAGACCGGCACCTTCTTCAAGGTCTTCACCCGCATCGATGAAAAATCCGGCATCCCGCGCCCGGCGCTGTGGCTGACCTTTGGCTTGTCGGTGTTCTGGACCCTGCCGTTCCCCTCCTGGGAAGCGCTGATCAATGTGGTCTCCGCCGCCCTGATCCTCAGTTACGCGGTAGCCCCGGTGACCGTCGCCGCGCTGCGCCGCAATGCGCCGCACATGCTGCGCCCGTTCCGCGTCAAGGGCATGGCGGTGCTCGGCCCGCTGTCGTTCATCATTGCCGCACTGATCGTGTACTGGTCCGGCTGGAGCACCGTGTCCTGGCTGCTCGGCCTGCAAATCCTGATGTTTGCGGTGTACCTGCTGTGTGCCCGGTGGGTGCCGACCGCGCACCTGAACCTGCAGCAGCAAGTGCGCTCGTCGGCCTGGCTGATCGGTTTCTACGCGGTGACCATCCTGCTCTCCAAGCTCGGCAGTTTCGGTGGTATCGGCGTGCTCAGTCATCCATTCGACACGCTGGTCGTCGCGGCCTGTGCCCTGGGGATTTATTACTGGGGCGCCGCCACCGGCGTGCCTGCGCACCTCGTGCGCCTGGAAAACGAAGACGACGAAAGCGAAGCCGTGAGCGCCACGCACTACAGCGCCCCCCTGTCCCCGGCTACCCCTTGATGGAGCGTTTTATGAAACGGTTGCACGTTATCGACTCCCACACCGGCGGCGAACCCACACGCCTGGTCATGGACGGCTTTCCTGAACTGGTCGGCGATACCCTCGCCGAAAAACTCGACTATCTGCGCACCCATCACGACCAATGGCGCCGCGCCTGCCTGCTCGAACCGCGTGGCAATGATGTGCTGGTCGGCGCGCTGTACTGCGCGCCGATCACACCCGGCGCGACCTGCGGGGTGATCTTCTTCAATAACGCCGGCTACCTCGGCATGTGCGGCCACGGCACCATCGGCCTGGTGGCCTCGCTGTACCACCTGGGTGATATCGCACCCGGCGTCCACCACATCGACACGCCAGTCGGCCCGGTCGCCGCCACGCTGCACGCCGACGGTGCCGTGACCCTGCGCAACGTGCCGGCCTATCGTTATCGCCAAGCCGTGTCGGTGCAGGTGCCTGGGCATGGCGTGGTGCAGGGCGATATCGCCTGGGGCGGCAACTGGTTTTTCCTGGTGTCGGACCACGGCCAGACGTTGCAGATGGATAACGTCGACGTCCTGAGTGACTACACCCGGACGCTGCTCAAGGCGCTGCGCACCCAGGGCATTTCTGGCGCAGACGGTGCCGTGATCGACCATATCGAGCTGTTCGCCGATGACGCCCAGGCCGACAGCCGCAACTTCGTCATGTGCCCCGGCGGCGCTTACGACCGCTCGCCTTGCGGCACCGGCACCAGCGCCAAACTCGCGTGCCTGGCCGCTGATGGAAAACTCGCCGAGGGTGAAACCTGGGTGCAAGCCAGCATCACCGGCAGCCAATTCGAAGGCCGCTATGAGTGGGACGGCGAACACGTACGCCCCTTCATTACCGGCCGCGCCTATATGACCGCCGACAGCACCTTGCTGATCGACGCACAGGACCCTTTTGCCTGGGGCATCTGAGCCCCCCGCCTCTTCAACTGAACGGAGCTAAAACAATGAGCGACAATATCTTCACCGGTTGCATCCCCGCCCTGATGACCCCGTGCACCCCAGAACGCAAACCGGACTTCGATGCGCTGGTTGCCAAAGGCCGCGAACTGGTCGATATCGGCATGAGCGCCGTGGTGTATTGCGGCTCGATGGGCGACTGGCCGTTGCTCACCGAAGCCGAACGCCAGGAAGGTGTGGCACGCCTGGTAGCGGCCGGGGTACCGACGATTGTCGGCACCGGCGCAGTGAACAGCCGTGAAGCGGTGGCCCACGCAGCCCATGCGGCCAAGGTCGGCGCCCACGGTTTGATGGTGATTCCCCGGGTGCTGTCGCGTGGTGCCAGTGCCACTGCGCAAAAGGCCCACTTTGCGGCGATCCTCAAGGCGGCGCCGAACCTGCCGGCGGTGATCTACAACAGCCCTTACTACGGTTTCGCCACCCGCGCCGACCTGTTCTTCGAACTGCGCCGCGAACACCCGAACCTGATCGGCTTCAAGGAATTCGGCGGTGGCGCGGACCTGCGTTATGCGGCGGAAAACATCACCTCCAAAGACGATGACGTGACCCTGATGGTGGGTGTCGACACCCAAGTGGTCCACGGTTTCGTCAACTGCAACGCCACCGGCGCCATCACCGGCATCGGCAACGCGCTGCCTCGGGAAGTGCTGCAACTGGTCGCACTGAGCAAACAAGCCGCCAAGGGCGACGCCAAGGCTCGACGCCTGGCCCGTGAGCTGGAAGCGGCGCTGGGCGTGTTGTCGTCGTTCGATGAAGGCTGTGACCTGGTGCTGTATTACAAGCACCTGATGGTCCTCAACGGCGAGCGGCAATACGCCCTGCACTTCAATGAAACCGACGTACTCAGTGACGCTCAACGCCGTTATGCCGAAAACCAGTACGCCCTGTTCCGCCAGTGGTACGCCAACTGGTCGGCTGAACAGAACGTCGCCTGAGCCTTTCGCGCCGCCGTGACGGTCACGGCGGCCCCTTCCTTTTTTGCAGGACGACTCCATGACTCTGACGGGTAGTATGCTGATCGGACAGCACGCCGTTTACGGCAATCGCGAAGCGATCCGGGCCATCAACCCCGCCACCAACAGGCCGCTGGAGCCCGCCTATCACGGCGGCAGTGGCGAGCACGTCGAACGCGCCTGTGCCCTGGCCTGGGCGGCGTTCGACACCTTTCGTGAAACCTCACTGGAGGTTCGCGCGAGTTTTCTCGAAAGCATTGCCGAGCACATCGAGGCGCTCGGCGATGAACTGATCGAACGCGCCGTGGCCGAAACCGGCCTGCCGCCCCAGCGCATCCAGGGTGAGCGCGGCCGTACCTGCGGGCAATTGCGCACCTTCGCGCGCACCGTGCGTGCGGGTGAATGGCTGGACGTACGCGTGGATACCGCTGAGCCTGCGCGACAACCGCTGCCGCGTGCGGACCTGCGCCAACGCCAGGTGCCGCTCGGACCGGTAGCGGTCTTCGGTGCGAGTAATTTCCCGCTGGCCTTTTCCGTGGCCGGCGGTGACACCGCGTCGGCGCTGGCGGCGGGATGCCCGGTGATCGTCAAGGCCCACGGCGCGCACCCAGGCACCAGCGAGCTGGTCGGGCGCGCAGTGGCCCGGGCGGTGAGTGCCTGCGGTCTGCCGCCGGGCGTGTTCTCCCTGCTGTACGGTTCGGGCCGTGAAGTGGGAATCGCGCTGGTGACCGACGCACGGATCAAGGCCGTCGGGTTTACCGGCTCGCGCAGCGGCGGTCTGGCCTTGACCCAGGCGGCGCAGGCGCGGCCCGAACCCATCCCGGTGTATGCCGAGATGAGCTCGATCAACCCGGTGTTGTTGTTCCCCGCAGCGCTGCAAGCCCGCGCATCCGCGTTGGCTGAGGGCTTTGTGGCGTCGTTGACCCAGGGGGCCGGGCAGTTTTGTACCAACCCCGGTCTGTTGATTGCCCGCGCAGGCGAGGCGCTGGATCGCTTCATCGGTGCCGCGAGCGAGCGACTGCAAGGCTGCACGGCGCAGACCATGCTCACGCCCGGCATTTTCAATGCCTATGCCACCGGTGTGAGTGCACTGGCGGAACATGCACAGGTCGTCGCCCAGGGGTTGCCGGCCACCGGTCCGAACCAGGGCCAGGCGCATCTGTTCATCACCCAGGCCGACGCGTTGCTCGCCAACCAGCACCTGCAAGCGGAGATCTTCGGGGCCAGCGCCCTGCTGGTGGTGTGTGCCGACGATGTGCAAGTGCGCCAGGTGTGCGAGCATCTGGAAGGCCAGCTCACCGCCACCCTGCATCTGGAGGCAGCCGACCTGGCCAGCGCCAGCGCCTTGCTGCCGGTGCTTGAACGCAAAGCCGGGCGCCTGCTGGTCAACGGCTGGCCGACCGGCGTGGAAGTCTGCGACGCCATGGTCCACGGTGGCCCGTTCCCGGCGACCTCCGACGCCCGCAGTACCTCGGTGGGGACGGCGGCGATCCTGCGTTTCCTGCGCCCGGTGTGTTATCAGGACTTCCCGGACAGCCTGCTGCCCCACGCACTTGAGCAGGCCAATCCGCTGCAGCTGCGGCGCTTGCTCAACGGCCGGAGAGAGGTGTAGCCATGGGCGCTTCCAACACGGCCGATATCGCGGTCGTCGGCGCCGGCATTATCGGCGTCGCCTGTGCCCTGCAATTGGCGCGTCAGGGCCACCGCGTGGTAGTCGTCGACCCGCAGGCCCCGGGCATGGGCGCCTCCTATGGCAATGCCGGGCACCTGGCGACCGAGCAGGTGTTCCCGATTGCCGATAGTTCTATCCTCAAACGCCTGCCGGCCATGCTGATGGACCCCATGGGCCCCTTGCGCCTGGACTGGAAATACCTGCCGCGCGCCCTGCCCTGGTTTGCGCGCCTGCTGCTGAACCTGCGCCCGGCCCGCTACCGGCAAACGGTGGCGGGCATCCGTGCGCTCAATGAGGCCAGCCTCGGGGCCTGGCAGCGCTTGCTGCAGTCGATTGAACAAGCGCAACTGCTGCGTGCAGACGGCTCGTTGCTGGTGTATGAACGCGCCGAGTCGCATGCGGCCATTGAGGCGTTGCGCGAGCGCATGCAGCAGCAAAACGTGGCGGTGGCGGTCTGGTCAGGCGATGCGGTGCGCCAGGCGGCGCCGCAATTGAGCGATAGCATCCAGGGTGCGCTGTTTTTTCCAGGCACCGGCCACTTTCTCGACCCTTTTCACGTGGTCGGCGAGCTGGTCAAGGCCGCCAAGGCCCAGGGTGTGCAATTTCTCAAGCAGAGCGTCGTGGATGGGCGTGTCGAGGCCGATGGCGTCTCGTTGATGACGGACCAGGGCGCGCTGACGGCGCGCCAGGTACTGATTGCCTGCGGTGCGCATTCGGCCCGGCTCACCGCTGCGCTGACCGGTAAAAAAGTCCCGCTGGACACCGAGCGCGGCTATCACCTGATGCTGCCTCATGAACAAGACCGCCTGCCGTTCGCCGTCACCTCCTTTGAGCGCAAGTTCATCATGACGCCCATGCTCGGCGGCTTGCGCCTGGCAGGCACGGTGGAATTCGCCGGGCTGCTGCGCCCGCCGAATATGCAGCGCGCCTGGCAATTGCATCGCTTGAGCCAGGGCTTGTTTCGCCAGGACCTGAGTACGCAAGACGCCACGCCCTGGATGGGCTTTCGGCCGTCTTTGCCCGACTCTTTGCCGATCATTGATCGCGTCGCTGATGGCAAGGTGCTGCTTGCGTTCGGCCATCAGCATCTGGGGCTGACGCAGGCGGCCGTTACGGCGGAAATGGTCGTGCAACTGCTCAAACCTGAACCACTGAACCCTGGGTTACCGGCTCAGGGAGCCTATCGGTTGGAGCGTTTCTAAAAGTCGAGCTTCAGCGAGGCTGCTAAGGCGGTGTGTCAGGTGACGTCTCTATCGATTGTGCCGCCCCTATCGAAGCCTCGCTAAAGCTCGACATCTCCCACACTGAGCGGCGTTGGCGCGGGTTACTTGACCAGTCGCTTCTCTTTCGACGGCCGATAGCCGAAGTAGGCGCTGTAGCACTTGCTGAAATGGCTCGGCGACACAAACCCGCACGCAACCAGCACATCGACTTGGGACAACTCGGTGTGCTGCAGCAACCGCCGCGCCTCGGTCACGCGCAATTCCATGTAATAGCGTTGCGGCGTGGTGCCCAACTGCTCCTTGAACAAACGCTCCAGCTGACGCCGCGAACGGCCGGCGTACACGGCCAGTTGGTCGAGTTCGAGGGGTTCTTCCAGGTTGGCGTCCATCAGTTTCACCACCTCGCGCAACGGCGCGCTGACGCAGACGTTCTCGGTGGGTTTGATCCGGCGATAACGCGACTCTTCAAAGGCCAGGATGTCTTCGATCCCTTCGACCAGCGCCTTGCCATGCAGCTCCTTGATCCAGTCGAGCGCCATATGGAAGGCTCCCGATGGGCTGGAAGCCGTCAGGCGGTCGCGGTCGATCACGTAGGGCTCGCTGGTGACCTGGGCGGCCTTGGACACCTCCGCCAGTGCCGGGCGATGTTCCGGGTGAATGGCGCAGCGGTACCCGTCCAGCAGGCCGGCCCGCCCGAGGAACCAGGCGCCATTCCACAGGCCGGCGAGGCCGATACCGAGTTCGTCGGCGGTACGCAGCAGTTGTATCAACTCATCGCCCGCCTTGAGTTCGGTGCGAAAACCACCACACACCACCAATAGATCCAGCTCCTGCAATACCGCCGCGTGCAGGGGCGCATCGGGGCGGATCACCAGGCCCAGGTCGCTGATCACCTCGGCATCGCTGAAGCCGAAAGTACGCGTCGTAAACAGCTCGGGCCGCAACAGGTTGGCGGTGATCAGCGTATCGAGGGCCTGGGTGAATGCGGGCAGGGAGAAATGTTCAAGCAACAAAAAGCCGACGCGCTTGAGCGACGACGGCTGTTGGGGAGAGTCATTGAGGTAGCGCAGGTTCTTGCCTTTCATACCACCGCTGAACTGGCGTCTTTCCATCGAGGGTCGGCCCACTGTTATTGTTGAGTGCTGTGGGCGACATCTTAGAGGATTGGTGCGTCAAAGCGGCGAAAACGTGGAATGCAGGGCTGATCTTTATAAACACGGCCCCTTTGCAAGCCCGCGCCGCTGCACACCCAGAGTGATCTGATACGGTTTTTTCTTTCGCATCTGCCGCTGTATCGAAATCGGCCCCGAGCGGACAATAGCCTCACTCCCGACACCCTTGTCGAGCATGGCAGGCAGGTTCCTGCCATCCCCTTCCCTTCGGAGGCGTTATGACCAAGATGGCACTTTTCCTGTTCGGCTTTCTGGTGCTGACCATCGGTATCGGCATGCTGGCGACCATATCCCCGGTTTAAAGCCGATCAACTGCCCGCGAGCATCGGATACAACGACACCACCAGCAGCGCAGCCATCAACCCGTTGAACAACCGCAACCATCGCGGCTCGCGCAACACATTGCGCAAGCCGCTGCCACAGCCCACCCAGACACACACGCTGGGCAAGTTGACCACGGCAAACACCAGGGCGATCACCAGCACGTTGGTGATATAACCCTCGGCCGGCGTATAGGTGGTGATCGCGCCCAACGCCATGATCCATGCCTTGGGGTTGACCCATTGAAACGCCGCTGCCGCCAGGAACGTCATGGGCTTGCCCTGCTCATCACTGCTGTCGGACATCCCCGCGGAAGTCGCAATCTTCCACGCCAGATACAGCAAGTAGGTCGCGCCCATATAGCGCAACACCGTGTAGGCCCACGGAAACAGCTTGAACACCTCGCCCAGGCCCAGCCCGACCGAAATCACCAGCACCATGAAGCCGATGCTGATCCCCAAGGCATGGGGCATCGAACGGCGAAACCCGAAGTTCACCCCCGACGCCAGCAACATGGTGTTGTTGGGGCCCGGGGTGATCGAGGACACGAAAGCGAACAGCACGAAGGCAGACAGCAGGCTGGTAGACATGAACATGGCGCGGCATCCTGGCGGTTGTTATGTCTGCGACAGTAAAGGGTTCTCGAACGGAACGCCCCGTACAGCTAAGAACGGAGCGAGGAATACACTTAGGTTCTCTCGAGAGAATCAGGTTTTTCGGTACCGTACGGCCACACCGCAAAAGATCACCGGCCTCAACGCTATGGAACGGAACTGGATGAGAAATCACGCTGCCTGACCAACCCCTCCAACGTAAACCGCGCCTGCATCAACACCACATCCCGCACCAGTTCCATCTCCTTCTGATTCACTTGCGTCCACTTCAGCGCCTCGAGCAGCTTGGGTTTCTGTACCCGAAATGCCAGCCCTTGGGTGAACAGCGCCATGGAGTGAATCACCGTGCGTTCATCTTCCACGGGAAAACCGGCCAGGCGCGCGATCAGTTGGCGGATGACCCGGCCAATACGCGCCTTGAAGCGATCTTCAAACGCCATGGTCGCGCTTTCAGGGCATAGACCCGCCTGATGCCGATCGAGAAAGGCGCGCCAGGCCGTGGCCTGGGGGCTGTCCTGGATCGTCGAGACCACGGTCGCCAGGATGCCCAGCGACACTTCGATCAAGGTGCTGTCTTGAGCCTTCGCATCGCCCAGCGCGCACTCTGCGGCGTCCACGCAGGGGCCCATTTTGCCCCAGAGCAACGTAATCAAATGCTCGACGCACTCCAGGTACACCCCCTCCTTGCCATCGAAATAGTACTGGATCGCCGGGGCGTTGACGCCGGCTGCCGTGGCGATGTCGCGGGTGGAGGCGCGGTCGTAGCCACGCTCGCCAAACACCACGATCGCCGCCTCGATGATACGTGCGCGAGTTTCTTCACCACGCTGATAGCCACCCTCAGCGGCGGGTTTATGTCGTGCCATGTGCCGTTCCTTTTCTCTACCGGAGCAAAATATACCAGTTGACAAAAATTCGCGAAGAATAGAATTTATTCCAGCTGATATAAATCTGGAGTGACCTCAATGTCTGCCGCACCTCCCTCTCCTCAGGTCATTCCTGATGACACCGTCAATGGCCAGCGTGGCAAGGCCCGACGCATCCTCCTGAGCATCGCGACCCTCGCGTTGCTGGTCGGCCTGGGCTGGGCCGCGTGGTGGTGGCTTTCCGGGCGATTTATCGAGACCACCGACGATGCTTATTTGCAGGCCGACAGTATCAGCGTAGCCCCCAAGATCAGCGGCTATGTCGCGCAAGTCCTGGTGAGCGACAACCAGAACATCAAGCGCGGCGACGTGCTGGTCCGCCTGGACGCACGCAAGTATCAGGCGGTCAGCGACGAACCGCGCGTCAGGCCGACTACGCCAAGGCCCAGGCCGACCTGGTGCAGCAGGACTCGACCATCGCCGAAGCCCGCGCCCAGTTGCAAGGTGCCCAGGCCGACGCCCGCCACGCGCAGACTGAAGTAGCGCGCTACGCCCCGTTGGCCCGCTCCGGCGCCGAGCCGCAGGAGCGTCTGGCCCAACTCAATAACCAACTGGCGCAGGCGCGCAGCACCGTGGCCGCCAAACAGGCCGCATTGCGCTCCAGCGAAACGCGTTACGGCACCCTGCAAGCCCAACTCAAACAGGCCCAGGCACAACTTGGCGTGGCCAAGGCCAGCGAGGCGCAGAGCCAGTTGGATGTGGATGACGCGGTGATCCGCAGCCCTCTGGATGGCCGGGTGGCCGATCGTGGCGTGCGCGTCGGCCAGTACGTACAACCCGGCACCCGTTTGCTGACAGTGGTGCCCATCAGTGCGATCTACCTCACCGCCAACTACAAGGAAACCCAAATCGGCGACATGCGCCCAGGCCAAAGCGTCAGCGTGCACGTGGATGCACTGCCGGGTCGTAAGCTGGAGGGGCATATCGACAGTCTCTCGCCTGGCACCGGCGCACAATTTGCGTTGTTACCGCCGTCGAATGCCACCGGCAACTTCACCAAAATCGTACAGCGTGTGCCGGTGCGTATCGCCCTGGATATACCGGAAGATGTACGCATCGCACTGATGCCCGGCCTGTCGGCAACGGTGGAAGTAGACACCCGCACCCACGGCGCGGACGCCAATCATGGCTGACGCCCTGATCGCCGAGGTAGCCACCGAGAAACCGCGCAACGCCTCGCTGACGGACTGGATCGCCGTCGCTGCTGGCGCGTTGGGCGCCTTGCTGGCGACGCTGGACGTATCGATCACCAACTCGGCATTACCGCAGATTCAGGGACAGATCGGGGCCACCGGCACCGAAGGTACCTGGATCGCTACCGGTTACCTGATGTCTGAAATCGTCATGATCCCCCTCGCCGCCTGGCTGACACGAGTATTCGGCCTGCGCCGGTTCCTGATCGGCACCGCTTTGATGTTCACCGCGTTTTCAATGTTCTGCGGCCTGTCGGCGAGCCTCGGCGCGATGATCGCCGGGCGCATCGGCCAGGGCTTCGCCGGTGGTGCGATGATTCCCACCGCGCAGACCATCGTGCGCACGCGGCTACCGCCGCACCAATTGGCAATCGGCACCACGATGTTCGGCATGACCGTGATCCTCGGCCCCTTGCTCGGCCCGGTGATCGGCGGCTGGCTCACGGAAAACATCAACTGGCGCTGGTGCTTCTTTCTCAACCTGCCCATCAGCATCGCGTTGATCACCCTGCTGATCACCGGCCTGCCGACCGAGCGCATGAACCTGCAACACTTCATCAGCGCCGACTGGCTGGGCATCCTGGGCCTGGCCATGGGCCTCAGTTCACTCACCGTGGTGCTTGAGGAGGGCCAGCGCGAGCATTGGTTCGACTCGTTGTTGATCACCTGGCTGAGCATCGCTACGGCGGTGGGTTTCTTCCTGATTGCCATCGGGCAGTTCAGGTCGCGTAAACCGATCCTGCGCCTGCAACTAGTGCTTAACAAAAGTTTCGGCAGCGTGCTGTTGATCGCCACCGCCGTGGGGGCCGGGCTCTATGGCACGGCGTATCTGGTGCCGCAGTTCCTTGGCGTTCTGTCCGGCTACAACGCCCAGCAGTCGGGCGCAATCATGCTGCTGTCAGGGATTCCGGCATTTATGCTGATGCCCATACTGCCGCGCATGCTCGGTCGCTACGACTTGCGCTGGATGGTCGGCGCTGGTCTGTTGCTGTATTGGGCCAGTTGTTTTGTGGACACCACGCTCACCGCTGACAGCGTCGGCCACGATTTCGTCTGGTCACAGCTGTTACGCGGCTTTGGGCAGATTCTAGTGATGATGCCCCTCAGCCAACTGTCGATGCGCTCAGTCGACACACGCGACGCCGGCGATGCCGCCGGGCTCTACAACATGTCGCGCAACTTGGGCGGCACCCTCGGGTTGGCCTTGCTCGGCGTGCTGATGGACCGACGCAGTCACTTTCATGACGACATGCTGCGTGAGGGCATCCAAGCCAACAGTCAATTGGCCCAGGCCGACATGGCAAGTCATACCGCCAGCTACCTGGCGCAAACCGGCGATCCATCCAGCGCACCGCTGCAGGCACTGGCCCAGTTGGCCAATGATATTGCCCGGCAGGCTTCGGTGATGGCCTATAACGATTCATTCTATGTACTGGGACTCGCGATGCTGGCGTGCCTGCCCCTGATATTCATCCTGAAAAAGCGCACGGTACCCCGATGATTGCTCGCTGCTTTCCCCTGCTTCTCACCGTCGGCCTGCTGTCTGCCTGCACCGTCGGCCCGGACTATCCAGGTGCCCCCACCGTTGCGCCAAAAACCCTGGCGGCCGGGCGTCTGCCCCATGCCGGCAACCATGCGTCAAACGCACCTGCCGTCGCCCAATGGTGGCGGACACTGGGCGATTCGCGACTCAACGGGTTGATCGAACAAGCCCTGCAAAACAGCCCCGACATCGCCACCGCCCAAGCCCGCGTAAAACAGGCCCGCGCCAGCCTCAGCGGCGCCCGCGCCGACGCAATGCCCAAGGTCACCGGCGACGCGGCAATGCTCAGGTTGCGCTCTCCCGACACCTCGGCGCTCGGCGGCACTGGTGGCGGCGGTCGCGGCCCATTGAGCCTGTACCTTGCAGGCTTCGATGCCAGTTGGGAGGCCGACCTGTTCGGTGGCACCCGTCGCGCCGTCGAAGCCGCACAGGCAGAGGCTGACTCGGCGCAGGCGCAGTTGGCCGATGCCCAGGTACAACTCGCGGCCGAGATCGTCCAGGCCTATACCGACCTGCGCGACCAGCAGGCACGCCTGGCGCTGGTAGACGCGAGTGTCGAGATCGAAAACCAGGCCTTGAACCTTACTCAGCAACGCCGCGACCGCGGCGTGGCCTCTCAATTGCAGCTTGAGCAAGTATTGACCCAAGCCGAAAACACTCAAGCTCAGCGCCTGCCGCTGCAAGCGTCCATCGCCGAATCCCTCGACCAACTCGACCTGCTCTGCGGCCTGGAGCCTGGCGAACTCGACAGCCAACTCAGCACCACCCGCGCCCTGCCCGCCCTCCCTGCCGCCGTCCCCATCGCCGACCCGGCCACCCTGTTGAAGGCCCGCCCCGACATTCGCATGGCCGAACGCAAACTGGCGTCGAGCTACGCCCAAATCGGCGAGAAAACCGCAGACTGGTTCCCCAAACTGAGCCTGATGGGCGACTTGTCTTTCTCCGCCGGTGATGCGGGGCACTTGGTGCGCAAAGACAACGGGAGTTGGCTGATACTGCCGCGCATCACCTGGAACGCTCTGGATTTCGGCCGCGTCAGCGCCAGCGTCAGAGGTGCCGAAGCCGGACGTGACGAAGCGCTCGCGCAGTACAAGAGCGTGGTGTTGGGCGCGCTGCGCGATGCGGATGTGGCCTTGGCGCGGTATGGGCATCAACGCCAGAACGTGCTGCTGTTGCGCAATGTGGAGTCTTCGGCAGTGCGTGCGGCCGATCTGACTCGTCAGCGTTATCGGGCGGGAACTGCGAGCACGCTGGACTGGCTGGATGCAGAGCGCACGCGGTATCAGGCCCAGGAGAGCCGGATCTCGGGGGATGCGCAGTTGTTGAAGGACTTTGCTTCATTGCACAAGGCCTTGGGGCTGGGGTGGACGCTTTGATCAAGTGCTCCGGATGGGCTACAACAACAGCTGAGCCCGCGCACGTTTCGCTGATCAGGCAAGCAATTCATTACGCTACATTGTCTGTCAGCGTATTTGCGATCGGCATCTCCCTCTCGCAATTGCTGATCGGCCCGCTGTCTGACGCACTCGGTCGCAAGAATCTGTTGCTCACCGTTACGCCGGAGCAAAAAAAGGCGCTCCTGAGAGCGCCTTTTTTTATTACCACTGACTTACTGCAAGCTTACCTGACGTAGTTCGGGTTCTTTCCCGCCACCGATCGTGATGCGTTTAGGCTTGGCCTCTTCAGGCACCACACGCAGCAAGTCGATGCTTAACAGCCCGTTGTTCATCGAAGCGCCACGCACCTCAATGTGATCTGCCAGGCGGAACGACAACCGGAATGCCCGTTGCGCGATGCCCTGATGCAGATAGGTGACTTCTTTGTCGGTTTCCCGCTTGTCACCCACGACTGTCAAGACGCCCTTCTCGACCTGGATATCCAGATCCGCTTCAGTGAGTCCGGCTACGGCAATGACAATGCGATATTCGTCGTCACCGTGCTTTTCCACGTTGTGAGGCGGATAGGTGTTTGGAGCCTCGCTGCGCAGCGCCGACTCAAACAGGTCATTGAAGCGATCGAAGCCCACGGATTGACGGAACAAAGGGGCCAGCGAAAGGGTAGTAGCCATCTCGAAATCTCCTGATTAAATCCAAGTGATTAAGTGCGCGACCCGCATTCGGCGTCGCGTGCTGAAAATTTATGTGCGCCGAAAAAAATTTCAAGAGGGGTGAAAAAAATTTTTACATTCGCGTAATCGGGTTGCTTTGGGCGATTGATGCCTATCGACGTCGGTTGCTGAAGGCTGAAGACGGCTCAGGCGGTATAGCGGTTTTGATGATCACTGCGGACAACGAGGAAGGCGTCACAGGCATACGAGCGCGCTCATCAACCGATCTGTCGAGCATTAATGAAAGAGAGCCGGCATTAGTGCGCGGTGATCTCACATAAAACAGGTCCATACTGTGTATCCAGCGCGGCGAGCCTTGAAAGATTTTTCGGGTATACTGCGTTCTTTTTGCGCAGATGATCCAACGAATGCTCAATTCAATACAGACACTCAGAGCTTTGGCTGCATGGCTTGTTGTCCTTCATCACTACATGCAAATCGCGCACAACTTCAAACTTACCGATACTGTTTCAGTTGCGTTATTCAAGTACGGCGCTATCGGCGTTGATTTATTTTTCGTGATTAGCGGCTTTGTCATTTATCTGTCCGCTTCAGGAAAAAATCAGACACCCATGGTGTTTGCCCTTCACAGAATCGTAAGGATCGCACCCGCCTATTGGCTATTCACGCTTATCACGGCTGCCTTGCTGATGTTTGCACCAGGCATTGTGCCTCTGACCTTATACGACCCTATATTCTTGATTAAAAGCTTGTTCTTTATTCCAGCGCAGAATCCGTCCGGGATTGGGCTATTCCCAATCATTACGGTCGGCTGGACTTTAAATTACGAAATGGCATTTTATGCAATCTTCTTTTTTACACTCTTCGCTCCTGCGAAGTTCAGAATACCCGCCATCGTCCTTGGCGTATTTCTGCTTGGAAAAGCCATACCCGAACTGGGTGGCGACTTTGTTTTTTTTACGAACAAAATCGTCTATGAGTTCTTATTCGGCATCTTCATCGCCTACGCCTATCAGAAAGGAATTATTCAGAAGATACCGACAACACTTGCAGCGCTAATGACAGCTATCGCTCTATGGAAAATAACCGACTACGGGCCAGTCAACCATGACCCATTCCGATCTGGCCTGCCCTGCGCCGTCATTTTAATCGCTGCCGTATCTCAAGAGCGACACTTCTCGCGCATTGGTTTCCTTCGGCAGCTAGGCGACTGGTCCTATTCCACCTATCTGTGCCATGTGCTTGTAATGTGCCTGCTGATTCAATTTCAGTTAGCCTTTAACCTGAGTGACTGGATGACGTTTGCACTGATTGTATTGGGGATCGGTGCGGTTTCTTATGCAAGTTTCACTTTCATTGAACGTCCTCTTTCAAGGCTCACAAAGCACAAAATGAAAGGCGCACTTCCTGCTTCCACCTCTGCGTGAAGCAGGAACAGAAGACACGCCTGCCGCATAAAACGCAGGCGCTCACGGCCGTAACCAGCTGCCAAAAGGGTCTGTACATTCAGCTACAGACATTCCTCTTGCCCTATACGATTTACCTACAGCGCAAGCACGGTGATATAGAAAAGGCGAGATTCGAATAGTCGCACGCAAGCGTCCCAGCCCTCCCTGGGGCTGTCCTGACTACAGGTAAATTCGAGGCAATTAAAAACCCGGCGCGGTGGCCGGGCTCGACGCATTACACATTTTCAGTTGTCGGGATGCTCGCTCGCCACTGAATCAGCAGCGTCTACATCCGACATGTCCTCTTCAAGAGGCGCGTCATCGTCTGGAGGCAATGGAATACCATCCTCATCGCGCTTCGAATCGTGCCCTGTCTGATTGTCCGGGGCGTTCTCGTTGATTTCCATGCTGGCTCTCCGTTCTAACGCACAGGATATCCGCGCTTAAAGATGGGAGTCGGCAGGTTGTAGCGAGTGCCGGGCACTGGACGAACGGCGCAAAGCAAAAGGCCTCGTGCAATGGCGAGGCTCGAAGTAGGTGTGGGGCCAGAACCGCGCAGATAATTGTCCCAATTGCCTGGCCTAGCAAAATTGGCAGGCACAAAAAAAGCCCCGCAGCCTAATGGCTGCGGGGCTTTCGAGAGTGGAGGCCGAGGTCGGAATCGAACCGGCGTAGGCGGATTTGCAATCCGCTGCATAACCATTTTGCTACTCGGCCTCAAACGATCAATGCCCTTACCACTGGCATTCACCGCATATAAACTTGAGTGGGCTATAAAACCCTGCCTCTACTCTAACTCATTGAATACATTGAGGTTTTTAATGCCTCGTTGCGTTCGATGGGCGCCATTATGTACTCATTTGCTTTTGCCTGCAACCCCTTGATTTCAAAAATATTTCGTATTGGCATCAAGGGGTTGCGGGGCTGTCTTACTCCTGGATGCGTTGCTCCTGGTACTGCGGGTCGACCTTGATCTGGGCGTCGGTGAATGGCAGTGGGCGCAGTTTTTTATCGGAGAAGGCTTGGGTCTGGTCCTTGGCATGTGGCGAGGTGGGGTTGCTGGATTCGGAGAACGCCAGCAGGCCGAGGGCTTGGGGGCCTTTGTCGTCGAAGGTGACGATTTGCAGGTAGCTGGTGCCGCTGATGACTTCGCGTTTGCCGTCGGCGCGGGGCACGGTTTGCATGGCGTTATAGATGCCCAGGTGTTGCGGGCCGCCGTGCATCGGGATTTGGCCGCTGACTTGGATGTCGCCCCAGCGGCTCAGGCCAAGTTTGCTCACGGCTGCCGCCGACGCGAGCATGGCTTCGCGCAAGACCTTGGCCACGGGGGCTCGGTCGATGGCCAGGCCACGCGGCGTGGTCAGCGGCTGGGCTGGGTCGAAGGCAACGCGCCAGGCATCGGGGATTTGCTGCAGGTGGTCTACCAGGTTGATGAAGTGCACCAGGCCCAGGCCGCTGTCGAGGTTGGCGTGCTGGTCCCAGTTTTTCAGGCTGGCGCACAGTGGCTGCAAGGCCGTGGCGTCGGCGCCGAGGTGTTTGGCGCAGAATTCGAGCAGGTCGGGCATCACTTGGCTGGCGAGGTACACCTCGTTGTCCATGACCATATTTTGCAGGTCATTCACGCTGATCGGCTGTTTTTCCAGGGATTGCAGGCGCTGCACAGCGAAACGCGCACGCGGGCCGAGGCCGATGTTGTCCTGGCTGATCACCGGTGAGAACCCGGTCAATGGCGACTTGGGATTGACCAGCCACGCCGAGTCATTGGAATGCTGCACGTAGTCACTGCGTTGCAATTGCGGCAATTGGTCGGCGGGGAAGATGCCGGGCTGGGCCGCGCGCGGGTCGATGTCCCAGGCGCAGGCGCTATGGGCGCCATCGAGCAGGATCATTTGCAGGCCGGCCCGTGGGTCGCTGCACTGTGTGAGTTTGGCGGCGCTGACGTTGGGCACCACCGACAGGTTCATGTACAGGCTCTGGCCCTGGTCGTCGGCGGCCAGGGTGTTGACCCACGGAATACCTTGCAGGCTATGCACCGAGGTCTGCAGTTCCTGGAGGCTGGCGGCGCGGTTCATCGCGTACCACTGCTGCAACACGCGGTCATTGCCCAGGTTGGCGTCGCGCAAGCTGAACGCGTAGCGGCTGTCCCAGTCCAGCTTGCCGGGCCATAGCACCACGGGGCCGAACTGCGAGCTATAGACCGTATGCGTCTGCGGTTTGAGGCCACCGCCGGGTTGCTTGACTTGCACCGTCAGCGTGGTTTTATCCAGGGGGATGGATTTGCCGTCGAGCAGGTAACGCGTGGAGTCCTTGGGGTCGAGCGTCAGCCGATACAGGGTGAAATGCTTGGAGGTGTCGACCGTATGTGTCCAGGCCACATGCTGGTTGAAGCCGATATTGATCACCGGCAAGCCTGGCAGCGCCGCCCCCATCACATCCAGTTGGCCTGGAATGGTCAGGTGCATCTCATAAAAGCGCATGCCGCCCACCCAAGGGAAATGCGGGTTGGCCAACAGCATCCCACGGCCATTGAACGAACGGTCGCGGCCAACCGCCACCGCATTGCTGCCCCGTTCAAGGTTGAAGCGCTGTTGATGGGCCGCGGCCAGCTCAAAGGCTTTTGTGCCAGGTTGCACACGCGCCGTGGCTTGAGGCGGCGCGGCGCCGACCAGGGCTTCGGCGAATTGGCCGACGCCGCCTTCCACCAGCAGCCGGCGTGTCAGCTTGACCAGATCCTCCACCACCAGCGGTCGAACCCAGTCAGCCTGGCACTGAGCGGGTGCGCCCTGCTCTTTCAGATAGCGGTTGTAGCCCGCGACATAACCTTCCATGCGCTGGCGCATCTGCGGGCTCTGCGCCTTCCAGAAAGCGCCAACCGCCTCAGGGGTGTTGAGCCAGGTGAAAAAGATATCGCTGGCAAGGTTGTTACGCTCCTCCAGCGTCGCCTGCTCCGGGCCAAAGAACCTGGCGCGCTCGCCGTTCACGGTGACCACTTCGTTGGCCAACAGACACAGGTTGTCCTGGGCATAGGCATAGCCGATGCCGTAGCCCAGGCCCCGCTCGTCATTGGCACGAATGTGCGGCACGCCGTATGTGGTGCGGCGGATTTCTGCGGATGCCTGCGCCAGCGGCTCGCGTGCCGATACGGCAAGACTCGACCCCAGCAATGCCCCTGCCAGGCACACCCTCACCCACCCGTTGGAAATAATCACGCAAGCTCCACAGTCAAATTGAACAACACGCGGGAAACCTCCCCACCCTAAGGACGCATCCCGCCGGGAACAATTTAGCCACGGCATGGGTGATTTGCAGCGTTTGACCTGTGACAAACGTGATACCGACAAATTTTCTACATCTGCCGCTTCATGATTTACGTCGCTCGTTCGTCTTATTGGCTAAGAGCGCCATCATTTTTCCTGATCAGGCTCTGATAAGGAGTTTTTTGCATGTACAACTCGCAACTGCCCACGGACGGACACTCACCGGCTGCCGATGCCCATTTCAGCGCCGGCCCCCAAGCGCTTGGCAAAGCCACTGAACAGCAAGGCAACCAGCGCATTCGCCATTTGCTCAAATGCTTCGGGCTGCGCACCAGCCTGATCCGGCTGAAAGTCATCGACGCCCTGCTCACTGCCGCAGACAACCAGCGCACCCTGGGGGTACGTGGCGTGCACAGCCATTTGCTCGAGCTGGGCATTCCGCTGTCGTTTCTCAGCGTGCGCGAGGTGCTCAAGCGCCTGTGCAGCGAGGGCGTGCTCACCCTCAATGCCGACAAAAGCTACAGCCTGCATGAAGAGGCTGCCAAAGTGCTCGACGGCCGCGCTTGAATCCCGCCGCGAGATCAGAAGCCAGGCTTGACCTTGCGCCGCATGATGCCGTTGATGACCACCACGATCACTGCCACGGCAATGGCGATGTACTGGAAGGTTTTCTCGCTGATAACTCCAGTGTTCTGCAGGTGAGACAGGCCAAGCATGGTCGCCAGTACGATCAGGGAAATCAGAATGGAATATTTCAAACGTTGCTTTTGGGTCATGACGGGTTCCTGAACCTAGAGAGTATGTCTACTTTGTAACGCCGCGACCTATCCGTTAACGGGGATGGATCGGTGAGTCGGCCAGCGCCTATGTTACAGACGATGTAAACGTTTGGCTCCGTGAGATCGGCTCTTACACTCTCAACCGCCTGGCGCTGGAACCCAAACACCTGTTTTCAACACCTCAGAAGAGTGCCTGACACTAGGGATCGACCTAGGGAAGGTGCATCTTTCCGGTACGAACACAGGTGTTAAAGCCAATGCTCATAAGCCCTTCGCCGCTCTCCCCACCTGCATTGCCGCAATCCATTACAGGCCAGACGTCTTTTCCAACGGAGCGTCTTCCGATCGATAGCCGCCCGACCTTGCCGCCCTTGGGCAATCTCGGCGGTGCCTTGTCCTGGGCCGTTCCACCGAGTATCGAACAGCAACGCGCCATTGAAACCCTGGTCACCGACAATACGCCCAACCTGCCCGGCTTCACTCGGCTGGGGCGCGCCGGAGCGCTGGACTACCTGATGAACCTACAGCCGTTGTCCACTGAGGCACTAACCGACCTGGACAAGGCTTTCGAAACTCTGCTCAAGACGCCCCAGGCGCGGGTATTGGGCAACGCCATACGGACCCGACTTGACGGCATCGAGACCGATACCAGTGTGGCGGACTATGTGCTGGCGGCGATCCATATTGGTCTCGACCCCGAATCGATCAACACGCCCCATCGCAACAGAGTGGCCAATTTCGACCTTGCAAGCGAGCGCCATTGGGGCAAATCCGCCGCAGAAGTGATCAATGAACTGGCCCACCATCTGGAACAGCAAGGCAGGACCGCAAAAGGCCGGGGCCGGTTGGCGGCCCGTCTGCTATTGGCAACCCGGGCGCCCGAATTTCTGGTCAAGGACATTCCCCCTCAGGTGGTCTATGGCAGCCAGGCGTGGGCCAACCTTTGCATCAATGTGGCTACACAGGAAGCCCAAGCTCCCGGCTCGGTCCGCCACAAAACCTATGCCCAGGTCATGATCGATGCCGAAGCCTCGCAGATTCCACCCACCGAGACGACGCTGCTGAACGCGCTGATCGATTGGGCGGTGTGCAATGGTCACCTTCCCAAGCGCTATGACGATCACTACGACAGCGAAGAAATAGCCGGTGCGCAAACTGCCTTCAACGCTCAACAGGACGCCCTGCATATTGCCTCCAGCCGACTGGGTGACGCACTGCCCAGTCGCAAGGCCATGGCCCTGGCCGCGCTAAAGGCGCATTTCCCGGATGTGGCGGATGACGTCTTCGAGAAACGAGTACTGTCGATCAAGCACCGCGAGTTCAACCCGGGTGCACGCTCAATGCTCGACATCATCATGGAGGGACACACACTGCCCCTTGGCGAAGAATGGCAAACCTTTGATAAAGCCGTGCCGCTTAAGCGCTTCAATACGTTCAGCCGGAGCGCAGACGCAAACATCCTGCAGGCATTCAACTTCGCGCTGGACGCGCAAAAGCAACTCCACCAGACACTCGTCAAATACCTGATCGCCAACCTGCCGCTGGAGGATCGGGAAAATCTTGAACAAGGAAAGCTCGAGTTTTACAAGGAAGGGACTTACAAAATCGGCACGGGCTTTCTCGATACCCCTGAACTGATCGAGCAAAAAAACCGCCTGCTGCTGAAAGTCACGCGCAATAAAGAAACCCATCTTTATGCGCTGGACCCGGAAAAGGGCTTGCTGACAAAGCGGCCCAACCTCAACGACCTCAAAAGTAGCCGAAACGGCAGCACCCTGTTCCAGGCCGAACGGGTGCAGCCGCAAGGCAAAAATGCGCAAACGCTACAGGACGTCAGGATTAGCCCCGGTGTCCCCAAAAGCTTCTCCAGCGAACGCAGCCAGCACATCGCCGAGGTTTACGTCGCGGCCCTCGGCCTCGAGCAACAGGCGCGGGGGCTTACCTCCTATGACGTAGAGCGAGGGCAGCAAGCAGCCGTCGCCGATTTTCTGCTGGACCTTGTGCCGCTCAGGTCAGCCATCGTCAACTTCCGCGCCGGTCACTACGGTGCAGGCGCCTTCGACTTGACGCTGGATATTTTTGCGCTTGTCACGGCCGGCCTCGGGGCTGGCGGCAAGGTACTCAAAGCCTTGAAAAGTACCGGCTCCGCCGTCAGCAAAGTGCTCAAGGTCGGCAAAATCTTCGGCACCGCCACCCTGGGTGAACTCAACCCTCTGAGCGGCACCGGCGATCTCTGGGTGGGGGCTGGAAAACTACTGACTTGCGGGCTGAGCACTGCCGCGCAGGGCATTAAAAAACTGCGCGGCACCGCCACCCGCGTGGATTTGCTGGAAGCCTGCAAACACTTTGAGTCAGCCGCCAACGGGACCTTTAAATTGGGCGAGCACACCGTCGAAGGCAGTGCCGTGTTGCTCAACGGTAAATGGTATGCCTTCGATGCAGACAGGATGCAGCCCTACGGCTCCCCCCTTGAGGACTTCTCGGCCCTGCAGACATTGGCGCCCAGCCCCAACACCCACACCCCAGGCACACACCGCGTTCACCCCTACCATCACAGTGGTCTGCGTCAACGACCCAAAATTACCCGCAAGGCGTTGCCCGAAGGCAGCTACTCGGAAGCCACGAAAGGCAAACTGGAGGTCGGCCATTTCATTCGAGGTGATGGAAAAGATGAAACCTTCAAAAAATTCGTGGATGACATGTTCGAATTTTATGACGAGATAGCTCTCAACCCAGTGCCGCGCCCGACGCTGCCGTCCCTGGCGGGAGAGGTCGAAATACCCGAGCTGATTACCCGTTCCTTGCAAGCTGCGGATGGGATCGTGTTTGGGGAGAAGCATGATCAGATGGCCAGTTTCAAATTGCTGGCACAGCAGATTGATACGCTTGTCAGCCAAAAAGTAAAAAAGGTGTATTTCGAAGGCCTGATCGATTTGCCTCCCTACGGCCTGGTGGACGACGGCATCGGCATGCTCGGCAAACAGATGCCGCGCACCAGCCCGACATTCGAGGAGCTTAAAAAACTATTTGAAAGCAAGGGCATCGAGGTCTTGCCTCTGGACCACTATTATTTGACGCGGCACAAGGACGTAAAGGCGCTCTATGGCGCCACCACAACAGGTTCCGGCTCTGTACAACGGCTTCAGGAGTTCAACTACCACGCCTCGGAGGTCATCCAGGCCAACTCGGGCACCGAAAAATGGATTGCCCTGGTGGGCGCCTCTCACATGAACACCGCCGAGGGCGTTCCGGGCCTGGCCGAGCTGACAGGCGCCATCGGTATCGGCGTATTCGACAACCCGGGCATCGCGAAGTCCATCGGCCTCAAAGACACCCGTCAGCTGCCCGACCCCATGAAGCCCTTGAAACCGGGGGATGTGCCTGGCGACTTGCAGATCTACATGAAACCCTAGACGCAGCGAACAACCCCGTGGCGAGGGAGCTTGCTCCCGTTGGACTGCGTAGCAGGCCCAGTCTTTTCAAACCAAAAGCTGGGGGCCGCTTCGCAGCCCAGCGGGAGCAAGCTCCCTCGCCACGGGCCAAAATACCCAATGAACCGTATCAACGCGCATGCACCCACCGCTGATGCAGCCAGCGCGCCAACGCATCCAGTGCAAAGCCCAGCAGCCCGATCAGCACCACCATGGCCATCAACTCCGAATACGCCAACCGATCGCGGGTATCGAGAATGTAGTAGCCCAACCCGGCACTGACCCCGAGCATTTCGCACGGCACCAGCACGATCCACAGTATCCCGATGGCCAGGCGCACGCCCGTCAGCACATGCCCTACCACACCGGGAATGATCACCCGGCGCAACGTCTCCCAGCGCGTGGCGCTCAAGCTCTTGCTCAACTGTAGCCAGCGCGGGTCCAACTGGCGCACGCCGGCGGCGGTATTGAGCATGATCGGCCACACGGCGGCAAAGGCCAGCAAGAAGTAGATCGGCTGGTCGCCGACGCCCATCAGCATCACCACGATAGGCATCCAGGACAGCGGTGAAATCATCCGCAGAAACTGAAACGCAGGCGTCGTCGCGGCCTCCAGATTACGCGAACTGCCCACCAGCAACCCCAGCGGCACCCCTGCCAACAACGCCAGGAACAAGCCGACGAAGATGCGTTTGAGGCTCACCGCAACGTGCAGGTACAACTCACCACGCCCTAGCAGTTCCCACAAGCTGCCGGCGGTGGCCGCCAGCGAGAAGCGCGCCGACAAACCGTCCGCCTCGCCAAACACCTTGACCCCCAGCCACCACAGCCCCAGCAAACCTGCCAAGCCCATCAACCCGAGCAGCCAGCCCGGGATTACGCGGTTGTTCAAACGCCGATCTCCTCGTGCCGTTCAAACCCGTCCGGCAAACCGAACGTCTGCATGCCGCCGACCGCCTCGATGGCGTTACGCACGAAGCGGTCATCCACCAGGTCCTTGGCGACCAACGCCGGGTCGAGGTCGGCGAGGAATTTCTTGTCGCCCTCGATCAGGGTGTCCTTCAGGCGGCGCACCAGTTCTTCGGTGTAGCTGGGAAACGGGTAAGGTTGAAAGTCGATACGGTGTTCGTCCCAGTCGGCATGCCGGATTGCACCGTCGGCCAGGTAGGCGGCGCGGTCGCCGGCCAGCGGTGCCAGGACTTTACTCAACACCGGCTCGGCATGGGGCGTGTAGCGGTTCGGGCCGTCCTTGGAGAGCAATTTCACCGCCGCTTCGCGATTGTCACGGGTCCACACCTGGGCCTTGACGATAGCGTTCACCACCTTCTGCGACCACTCGGGACGGTTGGCCAGGTCATGCTCGTGCATGAACACTACGCAGCACGCGTGGTTGCGCCACACATCGCCGGTAAAACGCTGCACGCGGCCCACCTTGAGGTTTTCGGCCAGGGCATTGAACGGTTCGGCAACGATGTAGCCGTCGATGCGCTTGCTGGCCAGGGCCGGCGGCATGTCTGAAGGGGGCAGCACGATCAGGTTGACCTCGTTGGCCGCGATGGCAGTGCCCGCGGCGCGAGCCACAGGGGTCAGGCCGTTGTCGCGGAACAACTGCTGCACCACCACGTTGTGGATCGAATACCAGAAGGGAATCGCCACCGACTTGCCGCCCAATTGCTTCACATCGGTAATCCCGGGGGCCACGGTCAACCCGGAGCCGCCGACGTGGTTCCACGCCACCACCTTGGCCGGCACTTGGCTGCCGTAACGCGCCCAGACGGTCATCGGCGACAACAGATGAATCACGTTGACCTGCCCGGAAATGAACGCCTCGATCACCTGGGCCCAACTGCGCAACAGCACCGGGCGCTCGGCCTTGATGCCTTCGGCCTCGAACAGGCCGTTGTTATGCGCGACCAACAGCGGCGTCGCATCGGTGATCGGCAGGTAGCCGATGCGTACCGGCGCGTCCGGCTCGCTGGCGGCGCGCGCTTGCAGGCTGCTCAGCAGGGGCAAGGCACCGGCGGCGCTGAGCACCGCCGAGAGTTTGAGAAAGTCACGGCGCGAGTGGGTCAGGTCATCCAGACACATGGTTAAGCTCCTGTTGATCAAGGGGGTTGGGTTGAGGGCGGCTCGCCTGCCGTAAGGTTTTCAGAATGTCGATACGCAGCGCACCGATGGCCTCCACCTGCTCTTCCCGAGGTTGCGGCAGGTCGATGTGCCATTCGCCCAACGTGCGCGCCGGGCGGTTGCCCAGTAGCAGGATGCGGTCGGACAACAGCAGCGCTTCGTCAATATCATGGGTGATCAATACCGCCGCCGAGCCTTGCTCGCGGTTGACCTTGAGCAAAAGGTGCTGCATATCGGCGCGGGTCACTTCGTCCAGGGCACCGAATGGCTCATCCAGCAATAGCACCTGCGGTTGCCGCGCCAGGCAGCGGGCCAGCGCCGTACGTTGGGCCATACCGCCGGACAGCTGTGCCGGAAACTGCTGGCGTGCGTGCTGCAGGCCGACGGCGGCGATCGCATGGTCGACCCGCTGACGGCGCTGTTCGTGGTTCAAGCGCGGTTGGCGGTCGAAATCCAGGCCAAAGGCGACATTCTTTTCCAGGTTCAGCCAAGGCAACAAGCTGGGGTCTTGAAAGGCGACCGCCACGCGCGGGTGCGGGCCGCTCAACGGTTCACCCAGCACGGTGACAGTACCGCCCTGGGGCGCCTGCAAACCGGCGAGCACCCGCAGCAGGCTCGACTTGCCGACCCCGCTGGGGCCCAGGATCGACACCACTTCACCGGCTTGCAAATGCAAGTCAAAGCCTTGCAGCACCGGGCCGGCGGTGTACCCCAGGCAAATGCCCTGGGCGCTCAGTACCGCCCGGCTCACAGGCTGGCCTGGCGCTGCAGCTCGGTGCGCAGTTGCACCAGGCTTGGAGTCACGATCGGCACAAAGGCCGACTCTCGCCAGCGCCGGGCGAAGCCGCTGCCGTGGGCGGTGAGGTAAGCCTTGCCGCCGCTCGCCTGCAACTCAAGTTGCACGGCACTGCCGGCGGTTTCGGCCAGGGCGATGCGCAGCTTGAACAGCGGCACCGGCTCTGCGGCGAAACGTCCGGCGAGCAAGCCATTCTTGAGCTCGGTGACCAGATGATCCAGGGTTACGCGCAGCGCTTCCAATTCATCGCGCAATACGGTGCGGCTGGCGCCCAAATGGTTGGCCACCTCTGCCAGGGAGCGGCGGGCCAGGCCTATCGACATGCCACATTGCAGCCCCAGGAACGCCGGGCGTACTGCCGGCAGGAACTTGCGCGCATCCTCATGCAACAACCAGTCACGACTCAGCGCGACGCCTTCCAGGCCCAGGGCGGCCGTATTGCTCGATTGCAGGCCCAGCAGGTCCAGGTCGCGGGAGCGCTGCAAACCCGCCACGGAATCCGGGATCGCCAGGATAAACGGCGCTCCACCCTGAGCGTCCTCGATCGCCGCCGCCGCGACAAAACCGTTCTTGCGCAGGTTGGTCACCCAATGCAGGCGACCGTTGAGGGTCCAGCCGTCGGCGGTCGGTTCGGCGCTGATCTGCAACGCCTCTATTCCGGACAAAAACTTCATCGCATTCGACAGCCCCGTGGCCCCGGCCAGCTTGCCGCTGAGCAAGTCCGGCATCAGTTGGTCACGCAGCCGTTCATTCGGGCTTTGCAGCAAATATTCGATAAAGGAGCGCTGGCCCCAGCAGACAAACGCCGCCGCCAGGGAGTGGCTGGCGACATTGGCGATCGCTTCCACCGCACCGGCCACATCACCGCCCAGGCCGCCGAGGTGCTTCGGCACGCCGATACGTAATACGTCGGCTTGTGCCAGGCGTGGCAACACTTCCTGCGGATCGCAACTGCCCACATCCAGGGCCTGCGCTTGAACATCGAGCCAACGGCTCAAGATTGGGTCAAGCATTTATGTATCTCCTTTTTACAGCAGGTGGACCATCGCCGATTCAGCTGGCCGGTTGTTCCCAACGGTATTGCGCCAACTCAGGGTTCAGCGGGGTACGCGCAAACACGTTAGCGAAGTTGCACAGGGTTGCCAGGCTGACGCCCAAAATAACCTCCAGCGCCTGACCTTGCGTATAACCGGCGGCGAGAAATGCCTCAAAACCGGCGTCGCTGACATCGCCACGGGTGGCGATCACTTCACGGGTAAACGCGGCGAGTGTCTCATAGCGGGCGTTGGGCAGCTCACCGCGCTGGCGCAGCGCGTCGATCAGTTCTTCAGGCAACTTGGCTTTGTTGCGCGCCACGGCGGTATGGCCGGCGACGCAAAAATCGCAACCGTGGGTGGTGGCCGCAATCAATTGCACCACTTCACGGTCGGCCAGGCTCAGTTCCGCCTTGGCGTTGAGGCCGGACACCGTGACGTAGGTTTCCAGGGCCGCCGGTGCGTTGGCCAATACGGCAAGCAGATTAGGGATGAACCCCGAGGCTTTCTGTGCATTTTCAAGGAAAGGCTTGGCGGCTTCCGGCGCGGTTTCCGGGGTCAACAAGGGTACACGGGACATGGAGTGGTCTCCTGATGGGTTCGTGTAACCAGTCTGTTGGTTATAAAAAATCGACTCAATAGGCTAAAGTAGCGATTACTTGCTCTTGAGTCTTTCCTTTAGATGAATTCGTCCAGTGCCCTTGTCGATTGGTTATTAGACAGCCTCGAACTCGATACCAGCCTGTTCCATGTCGGCCGCTATTGCGGCGACTGGCATGCCAGTACGCATGGCCTGGCCAGCGCCAGTTTCCATCTGATTGTGCAGGGTGAATGCTGGCTGCATATCGAAGACGATCCCGTGCCCCAGCGCTTGAATAATGGCGACGCCGTGTTTCTCTTGCGTGACCTGGCCTATCGGCTCTCGGGTGAAGCCACGGCCGCCGGCGCCCGGGAATGTCCACGGCGCCCGATGCTGCCCCTGGACAGCACCGCCAACGACGGCGTGGGGCTGGTCTGCGGTTTCTTTCATTTCCAGTCCGGCTTGTCGGCCATGATTGTCGATACCCTGCCCGCCTGGATCATTCTGCGCGCCGGTGACCCGTCACTGACCGCCGCACGCAATCTGTTCGAACTGATCCTGCAAGAGTGCCAGCGTACCCCCGCACCCTCTCCCACCTTGCTTGAGCGTCTTTGCCACTTGTTGTTCCTGTATGTGCTGCGCCAGCAAGTCATCGACAACACCGATCTCGGCGGCCTGGCCGCGCTGGGTCGGCAACCGGCGTTTGCACAGTTGCTGGAACAATTGATCGCCCGCCCGGCCGATCCCTGGACCCTGGAAAGCATGGCGGCCTGCACCGGGTTGTCGCGCTCGGCGTTCTTCAAGCGTTTCAACGAATTGTGCGGGCAGTCGCCCGGGCAAGTGCTGCTGATGATGCGCATGCGCCATGCCTGCCAGTTGTTCAAGCAGGACCAGACTGTGGCCGACGTGTCACTGGCGGTGGGTTACCAGTCGGTCGCCGCCTTTACCCGGGCCTTCCATAAAGTCACCGGGCAGCAACCGGGCGCCTATCGCCGGGCACAAGCCTAACGCCGCAGGCCATTGCCCGGTCGAGCGCACAGTTCCACCAGCCAATCGACAAACACCCGCACCCGCAGCGACAACTGGCGGTGCGGTGGGTACAGCGCCGTCAAGGCCATCGGCGGCACCACCAACTGGGGCAACACTTCCACCAATGTGCCCTGCGCCAGGCGCGCCATTGCATGATAGTGCGGCGCCTGGATCAAGCCATAACCCGCCTCGCAGGCGGCGAAATAACCGTCAGCGCTGTTGACCGCAACGGTCTTGGCCAGGTTGATCGGACGCAGTGCATCGCCGATCTGGAACTCCAGGCCAAACCGTTTGCCGCTGGCGCTGGAGATGTACTCGACCATCCGATGCCCGGCCAGGTCGTCGATGCACTGAGGGACGCCCATGCGCGCCAGGTAATCCGGGCTGGCCAAGGTCATTTGATCGAGCATCACCAAAGGCCGCGCCACCAGCGATTCATCCAGGGCCGGGCCACCGCGCAGCACGCAATCCACGCCCTCGCGGATCAGGTCCACCGGGCGGTCGTTGAGGCCGATCTCCAGGTCGATCTGCGGGTAACGGGCGGTAAAGCTCGGCAACGCCGGGATCACGATAAAGCGCCCGATACCTGACGGCATATCGATGCTCAAGGTTCCGCGCGGGTTCTGGCGGCGCGTGGAAAACACCGCCTCGGTTTCCTCCAGGTCCGCCAGCAACTGCACACAGCGTTGGTAATACGCGGCGCCGTCCAACGTCGGGCTGACCTGGCGCGTGGTGCGCTGCAACAGTTGCACCCCCAAGTGGGCTTCCAACTGCTTGATCAGGATGGTCACCGATGCCCGTGGCAGTTGCAGGCTGTCAGCTGCCTTGGCAAACCCGCCCAGTTCGACGATCCGGGTAAACACGCGCATTGCATTAAAACGGTCCAAGGGCCGGTTTCTCCTGGATTGTTTAGATTTTACGAATACTGATAGTGCTTTTAGCCGGTTTATCTAAGTTTTGTCGAGGATAACAATGGCGACCTTCCCCACACAGGAGCTGAACCCATGCACACTCGTCAACTCGGCCAAAACGGTCCCACAGTCAGCGCCATCGGCCTCGGCTGCATGGGCATGACCGATTTCTACACGACCGGCACTGACACCCGGGAAGCCATCGCCACCCTGCACCGCGCCCTGGAACTGGGGGTCAACTTCCTCGATACCGCCGACATGTACGGCCCGCATACCAATGAACAACTGATCGGCAACGCCATCGCCGGCAAGCGCGACCAGGTATTCCTGGCCAGCAAGTTCGGCATCGTGCGCGACCCGGCCAACCCGGCACTGCGCGGCGTGAATGGCCGCCCCGACTACATTCGCAACGCCATCGACGGCACCCTGAAGCGGCTGGGCATTGAAACCCTGGACCTGTACTACCAGCACCGTATCGACCCGGATGTGGCCATCGAAGAAACCGTCGGCGCCATGGCCGAGTTGGTCAAACAGGGCAAAGTCCGTTACCTGGGCCTGAGCGAAGCTAGCGCCGCCACCCTGGAGCGCGCCCATAAGGTGCACCCCATCACGGCCCTGCAAAGCGAATATTCGCTGTGGAGCCGAGACCAGGAAGACAACGGCTGCCTCGCCGCCTGCCAACGGCTGGGCATCGCCTTTGTACCGTACAGCCCGCTCGGGCGCGGTTTCCTCACCGGCGCACTGAAAAGCCCGGACGACTTCGCCGCCGATGACTACCGTCGCTTCAACCCACGTTTCCAGGGCGAGAACTTTGCGAAAAACCTGCTGCTGGTCAAACAGGTGCAAACCCTGGCGGCGGACAAAGGTGTGACCGCCGGGCAGCTGGCATTGGCGTGGGTGCTGGCGCAG
Source organism: Pseudomonas sp. Q1 (assembly GCF_009935975.1). Taxonomy (NCBI): domain Bacteria; kingdom Pseudomonadati; phylum Pseudomonadota; class Gammaproteobacteria; order Pseudomonadales; family Pseudomonadaceae; genus Pseudomonas; species Pseudomonas sp. Q1. The sequence continues at coordinate 89,329 of NZ_QODI01000002.1, read as the reverse complement.
GGTGATTTCATCGTGCCGATTCCGGGCACCAAGCAACGCAAGTACCTGGAGGAGAACGTCGCGGCGGTTTCGATCGTGCTGAGCGAGGCTGAGCGCGCCGCGTTGAATGCGATTTTCCCGGCCGATGCAACCGCAGGTTTGCGCTACCCTGAAGAAGTCATGGCCATGCTGGATATCTGATCCGCATCACTCGGCAGCGCCGCCAGCCGGCGCTGCTACTTTCTTGCACGATAGTACCTAAAGCTCCGTCATTCCAAGCCGATAGCCCTACGAAGCTCCAACAAAGCCGCGTCGACAATAAACGCTTCGTAAGGACGGTCCCATGCCTGCACTGCGCTCCATCCAAGCCCGCTATACCCTGTTTCTGGTGCTGTTCGTCCTGGTGTTATTTGTATTGACCGTCGTGGGTATCGGCCAGTTGGTCGCGCCCAAGCTGCGCCATACCGAAGAACAGGTCGTGCTCAACCGCATCAGTGAAGTCGCCGAACAGATCCAGGGCGAGCTGAACAAGGTTCAGGCCCAGCAACGCACCATCACCCAAACCATTCCCCTGCTCGACAGCGACGCCATTGATAAGGTGCTGCCTGGCCTGGTGGACCAATATGGTGAGCTGAAAGTGTTTGGTGGCGGGATCTGGCCGTTGCCCAACCAGCGTACTCCGGGGCGCAATAAACACAGCACGTTCTGGCACCGCGACGCCTCGGGCAAGTTGGCGGTCAACACCTTCTGGAACAGTGACGCCGCACCCAACTATTACGACCAGAGCTGGTACAAGGGCGGCCTCGCCTCCCCCCGTGGCCAGTGTGCCTGGGCCGCCGCCTACAAGGACGACGCCAGCCAGGAGCCGCGCACCAACTGCGCCATGGCGATCCAGCGTGACGGTGCCGCCTATGGCGTGGCCACCATCGACGTGACGCTGGGTTTCTTCAATGAGCTGGTGGCCAACAAGGAAAAAGACATCGGCGGGCAGATGCTGATCGTCGAGGGCGACGGCAAGATCATCAGCAACAGCTCGCGCATCAGCGGCCCGGTGGTCTTGAAAAACATCAGCGAACTGGCCGGCACCTCGGCGTTCGCCGCCCAGGTCAGCCAGGCCCTCGCCCACCGCGACCAGACGCTGCAACGCAGCGAGTTCGACAACCAGGGCGTGGCCAGTACCTTCTACTTCCGCGCCATCGAGGGCACGCCCTGGTTCCTCGCCACCGCACTGCCGACTTCGCTGATTACGGCGCAACGCGATGACGTGCTCAGCAGCCTGGCCCTGCTGCAAATTCCGATGGTGTTGCTGCTGGTGATATTGGCCGTCTATGCCATTCGCAAGCTGGTACAGCGCATGAAGACGCTGAAAACCAACATCGACGCGCTGTCCACCGGGGATGCCGACCTGACGCGGCGGATCACCATCCGCGCCGAAGACGAACTGGGCGCCATCGGTCATTCGGTGAACCGCTTTATCGTCTACCTGCAAAACATGATCGGCGAAGTGACCCAGGCCACCGGCGCGATGTCGTCGAGCCTTGAGCAGTTGCAGCAAACCTCGGCGCACACCAACCAGATCCTGATGCGGCATGCCAGCGAGACCGACCAGACCGTCACGGCGATCACCGAAATGAGTTCCACCGCCGACACCGTCGCGCAAAGCGCCGCTGAAACCGCCTCGTTCACCCAGCGTGCCAACGAGCACGCCGATCACTCCCGTGTGGTCGTGGGCGAAGCGTCCAGTAGCGTCAGCGCTCTGATCGACGAAGTCGCCAGCGCAACCCATACCGTGGAGAACATGCGCCAGGACGCCGCGCGCATCACCGAGACCCTGGGGGTGATCGGCGCGATTGCCGGCCAAACCAACCTGCTGGCGCTCAACGCGGCCATCGAAGCGGCCCGCGCGGGTGAGCAAGGCCGTGGGTTTGCGGTAGTCGCCGATGAGGTACGTGCGCTGGCGGCGCGCACCCAGGCCAGCACGTCGCAGATCAACGAGATGCTGGCACGCTTGACCAGCGGCGTGAGTTCGTCGGTGGCCGCCATGGAAAACACCCAGGCCAGTTGCCAGTCGGCAGCGGACGCCACGGCGCGGGTCAACACCGGCCTGGATGAGATGGCCGGCTCGGTCAGCCATATCAATAACCTCAGCACCCAGATCGCCACGGCCGCCGAGCAGCAAAGCGCAGTGACCGAGGAGATCAACCGCAGCATGGTGCAGATCCGACAAATGGTCGAAGAGCTGGTGCATAGCGGGCATGCCACGCAAAGCAATACCCAGAGCCTGCTGGACGCTAATGGCCGAGTGATTGCGTTGATGAGTCGCTTCAAGGTGCGCTGAAAAAAACACCGGAACACTCCCGTGCAATGCTCGGGAGTGGGACTATTCTGACAGTTCCTAGTGCAAATTCCCGCCACACAGGAGGTGTGTGATGCACGTTGTTGAGCATTCGATCCGCTTGGAGCAGGTCAGTCAGGAACGTTTTATTCAGGCCCCCATCGACCTTGTCTACGATTACGTGACCCAGCCGGATCGCTGGCACGAATGGCACCCGACCTCACTCAGCGCCGAGACCGGCACCAGCGGTTCACTGCCGGCCGGCACGCGCTTCACGGAAATTATCGATCTCATGGGCGTACGGGTGCCCATGAGTTATCGCGTGCAGATCGCCCGGCCGCCCAGCGAATTCAAGACCGTGTTCACGTCTCTGGCCGTTGACGGCTCCATTCACTATTTTCTGGTGCCTCATCAAGGCGGCACGTTGTTCAAGCGCGTGCTGACCTATGAAACCGAGTTGCAGTTGACCAGCTTGCGTGAGCGTATGGTCCAGCTTTCGGCTACGGCCCTCGACCGGCTTAAATGCAGGTTGGAAAACCCGCCCTTCGTATAATTTAGAAACATTACAACAGCGCCCCAAACAAAAAAGCAGGGAGAATGCCCGGCTTACTGCCCGGTATTGGACGACACCCGAATGAAAAACCCATTGCGCTTGGCCCTGCTTTCAGCCCTGTTCACCAGCACCCTGGCCAAGGCGGCCGACCTGATCCCGATCGATGTGCACCGCGACGCAAATTGCGGTTGCTGCAAAAAGTGGATCAGCCATCTGCAAAGCAACGGCTTCAAGGTCAACGACCATGTCGAGGCGGATATGAGCGCCGTCAAACAGCGCCTGGGCGTGGCACCGCGCCTGGGCTCGTGCCATACCGCCGTGATCGACGGCAAGTTCGTCGAAGGCCACGTGCCCGCCGAACAGGTGCTGGCCTTGCGCAAACGCGACGATCTGCTCGGCATTGCCGCGCCCGGCATGCCGCTGGGCTCACCCGGCATGGAAGTCGACAGTCACAGCGAGGCCTATCAAGTGATCGGCCTGACCCGGGACGGCAGTGATGTGGTGGTGGCTGACTACCCGGCACGATGATCGCAGGTTACCTGGGCTTATTCGTGGCGGCCTTCGGTGCCGCCACCCTGCTGCCGTTGCAGTCCGAAGCGGTGTTGGTCGGGCTGCTGCTCAGCGGGCACTACAGCCTCTGGCTGCTGCTGGGCATTGCCACCTTGGGCAACGTACTGGGCTCGCTGGTGAACTGGTGGCTGGGGCGCTGGGTTGAACACTTCAAGGCCCGGCGCTGGTTTCCCGTCAGCACAAAACAGCTGGACAAGGCACGCCGCCACTACGAGCGCTGGGGGCACTGGACGCTGCTGCTCAGTTGGGTGCCGATTATCGGTGACCCGCTGACCCTGGTCGCAGGCGTCATGCGCGAGCCGCTGTGGCGCTTCCTGCTCCTGGTAACACTGGCCAAAAGCCTGCGCTACGCCGTGCTCGCGGCGCTGACGTTGCACTGGGTGTTAATCCCCACTTAATCCCCTCCAAACAGCATCCGGGCATCCTATTCGGAGCACGTCCCATGTCTTTCGTCCGCGCTGCCTGCCTGTCCGGCCTGTTCGCCCTGGGTACCGCCCCGGCGTTTGCCGCTACCTACGGGCCTGAGTTGCAAGGCTTCGAATACCCGTATCCGGTACAACACTTTGACTTCCAGTCCCAAGGCAAACACCTGCAAATGGGCTATATGGACGTACCCCCCAAAGGCCACGCCAACGGCCGCAGCGTGGTGCTGATGCATGGCAAGAACTTCTGCGGCGCCACCTGGGAAGGTTCGATCAAAGCCCTGAGCGACGCCGGCTACCGGGTGATTGCGCCGGACCAGATCGGTTTCTGTACCTCCAGCAAGCCCGATCACTACCAGTACAGCTTCCAGCAATTGGCAATCAACACCCATCAGTTGCTGGAAAAGCTCGGCATTCAAAAGGCCACGATCCTCGGCCATTCCACCGGCGGCATGCTGGCAACCCGTTATGCACTGCTCTACCCGGCACAAACCGAACAGCTGGCCTTGGTCAATCCCATTGGCCTGGAAGATTGGAAAGCGCAGGGCGTGCCTTATCGCAGCGTGGACCAATGGTACGAGCGAGAGTTGAAACTCAGCGCCGAGGGCATCCGCAAGTATGAACAGGAGACCTACTACGTCGGCCGCTGGAAGCCCGAATACGAACGCTGGGTGGATATGCTCGCCGGCCTCAACCAGGGCCCGGGGCATACCCAGGTCGCATGGAACTCGGCGCTGATTTACGACATGATCTTCACCCAGCCGGTGTACTACGAGTTCAAGGACTTGCAGATGCCGACCCTGCTGCTGATCGGCACCGCCGATACCACGGCAATCGGCAAGGACCTTGCGCCACCTGAGGTCAAGGCGAAGATCGGCAACTACGCCGTGTTGGGCAAGCAGGTGGCCCAGTTGATCCCCCATGCGACCCTGGTGGAGTTCCCCGGGCTGGGGCACGCACCGCAAATGGAGGAGCCGGCCCAGTTTCACGCGGCACTGTTGCAGGGTTTGAACGCCCTTTAATCCCATTTGATCGAGGCACGGGTGAATGTCATTACAGATAGCAGTCATTGATGATTGGCAGCAGGTGGCCAGTGGCGTGGTGGATTGGTCAGGGCTGGCGCCAGTTGGCCAAGTGCACTTCCTGCACGACTACCCGGCAGACACCGCGACGATGATCGAACGCTTGAAAGGCTTCGAGGTGATCTGCGTGATGCGTGAGCGCTCCACCTTCGATAAGGCGCTGCTGCAGGGCCTGCCTGATCTCAAGCTGCTGGTGACCGGCGGCATGCGCAATGCCGCTATCGACATTGCCGCCGCCCAGGCCCTGGGCATTCAGGTGTGCGGCACCGACAGCTATAAACAGGCAGCGCCGGAATTGACCTGGGCCTTGATCATGGCCGCCACCCGCAACCTGCTGGCCGAAGCCAACTCGTTGCGTGCCGGCGGCTGGCAAGTCGGCCTGGGCGGCGACTTGTATGGCAAGACCCTGGGCATTCTCGGCCTGGGCAGCATTGGCCAGAAAGTCGCGCAGTTTGCCCAGGTGTTCGGTATGCACGTGATCGCCTGGAGTGAAAACCTGACCCCGGAACGGGCCGCGCAATGCGGTGTAACCTGGGTCAGCAAACAGGCGCTGTTTGAACAAGCCGACATCCTCAGCGTGCACTTGGTACTCAGCGAGCGCAGCCGCGGGCTGGTCGACGCCCAGGCGCTGGGCTGGATGAAGCCGACGGCACGCCTGGTGAACACCGCACGCGGGCCGATTGTGGATGAACAGGCGCTGGTGGCCGCGCTGGAAAGTGGCCGCTTGGCCGGGGCCGCCCTGGACGTATACGGCGAAGAGCCACTACCGGCGGACCACCCCTTCCGCCGCCTGCCCAACGTATTGGCCACGCCCCATATCGGTTATGTGAGCGAGCAGAATTACCGGCAGTTCTACCAGCAGATGATCGAGGATGTTCAAGCGTGGGCGGCCGGTACGCCCATTCGCGTGCTGGGCTGACGCACCCTGCACCAATGCTGGGAGCGGGTTTGCACTGGGGTGGGGCATTTTGGTGGCCTTCCCCCGGTACTGCCGACGGAAAATGAATGGGAGCGCTTCGCACTCCAGCGCGGGGCAAGCCCGCTCACTACAACCTGCGGTTTTGGGGTTAGAAGTTTTTTGTCCTACAAAATTTCCTTAGAAAGCCTACAGGCTCTGGGATCTGTCCTAGACTCATGACCGATGGGTCCGTTCCAAAACAAAAACCCCGCAAAAAATCTAAACTTTCCAACTCGGCCACTGGTCAAGTTTTAAGGTAGGGCGAGCACACTGGATTAACACCCCGATGCCCGCCCATCCAATCTATTTCTGCCAACCGTGCAACTGGCATAAGCCTTGCCAGAATTGTATTGCACTTGTGCGCGTGGCCGCAGGATGCGGTCATCGAGCTAGTGGCAGCGGGCCACTAACCGACCCTACACGTGGAGAGAACTATGATCAGTGCCGTTTCAAGTATTCAGGGAGAACGTGTTAGTCAGCCAGTTGGCGGGGCGAGCTCTTTAGTTGACATCAACACGGTGCGGCCGGTCGTGAGTCACAACCCCAATCGTAAAAAAGTCCTCTTCGTCACCTCCGAATTCGCCGACCTGGTGAAGACCGGCGGCCTGGGCGATGTGTCTGCCGCCCTGCCCCGCGCCATGGCGCATCTGCACGATGTGCGAGTGTTGATCCCGGGTTATCCGCAAGTGATGGAGAGCGACAACCCGATTCATATCATTGGCGAGCTGGGCGGTCACGCCGCGCTGCCGCCGTGCAAGATCGGACGCATGGACCTCAAGGATGGGCTGGTCATCTACGTGCTGATCTGCCCCGAACTCTACGAGCGTGAAGGCACGCCCTACGGCGCCAATAACGGCCGCGACTGGCCGGACAACCATATCCGCTTCGCCCGCCTGGGCCTGGCCGCCGCCGACATCGCCGCCAACCTCGCGCAGATCCACTGGTGCCCGGACCTGGTGCACGCCCACGACTGGCCGGCGGGCCTGGCCCCGGCCTACATGCACTGGCGCGGGTCACGCACGCCGACCCTGTTCACCATTCACAACCTGGCGTATCAGGGCGTCGTCAGCCTGGCGTCCACCCCGGAGCTGGGGATTCCGCCGCATGCCCTGCAACAGGAAGGCATGGAGTTCTACGGCAAGATGTCGTTCCTCAAGGCGGGCATGGCCTATTCCAGCCATATCACCACGGTGAGTGCCACCTACGCCCAGGAAATCACCACCCCCGAATTCGGCTGCGGCCTGGATGGCTTTTTAGCCAGCAAGACCCAACAGGGTCTGCTCAGCGGTATTCCCAACGGCATTGATGAAAGCTGGGAAACGTCCACCGACACCCACCTGGTCCACAACTTCAATATCGGTGACTGGAACGGCAAGGCCATCAACGCCGCCCACGTGCGCGCACTGTTCGGCCTGCACGACTCCACCGGCCCGTTGTTCGCCGTGGTCTCGCGTCTGGTCTATCAGAAAGGCCTGGACCTCACCGAGGCGGTGGCCAGCTTTATCGTCGAAAACGGCGGCCAGATCGCCATTATCGGGCGTGGCGAGCCGGAAGAAGAACAGGCCATGCGCGAGCTGGCCCTGCGCTTTCCTGGTCAAGTGGGCGTGCGGATCGGCTTCAACGAAACCGACGCCCGCCGCATGTTCGCCGGCAGCGATTTCCTGTTGATGCCATCGCGCTACGAACCCTGCGGCTTGAGCCAGATGTACGCGCAGCGCTTCGGCTCGCTGCCGGTGGCGCGCAATACCGGCGGCCTGGCCGACACTATCGAAGATGGCGTGACCGGCTTCCTGTTCAATGAATCCACGGTGGACAGCTATAAAGCCGCCCTCACCCGCGCCTTCAAGGTATTTGCCTTCCCCGGTTTGCTCAATGCGATGCGCAGCCGCGCCATGACTCAACCGTTCAACTGGTGCCAGGCCGTGGAACCCTACGCCGAACTCTACGAACAACTGGTGGCCAAGGCTTTAGGGAAATCGGCCAAGTAATCAAGGGAGGTCTTCACAGATGCCGTCATGGACTCTGGAAACCTGGCCCCACGGTGCAATCATGCTGGACGCGCAACACACGCGTTTTGCCTTGTGGGCGCCAGACGCGTTTTATGTCAGCGTTGAATTCAAAGACGGAAAATCCATTGCCATGCTGCCCCAGGCAGATGGCTGGTTCGAAGTAGAGGTCAAGTGCCCGGCGGGCACTTGCTACCGCTACAACATCGACGGTGAAACCGATGTCCCCGACCCGGCGTCCAGGGCCCAGGTCTCGGATGTCCACGGTTGGAGCCGCGTCGTCGACCCGCTCGCTTACCCCTGGCAGAACAGCCACTGGCAAGGCCGGCCCTGGCATGAAGCGGTGATCTACGAGCTGCATGTCGGCGCACTGGGGGGCTACGCCGCCGTTGAAAAACACCTGCCACGCCTGGCTGAACTGGGCTTCACCGCGATCGAACTGATGCCCTTGGCGCAGTTTCCCGGCGAGCGCAATTGGGGCTACGACGGGGTGCTGCCCTATGCACCGCAGGCCTCCTACGGCACGCCCGAACAACTCAAGCACCTGATCGACAGCGCCCATGGACACGGTCTGGCGGTGATTCTCGATGTGGTCTACAACCACTTCGGGCCCGACGGTAACTATCTGGGCCAATACGCCAAGGCGTTCTTTCAAGAAGACGTGCACACGCCCTGGGGCGCCGGGATCGATTTCGATCGCCGGGAAGTACGCGACTTCTTCCTCGATAACGCGCTGATGTGGCTGCTGGAATATCGCTTCGACGGCTTGCGCCTGGACGCCGTGCACGCCATCGACAACCCCGGGTTCCTGCACGCGTTGGCGCAGCGTGTGCGCGAACAGGTCGACCTGGGCCGCCAGGTGTGGCTGGTGCTGGAAAACGAGCACAACCAGGCCAACCTGCTGGAACAGGATTTCGATGCGCAATGGAACGACGACGGCCACAATGCCCTGCATGTGCTGCTGACCGGCGAGACCGATGCCTATTACCGCGACTTTGCCGCAGACACCACGGCCCAGTTGGCTCGCTGCCTGAGCGAAGGTTTTATCTACCAGGGGCAGGCCAACCGCCACGGCGTCCCTCGCGGTGAGCCCAGCGGGCATCTGCCGCCGAGTGCCTTCGTACTGTTCTTGCAGAACCATGACCAGATCGGCAATCGCGCCTTGGGTGAACGCCTGCATCAGTTGTGTTCACCCCAGGCCCTGAAAGCCGCCACTACGTTATTGCTGCTGTCGCCGATGATTCCTTTGGTGTTCATGGGCGATGAGGTGGCGGCCGAACAACCCTTCCTGTTTTTCACCGATCATCACGGCGAACTGGCTGAGGCGGTACGCGAAGGCCGACGCAATGAGTTTGCCGACTTCGCCGCCTTCAATGACCCTGAACAGCGTGAGCGGATCCCCGATCCCAATGCCCTGACAACCTTCCAGCGTTCGATCCCTTCGTTTAGCGAGAACGAACACACCCAGCTCTACCGGCAACTGCTGAGCCTGCGTCACCAACATATCGTGCCCAACTTGCCCGGCTGCGTGGCTCTCGGGGCGCGGGTGCTGGCCGACGGCGCCGTCAGCGCCCGCTGGCGGCTGGGCAACGGCAGCCTGTTGCAAATCGACCTCAACCTGAGCGCCGAGCCCCTCGAACACGCAGCGCCGCACGCCTGTCTTTTCCAAACGCCGGCCAATCAGGGCGCGCTGCTGGCGCCCTTCAGCGCACGCGTCTTCCTAACCCCTGTTGGAGATCACCCTTGAGCGAAGCGAACCTGGAAATCCTCGCCAGCCGCGCGGGCCTGGCCGTCGATTGGATCGACGCCAACGGCCGCCCGCAACATGTGAAACCCGACGCCCTGCGCGCGGTGCTCAAAGGCCTGGGCCACCCGGCCGACACCGACGCCGAGATCGACGCCAGCCTGCTGGAACTTGAGCAGGTGCAACAAGACAAGCACCTGCCGCCCCTCATGACCATCGACTCCGGTGAGCCCTTGGACCTGGCGCGCTACTTCGCGCCGGACACGCCCTGCCGGGTCAGCCTGGAACAGGGTGAAACCCTGGAGTTTCGCCTCGACGGTGATGCCGTGCTGCCTGGCATCATTGCCCTGGGCTACCACTGTGTGCATATCGCCGACCAGACTTTCACCCTGGCCGTGGCTCCCGACCACTGCTACAGCGTGGCCGAGGCGGTCGACAGCCGTCCCGCCCGCGCCTGGGGCCTGAGCGCCCAACTGTATGGCCTGCGGCGCCTCGGTGACGGCGGTTTTGGCGACACCCTGGCCCTGGAGCACCTGGTCCGTTCCGCCGCCGAACGCGGTGCCGACGCCCTGGCGATCAGCCCGATGCACGCCATGTTCAGCGCCGACACCGAGCGCTACAGCCCTTATTCACCGTCCAGCCGCCTGTTTCTCAACAGCCTGTATGCCTCCCCGGCGTGCATCCTGGGCGAGCGTGAAGTACGCAACGCGATTGCCGCCGCCGGGTTGGAAGAGGAACTGCATGCCCTTGAACAACTGCCGCTGATCGACTGGCCCGCCGCCGCCAAGGCCAAGCAACGCTTGCTGCGCACGCTGTATGAAGATTTCCGCCAGGGCGAGCACCCGCAACACGCCGACTTCCTCAGTTTCCGCCAGACCGGCGGTGAAGCCCTGGAAAACCACTGCCGCTTCGAAGCCGTGCAAGCCCAGCGCGCCGCTGCCGGCGAAGACCTCGACTGGCGCCACTGGCCACAAGACTGGCGTACCCCGCAGAGCCCGGCCCTGGCCCAGTTCGCCGAGGAACACCGCGACGAGATCGGCTACTTCGCCTTCTGCCAATGGCTGATCGCCCGCAGCCTGCAACGGGCACAGCAAGCCGCCCGGGGCAGCGGCATGGGCGTTGGCCTGATCGCTGACCTGGCCGTCGGCGCCGACGGCGGCGGCAGCCAGGCGTGGAGCCGCCAGGATGAACTGCTGGCCGACCTCACCGTGGGAGCACCACCGGACATCCTTAACCGCGCGGGCCAAGGCTGGGGCATCTCCGCATTCTCCCCGGAGGGCCTCAAGCGCAACGGTTTTCGGGCCTTTATCGAGATGTTGCGGGCCAACTTCGCACATGCCGGCGGCCTGCGTATCGACCATGTGATGGGCCTGCAACGCCTGTGGGTGATCCCCAACGGCGCATCGCCACGTGACGGGGCGTACCTGTATTACCCGGTGGATGACATGCTGCGCCTGTTGGCCCTGGAGTCCCATCGCCACCAGGCCATTGTGCTGGGTGAAGACCTGGGCACAGTGCCCGACGGCCTGCGGGAAAAACTCAGCGGCCGCTCGATCCTTGGCATGCGCGTGCTGTTGTTCGAACAGAATCACGATGGCCAATTCAAACCGATTCTCGACTGGCCGGATAACGCCCTGGCCACCACCAGCACCCATGATTTGCCGACCCTCAACGGCTGGTGGCACAGCCGCGATATCGAATGGAATATCCAACTGGGCCTGATCGATGCCCCCACCGTGGAGCAATGGAGCGAACACCGCCTGCGTGAACGCCAGGCGTTGCGTCAGGCGTTGAGCCAGGACCCGCAGAATTTCGTCGATGAGATCCGCAATGAGACCGACCATATGATCGACGCCAGCGTGCGCTACCTGGGCCACACCCGTGCACCGTTGGTGCTGCTGCCCCTGGAGGACGCGCTGGGCCTGGAAGAGCAGGCCAACCTGCCCGGCACTACCGACACCCACCCCAATTGGCGCCGCCGCCTGCCCGGCGAGGCGTCAAGCCTACTCGACAATGCCGGTGCCGCCCGCCGCCTAGAACTGCTGGCCGTAGCCCGTAACCAGGCCCACGAGCGTGACCGATGAAAGCATTCCCTTTACGCGCCACCCAACGCCTGCAATTTCATAAAGGTTTCACCCTCGATGATGCGGTGCCGCTGGTGCCGTATTTCGCCCGGCTGGGCATCAGCCATCTATACGCCTCACCACTGCTCTGCGCCCGGGCCGGCTCCATGCACGGGTACGATGTCGTCGACCCCACCCGCATCAACCCGGAGCTGGGCGGCGAGCCTGCCCTGCACCGCCTCGTGGCCACCTTGCGTGAGCACGGGATGGGGTTGATCCTGGATATCGTCTCCAACCACATGGCCGTCGGCGGTGCCGACAACCCCTGGTGGCTGGACTTGCTGGAGTGGGGCCGCCTGAGCCCCTACAGCGAATTCTTCGATATCCAGTGGCACTCCCCCGACCAGCTGCTCAAGGGCCAACTGTTGATGCCGTTCCTGGGCAGCGACTACGGCGAAGCCTTGCAAAGCGGCACGCTGACCCTGCATTTCGATACTGAACACGGCGCTTTCTACGTCGAGCATTACGAACATCGCTTTCCGATCTGCCCGAAAGACTATGGCGTGATTCTCGGCCACGATGAATCGCTCAAGCCACTGGCCGACCGTTTCAGCGCCCTCGCCTATCAGGACGATGCCTACCGCGAAGCGGCCGCGCTCAAGCAGGCGCTTGCCGAGCGCGCGAGCGAAGTGTCGCCGGCCATCGAACAGCGGCTCAAGGCGTTCGACAGCCGTACGCCTGAGGGCTTCGAGCAACTGCACCAGTTACTGGAACAACAGACTTACCGCCTGGCCAGCTGGCGTACCGCCGCCGACGACATCAACTGGCGACGCTTCTTCGACGTGAACGAACTGGGTGGCCTGCGCGTCGAGCGCAGCGCCGTATTCGAGGCCACCCACGCCAAGATCTTCGAACTGATCAGCCAGGGCCTGGTGGACGGCTTGCGCATTGACCATGTCGACGGCCTGGCCGACCCACGGGGCTACTGCCGCAAGTTGCGTCGTCGAGTGGATGCGCTGGCGCCCGGGCGGCACGTGCCGATCTTCGTGGAAAAGATTCTGGGCGAAGGCGAAACCCTGCGCCAGGACTGGCAGGTGGACGGAACCACCGGCTATGAATTCATGAACCAGCTGTCACTGCTGCAACATGACCCGCAAGGCTTTGAGCCGCTGGCGCAATTATGGACGCACCATAGCGAACGCCCCTCGGCATTCATCGAAGAGGCGTGGCTGGCGCGCCAGCAAATCCTCAACGGCTCGTTGGCCGGCGACTTTGAAAGCGTCGCCCAGGCACTGTTGCAAGTGGCCCGCGACGATGTGATGACGCGTGACCTGACACTGGGCGCGATCCGCCGTGCGTTGCAGGCGCTGATCGTGCACTTCCCGGTGTACCGCACTTATATCAGCGCCCAGGGCCGCAGCGCCGACGATGAGCGTGTCTTCCAGCACGCCATGAGCGGCGCCCGCGAGATCCTGAGTGAAGGCGACTGGCCGGTGCTCGAACACCTGGAAACCTGGTTGGGCGGCCAGCCCTGGCGCAATTGCCCGCGCGGCCGCGAGCGCAAGATACTCAAGCATGCCTGCGTGCGCTTCCAGCAGTTGACCTCGCCGGCCGCGGCCAAGGCCGTGGAGGACACTGCGTTTTATCGTTCGGCGGTGTTGCTGTCGCGTAACGATGTGGGCTTCAGCACTGAGCAGTTCAGCGCCTCCCTGGCCGACTTTCATACCGCCAACCAACAACGCTTGCAGAGCTTTCCGGATAACCTGCTGGCCACCGCCACGCATGACCATAAACGCGGTGAAGACAGCCGTGCGCGCCTGGCGGTGATCAGCGAGTGCGCACCGTGGTACGCCGAACAAGTGCAGCACTGGCGCCACCTGGCGACGCCATTACGCGAGGATGGCAATGGCCCCTCGGCCGGCGATGAACTGATCCTTTATCAAGTACTGCTCGGCAGTTGGCCGCTGGACGCCAACCCTGACCTCGAGGGCTACCAGCAACGACTCTGGCAATGGCAACAGAAGGCCCTGCGCGAGGCCAAGTTGCAGAGCAGTTGGAGCGCACCGAACGAAGCCTATGAGAAAGCGGTTGAAACGTTCCTGTCGCGCCTGTTGCTCAGCCCTGAAGGCCAGCCATTACGCACTGCGCTGGCGCAAGCCGCCGAGGCCATCGCACCGGCCGGCGCCTTGAATGGTCTGGCGCAAACCTTGCTTCGCCTTACCGTGCCGGGGGTGCCGGACCTGTACCAGGGCGATGAGTTCTGGGACTTCAGCCTGGTGGACCCGGACAACCGCCGTCCGGTGGATTTCAGCGCACGGCAACGCGCGTTGCAGGCACCACCGGGCATCGAAGAAGGCTTGTCCAACTGGCGCGATGGGCGTATCAAACAAGCGGTGATCGCCCAGGTACTGGCCTTGCGCAAGGCCCACCCCGAAGTGTTCAGCCGGGGCAGCTACACGCCCTTGGAGGTCGAGGGCACCTACGCCGAACACGTGGTCGCATTCTACCGCGAACAGCAGGGCAAACGCGTACTGGTGGTGGTGCCACGCTGGCCCCATCGCCTGCTTGAAAACAGTGAACGGCCGCATATTCCTGCGCGGGTTTGGGGCGATACGCGGGTGAAATTACCGTTTACCGGCGCAACACAAAACTGGAAGGGACTTTTTCATACAGGCGCAGTCACAACCAACGAGGAGCTGCTGATCAGCACTGCCCTGGGGGGATTCCCGGTCAATGTCTTTATCAATCCTGATGATCAAGAAAGCTGAAAACTCTCTGCGAGGAACATTGTGATGAGTACTGACGACAAACGAATTCGCGAACTGGCGCATCAGATCTGGGAGTCTGAGGGCAAACCTCACGGCGAGGACGCACGCCACTGGGAGATGGCGCGCAAGTTGGCGGAAGCCGAAGCACTGACCCCGAGCAAACCTAAACCTGCCGCCAAGCCCAAGGCCGCCGCCAAGCCGCCTGCGGCAAAAGCCAAACCGGCGGCGGCGAGCAAACCGGCACCGCCACCGGCCAAGAAACCGGCGGCGCCGAAAAAGCCCAAGCCGTAACCCCTGTGACGCCATAAGCCTTCTGCCGGTCTCGCCGGCAGGAGGTGCACTCACTTTTCAAACTTCTCAGCTGAACCCTCGTCAGCGCGGTTTCGTTCGGCCCGGAAAAAGACCCTTGCAGGAGCAACATCGAATGAGCAAACCCCAAAAGACCCCATCGACGTCGGGCAATGAGCCGTCGCGAATCCGTGAAGGCTTGCCCTTCCCTCTGGGCGCCACCTGGGACGGTCTGGGCGTCAACTTCGCGCTGTTCTCGGCGAATGCCACCAAGGTCGAACTGTGCCTGTTCGATGACGCTGGTGAGGTCGAGCTTGAGCGTATCGAACTGCCCGAATACACCGACGAGATCTTCCACGGCTACCTGCCCGACGCCCACCCCGGGTTGATCTATGGCTACCGGGTGTACGGCCCCTATGACCCGGCCAACGGCCATCGCTTCAACCACAACAAATTGCTGATCGACCCCTACGCCAAACAGCTGGTGGGCGAACTCAAATGGTCCGAGGCGCTGTTCGGCTACACCATCGGCCATCCGGACGACGACCTCAGTTTCGACGAACGCGACAGCGCGCCCTTCGTGCCCAAGTGCAAGGTGATTGACCCGGCACACACCTGGGGCAACGACCAACCGGTGCGAGTGCCATGGGACCGTACGATCATCTACGAGACCCACCTGCGCGGCATCAGCATGCGTCACCCTTCGGTGGGCGACTCGGTACGCGGCACCTGCGCCGGGTTAATGAACGACGATGTGCTCAAGCACATCCGCCAATTGGGCGTATCGTCGGTCGAGTTGCTGCCTGTGCATGCGTTCGTCAACGACCAACACCTGCTGCAAAAAGGCATGACCAACTATTGGGGCTACAACAGCATCGCGTTCTTTGCCCCCGACCCGCGTTACCTGGCCAGCGGCAAGATCGCAGAATTCAAGGAGATGGTCGCGCACCTGCACGAGCAGAAGCTGGAAGTAATCCTCGACGTGGTCTACAACCACACCGCCGAAGGCAACGAACGCGGCCCGACCCTGTCCATGCGCGGTATCGACAACGCCTCCTACTACCGGCTGATGCCCGACGACAAGCGCTTCTACATCAACGACTCCGGTACCGGCAACACCCTGGACCTGAGCCATCCGTGCGTCCTGCAAATGGTCACTGACTCCTTGCGTTACTGGGCCAACGAGATGCACGTCGACGGCTTCCGCTTCGATCTTGCGACGATCCTGGGGCGCTACCGTGACGGCTTCGACGAGCGCCACAGCTTCCTGGTCGCCTGCCGTCAGGATCCGGTGCTGCGCCAGCTGAAACTGATTGCCGAGCCATGGGACTGCGGCCCAGGTGGTTATCAAGTCGGCAACTTCCCACCGGGCTGGGTGGAATGGAACGACCGCTTCCGCGATACCGTGCGCGCCTTCTGGAAAGGCGACGATGGCCAACTGGCGGATTTCGCCGGGCGCATGACCGCCTCCGGTGAGATGTTCAACCATCGGGGCCGCCGGCCGTACAGCTCGGTGAACTTCATCACCGCCCACGACGGTTTCACCCTGCACGATCTGGTCTCCTATAACGACAAGCACAACGAAGCCAACGACGAAAACAACCAGGACGGCAGCAACAACAACCTGTCATGGAACCATGGCGTCGAAGGCCCCACCGATGATCCGGAAATCAACGCGCTGCGCCTGCGCCAGATGCGTAACTTCTTCGCCACCCTGCTGCTGGCCCAGGGCACGCCCATGATTGTGGCCGGCGACGAGTTTGCGCGCACCCAACACGGCAACAACAACGCGTATTGCCAGGACAGCGAGATCGGCTGGGTCAACTGGGACCTAGACGATGACGGCAAGGCGCTGCTCAAATTCGTCAAACGCCTGATCAAGTTGCGTCTGGCCTACCCTATCCTGCGTCGGGGCCGCTTCCTGGTGGGCGACTACAACGAAGATATCGGGGTGAAAGACGTCACATGGCTGGCGCCGGACGGCAATGAGATGAGCACCGAACAATGGCAGGAAAGCCACGGCCGTTGCCTGGGCATGTTGATGGATGGCCGCGCCCAGGAAACCGGGATTCGCCGCGCCGGGGCCGACGCCACCTTGCTGCTGGTGGTCAACGCGCACCACGACATGGTCAATTTCCGTCTGCCGCCGGTGCCTGAAGGTGAATGCTGGACCTGCCTGCTCGACACCAATCAACCCGCAGTACGTGGCCAGGAGCGCTTTGATTTCGACCACGAGTACGCGGTGACGGGGCGTTCACTGCTGCTGTTCGAACTGCAGCGCGACGACGAGGTGTGACATGGCGTTGCATCATTTCCTTCAAGGCTATCAGGGCTATGCGGATACGCAGGCCCTCGGCCGGGCGCTGAGGGCGCTGCAGGAGGAAGGCCTGGACCAGCTGCCGTTGCCCGGCAGCGGCGCGACATTGGCGCGCTTCAGCCGCCTGGCCCAAGTGGCTGGGCATGATTTGCGCCTGTGCAAGTTGTTCGAAGGGCATACCGATGCCTTGGCGATCATCGCCGAGCTGCACAGCCCCGCGCCGCCCTTGGGCAGCACCTGGGGCATGTGGGCCGCCGAGCCGCCCACCGCGAAGGTGCGGGTGCGGCGTGACGGGCACCGGTTGCTGATCGACGGGCGCAAGGCTTGGTGCTCCGGGGCGGCGGTGGTCAGCCACGGGTTGCTGACGGCCTGGGATGAGCAAGATCGCCAGCAATTGGTCGCGGTGGCCATGGATCAACCCGGCATCACCGTGACCGACGAAGGCTGGGATGCCGTCGGCATGGCGGCTACCGGCAGTGTCGAAATCGTCTTCAACGAGGCCCGCGGCCTTGCGGTCGGTGGCCCGGGCGATTACCTGTCGCGCCCGGGTTTCTGGCAAGGCGGGATCGGGATCGCCGCCTGTTGGTATGGCGCTGCACAACGCCTGGGTGAGGTGCTGCGTGAGCAGTGTGCAAAACGCCCCGAACCTCACGCCCTCGCCCATCTCGGCGCGGTCGACAGTGCCTTGAACAGCGCCGCGTGTGTACTGCGCGCCAGTGCCGAACAGATCGACCGGCAGCCGAACGCCGATGCGCGGCTGCTGGCTCAACAGACACGCGCCTGCATTGAGGACACCGTTGAACAGGTGATCCACCACGTCGGCCGGGCCGTGGGCGCGGGGCCTTATTGCATGGACCCGCACTTCGCCCAGTTGATCGCAGATCTGCCGGTGTATGTGCGTCAAAGTCACGCCGAACGCGACCTGGCCGCCCTGGGTGAACAGGTCGCAGGCGAACCCACAGGAAGGTGGCAGTTATGAGACCCAATCCGATCGTCGGCCAAGGCACGCCGTTGCATCAATGGCAGGCATCGACGCGCCTGGCCGAGTTGCCGGTGGTCAGCGTCGAACAGTTGGTGCCCGAAGGCCATCGCGCCGTAATCATTGCGCCTCACCCGGATGATGAAGTGCTCGGGTGTGGCGGCCTGATGCAGGTCCTCGCGACGTTGGAGCGGCCCATTCAGTTGATTTCCGTCACTGACGGCAGCGCCAGTCATCCGGGCTCGCGCCGCTGGCCGGTGGAACGCCTGAGCGTGGTGCGCCCACAGGAGTCGGCCCAGGCCCTGCACCGCCTCGGCCTGCCGCTACACAGTTTGAAATGGCTGCGGGCAGGTTTTGCCGACAGCCAGGTCGCGGCGCGGGAAGCGCAATTGGCCACGTTCATCCAGCGCTACCTCAAGGCCACCGACGTGGTGTTCACCACCTGGCGTGAGGACGGTCATTGCGATCATGAAGCGGTCGGCCGTGCCAGCGCGCAAGCGGCCCAGGCCGTGGGCGCAACCTTGTACGAATTGCCGGTGTGGACCTGGCACTGGGCCACTCCCGAAGACAGTCAGGTGCCCTGGCACCGCGCCCGCAAGATACCGATGACGCCCCAGGCGGTCGCCCGCAAGCGTCACGCCATCCACGCCTTTGCCAGCCAGCTGGAGGGCGACCCGCAGGCGGGCTTGGCCCCGGTGCTGGCGCCCTATGTGGTGGAGCGCTTGCTGCAACCTTTTGAAGTGGTGTTTGTATGAGCGTGGCCACCCCGTATTTCGACCAACTGTTTGCCGGCAACGACGACCCCTGGGCCTTTCGTCAACGCTGGTATGAACAGCGCAAGCGTGCCCTGACCCTGGCCGTGCTCACACGAGCGCACTACACATCGATCTTCGAACCCGGCTGTGCCAACGGCGAACTGAGCGCCGAACTGGCCACGCGCTGCGATCAACTGGTGTGTTGCGACACCGCAGCGACGGCTGTGGGCCTGGCCAAGACGCGTCTCTCGGCGTTTCCCCATGCCCAGGTGCAGCAACGCCGCCTGCCCGAACAATGGCCTACCGGCCAGTTCGAATTGATCGTGCTCAGCGAATTGGGCTACTACCTGGACGCCGCTGATCTGCGCCGCCTGATTGACTTCGCCCTCGCCTCACTGGCCCCCAACGGCCAACTGCTGGCCTGCCACTGGCGACCGCTTATCGAGGGTTGCCCGCAGACCGCCGAACAGGTACACGCCCTGCTCCAGCAGCGACTGGGCATGCATCCGGTGGTGCAGCATCACGAAGAGGATTTTCTACTCGACCTGTGGAGCCGCGATGGCACCTCGGTCGCAAGCCATGAGGGCCTGCGATGATCGGCATTTTGATCCCGGTCCATAACGAAGAAAAGTTGTTGGGCGAGTGCTTGAAGGCGGCGATGATCGCGGCCAGTCACCCAGGCTTGCTCGGCGAGGCCGTACACATCCTCGTGGTGCTGGACAGTTGCAGCGACGCCAGCGCGTCGATTGCCCAGGCGTACCAGGTACACAGCCTGCAGGTGCAGGCGCGCAATGTGGGACAGGCGCGCGGTGTGGGCGCGCGACACTTGCTCAACCAGGGCGCGCGATGGATTGCCTGCACCGACGCCGACAGCCGCGTCACCCCCGATTGGTTGGTGGCGCAACTGGCGCTGGGCGTGGATGCGGTGTGCGGCACGGTCACGGTGGATGCCTGGAGCGACGGTTTCGACCCGGCGGCGCAGATTCGCTATCACCAGGCGTATGAGGCCCGTGACGGCCATCGGCATATCCACGGCGCCAACCTGGGCGTGAGTGCCGGTGCCTACGTACAGGCCGGTGGTTTCGAGCCGCTGGCGTGCCATGAGGATGTGCAGTTGGTGCGCAACCTGGAACGCTGCGGCGCCTCCATCGCCTGGAGCCATTCGCCGCAGGTGATCACCAGCGCACGCCTGGATTGTCGCGCCCAGGGCGGGTTCGGTGACTACCTGAAAAGCCTGGTGCAGCTTGCGTAAAAAAACGCCTGGCCGACATGTAAAAGCGCTAGATCCTTGTCTATGCTCATAACGCCTTGCACAGCGTTCCAGGGTTGGAACGCCGCGCACTCACTACAGGCAGGAGCCTGAGGTGAATAAAAAGGAGTCGTCCCGTCAACCGGGCACGACCCCGCATCAACCGACAAGGATGTGACACCCCCATGAAGCCTGCCTCGTTAAGCGAAGGCCGTCGCGGCCCCGCGCAAATCTGGAACAGCGCGCCGCAACTGGCGCAAATACCCATCCTCTCTCTGACCTCACTGGTGCCGCCCGGCGCCCGCGTGGTGGTGATTGCGCCCCACCCTGGCGATGAAGTCCTGGCCTGTGGCGGTTTGCTGCAACTGCTCAGCAGCCGCGAGCATCCGCTGCAATTGATCTCCATCACCGATGGCAGTGCCAGCCATCCTGGCTCGAACGTCTGGCCGCCCAGGCGCCTGAGCGTGGTGCGGCCACAGGAAAGCGTCGAAGCCCTGCGCCGCCTGGGTATGCCGTTGCACAGCCTGAAGTGGATTCGCGGTGGTTTCCTCGACAATGCGCTGCCTGCACGCGAACAACCGATGAGCCAGTTCATCGCCCGCTACCTGCAACCCGGCGACGTGGTCTTGACCACCTGGCGCCACGACGGCAATGCAGACCACGATGCCGTCGGCCGGGCCAGTGCCAAGGCGTGCAGCCTGGTAGGCGCGCAGCTGTATGAGCTACCCATCTGGGCCTGGCATTGGCCGGCGCGGGAAGGCGTGGTGATTCCCTGGCAGCGCGCACGCAAGGTGCGCCTGGACAGCTGGAGCGTGGCGCGCAAGCTGCACGCCGCGCACGCCTACGCCAGCCAGTTGGCCGGCGACCCGCAAATTGGTCTCGCCCCGATGATGGCCCAGGTGCTGCTCGAACGGATGCGCGAGCCTTATGAGATCGTGTTTGTCTAGCCGGGCACTCGTCTGTACCTGTTATTTCTGACAGTGGTGACCCTGGCGAACTGCGACTAAGGTGCGCAAAGTGCTGCACAAGTTGAGGTGCAGTCGAGAAAGCCATGCCAACCCTTTGCATTGGCCGGTGTTTTCGAACAGGTAACCCGTATTCCCTGATCCGTATCGCGCTTCACGTTGCCATGGCCTGAACCCTACCTGCATTGCCCAGGTACCAGGACAACGAGCCTCTTGAGCGAGGGCGGATCATGCGCACACCAACTTCACCCAGGCTTTACCTGGGCATTGCTACATCAGCGATGCTCGCCACCTGGCCCCTTCTTTCCCAAGGGGCCTGTACCACGAGCCCCGGGCCTTCAGGCCAGATTTTAACCTGCACCAGCGGCACCACCCCTGGCATTACCGCCTTGACGGGCGATAACCAGGTGCTGTTTCCCAGTGGTACTGCGGTAATCAGCGGCAATATCCGCTTGGGGTCAGGCGGCGATCTGGTGCAACTGGATGCAACCGGCACACAGGTCAATGCCTCAGTGGATATGGGCGATGGCGCCAATATCTTCCGGCTGAACAAGGGCACCATCAACGGTGACGTGACGCAAGGCGCGGGCGCCGATGTGATGCAGATCAGTGGTGGTCAGGCGCGGGCAATCTTCCAAGGTGCCGGTACGGATAAGCTCTTTATGAGCGGCGGCATCGTCGATTCAGTGGACCAGGGAGACGGCAGCGATGAGTTCAACATAAGTGGTGGCTGGATCAAAGGAGCGTTTCTCAGCGGCGACCGCGCGACGATGACCGGTGGCCGTATCGGCCGGGTGGACATGCGCCTCGAAAAAAACCTGTTCGATATGAGCGGTGGGGATGTGGACGGCAGCGTAGTCACCGGCTTCGACAAAGACACCATCCTGATTTCAGGCACTGCCCATGTCGGCGGCAATATCAGCACCAGCGGTGGCGACGACTTCATCCAGGTCACTGGCGGAGAGATCATGGGCCAGATTCTCGCCGGCACGGGTGACGACACCTTCATCTGGCGCGACGCCGGGCTCATTCATGGCGCGATCCTGTTGGGGGCCGATAACGACACCGCGCTGCTCCAGAACCTGAGCGAGAGCACGGTGTTGTCCACGTCGCAACTCGATGGTGGCCCCGGTAACGATACGCTGACCCTGGATAACACTCAGGCTGGCCAACCGGAACGCTTTAGCAACTGGGAGACGGTGCGTCTGGACAACAACTCCAGCCTGAAATTGGGCGGCACCTTCGTGCTGGGAGACAGCGGCAGCGGAACTGGCACGATGACAGTCGACGGCTCAAGCAAGCTGTTGGTGGACACGGGTGTCATCAGCCCTTTTACCAGCGGTCAACTGGCCACACTGAACAACGGCGGGCTGATCGACATGACCGGCAACCCCACGGCCACCCACAGTCTGACCGTCAATGGTAACTATAACGGCACCGGTGGCCGGCTCGCGCTCAATAGCAGATTGGACGGCGACGGTTCGCCCAGTGACAAGCTGGTGGTGAGCCAGGGCACCCTCAGCGGCACCACCAGCCTCAGCGTCACCAACCTCGGCGGCAAAGGCGCTGCGACCTTGCAAGACGGTATTCTGGTGGTGCAGGCGGTCAACGGCGCGACCGGCGCTGGCACTGCCTTTACCTCCTCCGGGGTATCCGCAGGCGCCTTCAATTACTACCTGTTCAAGGGCGGCGTCACCCCAGGCACGGAGCAGAATTACTACCTGCGCAACACCGTCCCTGTCACGCCGCCGCCTGACCCGGTCATCGTCACCCCGCTACCGGAGCCGGTACCGGGCACCCCGCCGCTGCCGCCGAACCCTGTCGTCACGCCCGTAGACCCGGCGGCCCCGATTAATCCCGTCGTCAAGCCGATCCCGCTCTACCGCGAGGAAGTGCCCGTCTATTCCGTGTTGTATCCCGCCGTGCAACAAATGGTGCA
This sequence comes from Pseudomonas sp. Q1, assembly GCF_009935975.1. Classification (NCBI taxonomy): domain Bacteria; kingdom Pseudomonadati; phylum Pseudomonadota; class Gammaproteobacteria; order Pseudomonadales; family Pseudomonadaceae; genus Pseudomonas; species Pseudomonas sp. Q1. The sequence goes on along the minus strand of NZ_QODI01000002.1, from coordinate 66,357 downwards.
AGGCATGCTCGGCACCTATCACGAGCGCCAGGGTGACCAGGCCCAACCGCGACAGACCGGTGTATTCCCTACCGGCTGGGCCCGGGTGTATGGCAGCAATGGTCGCCAGGGTTTTACCGGGGCGGTGAACCCCAAATTGAACAGCTCGCGGAGCGGCTACCAACTGGGCACCGATCTCTATGCCCACGCTCACGACACCGGCCAGACCCAACGCGCCGGCCTGTTCGTTGGCCAGGGTCGTTTGCAAGGCAGTATCAAAGGCTTCAATGACGGCTTTGAGGACAACAATGCCGGCGACGTCACCTTGCGCAACAAGAGCCTGGGCGTCTATTGGACGTTGATTGGGGCCAACCGTGCCTACCTCGACCTGGTGCTGATGAAGTCCTGGATCGACGGGCATAGCGAGTCTGATCGGGGCATCAAGATGAAGGTCAAGGGGCGCGACGTGACGGCCTCGGCCGAAGTCGGCTGGCCGTTTTCCATCAGCCCACATTGGGAACTTGAACCCCAGGGTCAGTTCATCGTGGGGCGCAGCTCACTGGATAGTCAAAATGACGGCCCCTCCGCAATCACGTTCCACAGCGATACCAACGTCACCACCCGCCTTGGCGCGCGGCTGCGGGGTGACTACCAGGTGCGTGGCATGCCGCTGCAACCCTATGTGCGGGCCAACGTTTGGCATACCAGCGCCGGCACGAATACCGTGAGGTTCAACGGCGTGACCGACATCGATACCGAGCAGAAATCCACCACGATGGAGCTCAAAGTCGGCGCAACGCTGAAAGTCGCCCAGGATGTCAGCGTTTACGGCGAGTTGGGTTACACCCGCAATCTCGACAGCAATGCCGTCAACGGACGATCAGGCACCGTGGGTGTGCAGTTCGATTTCTGAGTCTTTGTATCGCAGTGTGTATGGCGACCACTGCGATACATAACCCCTGAACCGAGGCGCATTGCTGACACACGCCAGATACCACCCGGCGTTCAACTGAGAGCCAGGCACACATCAAGCCGTAGGAGGCTCGCCATGCACACTCAGTTGAACCGCCGCTCTCTGTTCCTGGCCCTGGCCCTGTCGCCACTCGGCGCCGTGGGCGTGGCCAATGCCGAAATGCCTGAGACCAATATCCCACACGCCGTCAGCCAGTCCAGCTTCGGTGCCCTCAAGCACATCAAGGCAGGCCTGCTGGAGGTGGCCTACGCCGAAGTCGGCCCGGCCAACGGCCAGGCGGTGATCCTGCTGCACGGCTGGCCCTACGATATCGACAGCTACGCCAACGTCGCTCCACTGCTCGCAGCCAAGGGTTATCGCGTACTGATCCCCTACGCCCGTGGTTATGGCGACACGCGTTTTCTGTCGGATAAAACCCTGCGCAACGGCGAACCCGCCGCATTGGCCCAGGATGTGATCGACTTCATGGATGCCCTGAAGATCCAGCAAGCGGTGCTTGGGGGTTATGACTGGGGCGCACGCTCGGCGGATATCGTCTCGGCGCTGTGGCCGGAGCGGGTCAAGGCGCTGGTGTCGGTCAGCGGCTACCTGATCGGCAACCAGGCCGCCGGCAAGAACCCGTTGCCACCCAAGGCCGAGTTGCAATGGTGGTACCAGTTCTACTTCGCCACCGAGCGCGGCGCGGCGGGCTATCAGAAAAACACCCACGACTTCGCCAAGCTGATCTGGCAAACCGCCTCTCCGCAATGGCAGTTCGACGACGCCACCTTCAACCGCAGCGCCAAGGGCCTGGACAACCCCGACCACGTCGCCATCACCGTCTTCAATTACCGCTGGCGTCTGGGGCTGGTGCAGGGAGAGGCGCAGTACGCGGCACTGGAGCAGCAACTCGCCGCCTCGCCATCCATTGGCGTGCCGACCATCACCCTGGAAGGCGACGCCAACGGCGCACCGCACCCGCAACCGGAGGACTACGCCAAGCGTTTCACCGGCAAGTACCAGTTCCGTCAGGTCAATGGCGGCATCGGTCACAACTTGCCCCAGGAAGCGCCCGAAGCGTTCGCCAAGGCCGTGGTGGATGCGGATCATCTGTAAAGCTCGATAGCCGGAAAACATCCGGCTATTTCAAGCCACCCTCGGCAATCGCAAACTCGAGAATGTGATCACCCTCTTCATCGCACTCTCCTGTCCACGTCCAGCCCAAGTGCCGATAGAAACCATACGAGCGTACATTCGGGTCGCTGGCACACGCCAGAAACAAACGTTCAAAGCCTGCGTGATGGAGTTCAGCGGTCACTTGTCCCAGCAAGGACTTGCCGATCCCTTGCCCTTCGTATTCCCCAAGGAGGGCGAGCACCGTGACTTCGCCGGTGCTCCGCTCACCAAAGCAATACCCGACTATCCTGCCGTTCACACAGGCGACAACGCCGATAGAACTGCCGGCAACGATGTCTGCACTCCAGGACTCGACCGTGATGCCCAGTGCACACAGCGCTTCTTCTGAAAATGCATTTTCTCTCGTCAGCCCGCGGATTTGGATACACAACGAAACGTCATCAGGCGTGGCCGTACGATAGGTAATATGATCCATGAGTCGATTTTCCGTTTTACAGCGCAGACAACTCGCGCCCTGAACAGCGAACTCTATCTGTTTATCAAGCCAAGCCCTGCGCAATTGTGTTGTTCAGTTGTTACGGCCCCCGTCCCTCTCGTACCCTAGTGACCACCTCTGCCCGAGTCGACTGGAGTGCACATGGACCTCACCACCCTCACCCTCTTCCTCCCCGCCTGCTTCGCCCTGAACATGGCCCCAGGCCCCAACAACCTGCTGTCCGTGAGCAACGCCACACGCTACGGCTACCGCACCTCCTGCCTCGCGGGCATCGGCCGCCTGCTGGCTTTCGCCGGCATGATCGCCCTCGCCTCTGCAGGCTTGGCGGTGGTGCTGCAAACTTCGGAGTTGTTGTTCTACGGGATCAAGATTCTGGGGGCGGCGTACCTGTTTTATCTGGCGTTTCAGTTGTGGCGTGCCAATCCCCAGGCAGAGGCGCAGGCGAGTACGGCCAAGGTGGGTTTGTGGGGGTTGGCACGCCAGGAGTTTCTGGTGGCGGCAGGCAACCCGAAAGCCATCCTGATCTTCACCGCCTTCCTTCCGCAGTTTGTAGTACCCGGCCAACCGATCACGCCACAGTTCGCGCTACTGGGTGCACTGTTCCTCGCACTGGAGTGGATCGCCATCAGCGCTTATGCCTACATGGGCCTGCACATGCGCCGCTGGTTTGCCGAGCCACGGGGCAAGCGGATATTCAATCGTTGCTGCGCAGGGTTGTTGTCGGCTGCGGCGACGGTGCTGTTGACCGCACGCCGGGCAGGATGATGTCGTCGGGGCTCACAACCGGGGTGGGGTCAAGGACAACCCGTATCTCACCTCGACCAGTGCTGTCCCGTCCCTCTGCAGATCGCGCTCGCTCCCGGTTTCCTCAACGCACCCGGCCCGGCGATAAAAATCGTCCTTGCGTCGGAGGGGAACGCTTTGCGAATCATTGATGAATGCCTTGTTTGGACATCGAGAGCTTGAGGTAGTCTGACGTCTCAATATGTCCCCTGACGACGAAACACTGATGACAGTCATGGTCCGAAGTGCTCAACAATAGACGACCTATCAGTAGGCGCTTAGGATTTTTCGTTTGAAATGACACGCCGGGCTTGAAGGAATAAAGCCAGGTTCAAACCACAATTTCAGTCCGCCCCTATTTTCACTCCACCTCACGGACGGCTTCATGGAACGATTTGACTCTCGTGGCATTGATGAAGACGGCTATATCCTCACCCCGTCCAACGTCGAGATGCAGCCACAATTCCAGGATTTATTGCGGGACGTTTGCACGACGCTAACGCAGTCGAGCCCCCTGCTGGATGGAATCTATATCTACGGCAGTGTTGCTCGAGGCGACGCCATTCCGGGCGGTTCTGACCTTGACCTGACCCTTGTGCTGCAAAGCGCCGCTACATCACAGGATCTGGAAATACTCGAATCGAAAAAGCGCAGGCTGGAAAGTCAGCATGCTGAAGTCATCAAAATCGATTTCGACATCGGCAGTCGCTCTGAAGTACTGGCGGCTGATAATCGGTTGAGCTGGGGGTACTGGCTCAAGCACCACTGCCGTTGCTTGTGGGGAAATGACCTGAGCAACCGCTTTGATCGGTTCAAGCCGTCGCGTGACATCGCCATTGCCGTCAATGGTGACTTTGAGACCGTGTTGGCACGCTATGCCGAAGCTATTGAGCAGACGACCACGCCGGCGCAATCACTTCGCTTGCAACGAGAGGTCTCACGCAAACTCATCCGCTCGACTCAAGTACTTTGCGTCGAACAGGACCTGATGTGGCCACAAACGTTGGAAGAGTACGTCGAGCTGTTTGTGCATCACTATCCCGACATGAGAATGCAGGTCTGTTTTTTCTTGTCTGAGGCGAAGAGTCCTTGCGCTGAGCCAAAAGCATTTGCGCGCCTGCTCCGCGATTTTTTGACCTGGATGGTTAAAGAAACCCATCGGCTTGCACTTCGGGACGAAGCGGGTCAGACGCCCAGCGAGCTTGAGCAAAGGCAAACATGATGTTTGCTAGAGGCCCGTACATAAACGTCCAAACGCTTCTTGCTGACCTCAAAAACAACGTTGTATGGAGGAAAAAGTGCGGATCCACATCACAGGCGCGTCGTGTGCAGGCGTGACAACACTGGGTCATGCCCTCGCCTCTTCACTCAGCCTTCGTCACTTCGATGTCGATGACTTTTATTGGCTACCCACTAACCCACCGTTTACAACCAAACGTGCGCCCGAGGAGCGCGTGGCGCTGATTCAGCAACGCTTCGGTGATGACAATTGGGTACTCACCGGTTCTTGTGCGGAGTGGGGAGATGCACTGATCAAAAACGCCGACCTGATTGTGTTTGTTGCAACGCCAACCTCCGTTCGCCTTGAACGCCTGACCGCACGTGAAAAACAGCGCTATGGCGATAGACTCGAGCCAGGTGGCGACATGCATGAGATCCATGTGGCCTTCAAGGAATGGGCTTCGCGGTACGACGACCCGACCTTTTCCGGCCGCAACAGGGCGCGGCACGAACGGTGGTTGTCGAAGCAAACCGTTCCGATTGTCAGAGTCGATGGGTTGAGCAGTGCTGAAAAGATGGCGGCGGATGTCATTCATGCGTTGTCTCAAGTAGCGTCCTGGCCCGCAACAGGAAAGCCCCCTTTAAGAGAAAACATTCGATGACCAAAACCGAACTCACCGATCTCTACAACGGCTACATCGACTGCCTCAACCGCCAGGATTGGGCGCACCTGGGTGATTTCGTCGCGCCTGACGTCACCTACAACGCCACCGCCGTGGGGCTCGCGGGTTATCGCGCCATGCTGGAGCGCGACTTTCGCGAAATTCCCGACCTGGTGTTTCGCATCCAACTGCTGGTGGTCGACCCGCCCAGGATTGCCAGCCGGCTTAACTTCAACGTCCACCCTCGTGGAGAGTTTTTCGGATTGCCGATCAACGGCAAACAGGTGGTCTTTGATGAGAACGTATTTTACGAAGTCGACAACGGCAGATTTGCGCACGTCTGGTCAGTGATCGACAAGGCGGCGGTCGAACGACAGCTGTGATGGCTGGCGTCGTCTAAACTCCACGCACCCATCAACCCAGTGGAGCGTTGAGATGAAGCATAAAAACACCCTGTGCCTCTGGTACAACGGTACCGCCCAGGAGGCGGCGGCCTTCTATGCCGCGACCTTTCCCGACAGCCGCGTCGACGCCGTGCACCTTGCGCCGGGCGACTACCCTTCGGGCAAGCAAGGCGACGTGTTGACCGTCGAATTCACGGTGATGGGCGTTGCCTGCCTGGGCCTCAATGGCGGCCCGGTGTTCCCGCAGACTGAAGCGTTTTCGTTCCAGGTGGCGACGGACGACCAGGCTGAAACCGACCGTTATTGGCACGCCATTATCGATAACGGTGGCCAGGCCAGCGCCTGTGGCTGGTGCAAGGACAAGTGGGGCGTGTCGTGGCAGATCACCCCGCGAGTGTTGAGCGCAGCGATCAGCCATCCCGACCCGGCCACCGCCAAGCGCGCCTTTGACGCCATGATGAGCATGACCAAGATCGACGTCGCCGCCATCGAGGCTGCCGTAGCCGGACGTTGACCCCTAGGCCCCTTCAGCCCCCAGGTGACCCCATGCCCGTACAACCCCGCCCCGCCGTACTCGAACTGATCGGCAACACACCGTTGGTCCGGGTCAGCCGCTTTGACACTGGCCTCTGCACGCTATTTCTCAAACTGGAATCGCAGAACCCCGGCGGCTCGATCAAGGACCGCATCGGCCTGGCCATGATCGACGCCGCCGAGCGTGACGGCCGCCTGCGCCCCGGAGGCACCATCGTCGAAGCCACCGCCGGCAACACCGGCCTGGGCCTGGCGCTGGTGGGCCGGGCCAAGGGCTACCGCGTGGTGCTGGTGGTGCCCGACAAGATGTCCACCGAAAAGGTGCTGCACCTCAAGGCCATGGGAGCCGAAGTGCATATCACCCGCTCCGACGTCGGCAAGGGCCACCCCGAGTACTACCAGGACGTGGCCGCACGCCTGGCCAAGGACATTCCCGGCTCGTTTTTCGCCGACCAATTCAACAACCCCGCCAACCCCATGGCCCACGAAACCAGCACCGCGCCGGAGATCTGGGCACAGACCCAGCACGACGTCGACGCGATCGTAGTGGGCGTCGGCTCGGCCGGTACCCTCACCGGCCTGACCCGTTTCTTCCAACGCGTGCAGCCGGAGCTGGAAATAGTGCTGGCCGACCCGGTGGGCTCGGTGATGGCCGAATACAGCCGCAGCGGCCAGTTGAAAACCCCTGGTTCCTGGGCCGTGGAAGGCATCGGCGAAGACTTTGTGCCGTCGATTGCCGACCTTTCCAGCGTGCGCCATGCCTATTCCATCAGTGATGAAGAGAGCTTCGACCACGCCCGTCAACTGCTCAAGGCCGAAGGGATTCTCGGCGGGTCGTCGACCGGCACCCTGCTCGCCGCCGCCCTGCGCTATTGCCGCGAGCAGACTGTGCCCAAGCGCGTGGTCACGTTTGTGTGCGACACCGGCACACGCTATCTGTCGAAAGTCTATAACGACCAATGGATGCAGGACGCCGGCCTGTTGCAATACAAGCATTATGGCGACCTGCGCGACCTGATCGCCCGGCGCTTCGAAGACGACCGGGTGATCAGCGTCAGCCCCGATGACACCTTGCTCACCGCCTTCCAGCGCATGCGCCTGGCCGATGTCTCGCAGTTGCCGGTGCTGGTGGATGGCCAGCAACTGGTCGGGGTGATCGACGAGTCCGATATTTTACTGGCGCTACATCATGACGCTGCGGAGTTCACCATGATCGTGGCCAGCGCCATGACCAACACCCTGCACACCTTGTCGCCGAGTGCCAGCCTGGTTGAGTTGCAGGCCGAACTCGATCGCGGCCTGGTCGCCATCATCGCCGACGCCTCAGGCTTCCACGGCTTGATTACCCGCGTCGACCTGCTCAACCACCTACGGAGATCCCTTGCATGAGTCAGTCCGATAAAAGCGCTTTCGCCACCCGCGTGATCCATGCCGGGCAATCTCCAGACCCGACCACGGGCGCGTTGATGCCGCCGATCTACGCCAACTCCACGTACCGGCAAAGCAGCCCCGGCGTGCACCAGGGGTTCGATTACGGGCGCTCGCATAACCCCACGCGTTTTGCCCTGGAACGCTGCGTCGCCGACCTCGAAGGTGGCAGCCAGGCGTTTGCCTTCGCCTCGGGGTTGGCGGCGATCTCCACCGTGCTGGAACTGCTCGATGCCGGCGCGCATATCGTCTCCGGCAACGATTTGTACGGTGGCACCTTTCGCCTGTTCGACAAAGTGCGCCAGCGCAGTGCCGGGCACACCTTCAGCTACGTCGACTTGAGCAATGTCGCGGCGTTTGAGGCGGCGTTGCAGGCGAACACGCGCATGGTCTGGGTCGAAACGCCGAGCAACCCGCTGCTGAGCCTCACCGACCTCAGTGCAATCGCGCGTATCTGCCGGGATCGCGGGATTATCTGCGTCGCCGATAACACCTTCGCCAGCCCATGGATTCAGCGCCCGCTGGAGCTGGGTTTCGACATTGTGGTGCACTCCACCACCAAGTACCTGAACGGCCATTCCGACGTGATCGGTGGCATCGCCGTTGTGGGTCACAATCCGGAATTGGCGCAGCGCCTGGGCTTCCTGCAGAACTCGGTCGGCGCCATCGCCGGTCCGTTCGATGCCTTCCTGACCCTGCGCGGCGTGAAAACCCTGGCGCTGCGCATGGAACGCCATTGCAGCAACGCCCTGGAACTGGCCACCTGGCTGGAACAACAGCCGCAAGTGTCACGGGTGTATTACCCAGGGCTGGCGTCTCATCCACAGCACGAGCTGGCCCGCCGGCAGATGCACGGGTTTGGCGGGATGATTTCAGTCGACTTGAACAGCAACCTGGCCGGCGCCACACGCTTTCTGGAAAACGTCAGGATCTTCGCCCTGGCGGAAAGCCTGGGCGGCGTGGAAAGCCTGATCGAACACCCGGCAATCATGACCCACGCGAGCATCCCGGCCGCTACGCGGGCGCAGCTGGGGATTGGCGATGGGTTGGTAAGGTTGTCGGTGGGGGTCGAAGAGGTGGAAGATCTACGCGCAGACCTGGCCCGTGCCCTGTCATACATCTAAACACACCTAGTGGCTGTAGTGAGCGGGCTTGCCCCGCGCTGGGGGGCAAGCCCTAATGCCTGTCAGTTAAGCGATAGAGCAGACGATGGATAACCTGTGGGAGGGGGTTTGCTCCCGATGGACTGCGTAGCAGGCCCATTATTGAGGCCGCTGCGCGGCCTATCGGGAGCAAGTCGAATCGTCGCACCGCCCCTCCCACAATGACCGCGTTAAGCCTTAACTGACTGGCATTAGGACAAGCCCGCTCACTACAAGGCGTCAGGCTGAGGTGATGTTGGCCCGCGCCGCGTGCAGTTTCTTGTAGCTGTCGATCAAGCGCAGATGCCGGTCCAAGCCTTCCAGCTTCATGCTGGTCGGCGTCAAGCCGTAGAACCGCAGCTTGCCGTTGACCGAGCCAATCACTGCGTCCATACGCTCATTACCGAACATCCGGCGGAAGTTGGCCTCGTAGTCCTCCAGCTCCAGATCTTCATCCAGATGCATCTCCAGCACCGCATTCACCGCCTGGTAAAACAGCCCGCGGTCGACAGTGTTGTCGTTGTACTGCAAGAACATCTCCACGCACTCTTTCGCCTCTTCATATTGCAGCAAGGCGAGATAAATCAGCAGCTTCAACTCCAGGATGGTCAGTTGCCCCCACGCGGTGTTGTCGTCGAACTCGATGCCGATCAAGGTGGTGATGTCGGTGTAGTCATCCAGTTCGCTTTCCACCAGGCGCTCGGCCAGCCCCTTCAGCTCATCATCGCTGAGACGGTGCAGGTTGAGGATGTCCTCGCGGAAAAACAGCGCCTTGTTGGTGTTGTCCCAGATCAGGTCATCCACCGGGTAAATTTCCGAATAGTCCGGCACCAGGATGCGGCACGCGGTGGCACCGAGGTGTTCGTACACCGCCATATAGGACTCTTTGCCCATGCCTTCGAGAATCCCGAACAGGGTCGCGGCTTCCTGGGCGTTGGAGTCTTCGCCATGGCCCGAGAAGTCCCACTCGACGAATTCATAATCCGACTGGGCACTGAAGAAGCGCCACGAAACCACGCCACTGGAATCGATGAAGTGTTCGACGAAGTTGTTCGGCTCGGTCACCGCGTGGCCTTCGAACGTTGGCTGCGGCAGGTCGTTCAAGCCCTCGAAGCTACGGCCCTGCAGCAGTTCGGTCAGGCTGCGTTCCAGCGCCACTTCCAGGCTAGGGTGCGCGCCGAATGAGGCGAATACGCCACCGGTGCGGGGGTTCATCAAGGTCACACACATCACTGGGAATTCACCGCCCAAGGACGCGTCCTTGACCAATACCGGGAAGCCTTGGGCTTCAAGGCCTTGAATACCCGCCAGAATGCTCGGGTATTTGGCCAGTACCTCGGCAGGCACATCCGGCAACGCAAATTCGCCTTCAATGATTTCGCGCTTCACCGCCCGCTCGAAGATTTCCGACAGACACTGAACCTGCGCTTCAGCCAAGGTGTTGCCCGCGCTCATGCCGTTGCTGAGGTAGAGGTTCTCGATCAAGTTGGACGGAAAGTACACCACTTCACCGTCGGACTGGCGCACGAAAGGCAGCGAAACAATGCCGCGTTCTTCATTCCCCGAGTTGGTGTCGAACAGATGCGAACCGCGCAGCTCGCCATCGCGGTTGTAGATCTTCAGGCAGTAGGCGTCGAGGATTTCCGGCGGCAGCTCATCCTTGGGGCCCGGCTGGAACCAGCGCTCATCCGGGTAATGCACGAAGGGCGCGTTGGCCAGTTCCTCACCCCAGAACTGATCGTTGTAGAAGAAGTTGCAGTTGAGCCGCTCGATGAACTCGCCCAACGCCGACGCCAAGGCGCCCTCTTTGGTCGCACCCTTGCCGTTGGTGAAGCACATCGGCGAATGCGCATCGCGGATATGCAACGACCACACGTTAGGCACGATATTGCGCCACGAGGCGATTTCAATCTTCATGCCCAGGCCGGCCAGAATGCCGGACATGTTGGCAATGGTCTGTTCCAGCGGCAGGTCCTTGCCCGCAATGTAGGTGCCGGTCGAGGAAGTCGAGTTGGGCATCAGCAACGCCTGGGCATCGGCATCGAGGTTGTCCACTTCTTCGATGACGAATTCAGGGCCGGCCTGTACGACTTTTTTCACGGTGCAACGGTCGATGGAACGCAGGATGCCCTGGCGGTCTTTGTCGGAAATATCCGCCGGCAACTCGACCTGGATCTTGAAGATCTGGTTGTAGCGGTTTTCCGGGTCGACAATATTGTTCTGCGACAGGCGAATATTCTCAGTCGGAATATTGCGCGTCTGGCAATAAAGCTTGACGAAGTACGCCGCGCACAACGCTGACGAAGCCAGGAAGTAATCGAATGGCCCCGGTGCCGAACCGTCGCCTTTGTAGCGGATCGGCTGATCGGCAATCACCGTGAAGTCATCGAACTTGGCTTCAAGCCGAAGGTTGTCGAGAAAGTTGACCTTAATTTCCATGCGGGCACACCAGAATAACGAGCTAAACAAAATGGCCGCTATTATGAGGATTTTCGCCAGGAAGTTTCAGGGTTTTGCCAATCAACTGCTGATCGGTGGGCCAAGCCGGTGGATGGACCCCACCACCGGGATGATCTTCGTGCCGTGCGGCTGGCGTTCAGCCAGCGCGGAGTGTCAGCGCAGGCGGATCGACAGTTCGATGTCATCGGCAAAGGGCACGGACAGGTAACCGTTATCCGCCGAACGCACATGCGCCAAATACTCCGGGCAATAGTCAGTGTTGTCGGCCACCACCAGGGCACCGGGCCGCAGGTGTTTTTCCACCAGGCCCAGCACATCGCCATACAACGACTTGGCGCCGTCGAGCAGCAACAGGTCGACGGTTTCCGGCAGCCCGGTGGCCAGGGTGACCAGCGCATCGCCTTCACGGATTTCGATCAGGTCGCTCAGCCCGCCTTCGATGAAATGCTCGCGTGCCAGGGCGATCTTCGACGCTTCGAATTCGCTGCCGACCAGCACTCCGCCGCCGTTGTCGCGCAAGGCGGCAGCCAGGAACAGTGTGGACAGGCCGAACGAGGTGCCGAACTCGACGATGGCCCGTGCCCGGCTGCTGCGGGCGAGCATGTAAAGCAGGTTGCCGGTGTCGCGGGAGACCGGCAGCCACAGGTCCTTGAGCATTGTGTAGAGCGCCAGGTATTCGGTTTTACTGTGCATCAGGCGGTCGCGCTCTTCGCGGGGGACGCTGTCGATGATCGGGCTGGTGGCCGCACTGGCTTGGGTGTAGAGGCGTTCGACCAGCGGCGCCAATGGCGCGGTGGTGAGGGTCGTCATGGTTGCTTTCCGTCAGGTTGGGGCTAGGATGCGACTAATTCGTCGCATTAAAAGTATGCGAGTGATTCATCGTCTTCGCTATTCGCATTGGCCCAGCAGCCGGAGCTCTCCATGACCACCCGCCAGACCCCGCGTATTTCCTCGCGCAAGCAACCGCAACAGGCCCGTTCCACCGAACTGGTGGCGGCTATCCTGCAGGCCGCTACTCAGGTTTTGGCCAAAGAAGGTGCCACCCGTTTCACCACCGCGCGGGTGGCGGAAAAGGCCGGTGTGAGTGTGGGCTCGGTGTATCAGTACTTTCCCAACAAGGCGTCGATTCTGTTTCGACTGCAAAGTGATGAGTGGCAACAGACCACGCAAATGCTGTGTGACATCCTCGACGCTGCCGACGAGCCACCGTTGACGCGTCTACGGACCCTGGTGCATGCCTTCATCCACTCCGAATGCGAGGAAGCGCAGATGCGCGGGGCTCTGCACGACGCAGCGCCACTGTATCGGGATGCGCCTGAAGCCGTGCAAGTGCGCGCGGCAGGTCGCCAGGCGTTCCAGCGTTTCATGCTGGAACTGCTGCCCGAGGTACGCGACGAATCCCGCGCCCTGGCGTGCGACCTGATCCTCACCACCCTCAGTTCGGTGGGCAAGGACTTTTCAGGCAGCCCGCGTACGCCGGCAGAGATTGCGGTTTACGCGGACGGTATGGCGGACATGTTTCATGCTTATGTGAATACGCTCAACCAAGGCTGATGCTCCACGACATCGCGCAGCGGCTGCCAGGCTCAAACCCGTGGGCATATTCATCCGCCAGGATTTGCGCCAGACGCGGGTCCGTTTCGGGTTTGAACCCCAGCCGTGTGTAGAACGGAGCGTTCCACGGCACGTGCTTGAACGTCGTCAGCGTCACCGCACGCAATGCATTTGATTGGGCATAGTCCTTGGCGGTCTCCAGCAGCTTGCGCCCCCAGCCCTGGCCCTGGACGGCTTGCGCAACTGACATCTCATGGATATGTAAAACGCCATCCTGGGGTTCTGCGCTGAGGAAGCCTTGAAGCTGATCGTTGGCGTCGACCACCACCCAACAGGTCGATAAAGCGATCAGTTGCTGATGGCGCTCGACCGTCAGGGTGGCGCTGTCCGCTAACCCGCCCAACCCGTCGATCTCACGGAACACCTGGGCAGCAGACCGCTCAATGGCGGGTAACAAAGGCGCGTCCTCTCGATGCGCGAGGCGAATGTGGGCAGGCATAGGATCTCAACTCGGGATGGCGATCGCAGTGTAAAGACAATGCCGGGTGCTTTCGAACAAATCCCTGTCTGGATTTGCGCAATCGCTGATATGTTTCGCTCCACTCCATTGAAGGGATATGCCATGGAACCGTTAGCGACAAACGCGGCATTGATGATCATCGACATGCAACAGGGCATGAATGACGCCAAGCTTGGGCGACGCAATAACCCGCACGCCGAATTGCACATGCAGCACCTGCTCAGCGCTTGGCGGCAGTCCCGGCGCCCCGTCGTGCATGTCCGGCATATTTCCCGCACCTCTGGCTCGGTGTTCTGGCCCGGCCAGCCGGGCTGCGAATTCCAGGCCGCGCTGGCGCCGCTCCAACATGAGCATGTCGTGGAAAAAAACGTACCCGATGCCTTCACTGCAACCGGCCTGGAGCGTTGGCTGCACATGCGCTCGATCCAGCAATTGGTGATCGCTGGCGTAATTACCAACAACTCTGTCGAAGCCACCGCGCGATCCGGCGGTAACCTGGGCTTCGATGTCATCGTCGTCGAGGATGCTTGCTACACCTTTGATCAAACCGACTTGCGCGGCCACCTCTGGCCGGCCGAGGACGTGCATGCTCTGTCGCTGAGTAACCTGGCAATGGATTACGCCAGGATCGCCGAGACGACTCAGTTATTGGCTCGCTGCTGACAAGGTCGGTCGGAGTCGGACGCAAGTGCATCGGTGCATCGCTGCTTTGCACAGCGCTTATCGAGGCGATTTTTCAGAACAAAATTATTCCTTGTTGTACACAAAATACCGCTAAAGCTTTATCCACATCGAGCCGAAACAGACAGTGATATCAAATCGCCTACCCGCAGTTTGGGAAAGGGTGATTTGGCCGCCCTCCCCGCTGATGGTCGTCTCGATGAAAATAAAAAATAAGCTGGTGCTTGCTTTCGTATCCGTCGCTTTTATCCCGGTGAGCCTGGTTGCGGTGATCTCCGTGATGAATACGCGCACTCAGGCGGTCGAGCAGTTCATTGATGGCAGCACCCGTGAGATCCGCCAGATCGACGGCAACATTCGGCAGTTCTTCGATGGCACGGTGCAGAACGTCGATCAAATGGCCGCCGATCCTGTATACACTTCCGTAAACACTCTGAAAGACTACCAGGCCGCCAATGCCCCCAGCCAGCCGATGCCGGCGCAGGCCCAGCAGGTGATTGAGCAGTTTGCGCGTTTCGGTTCGACGCATCCCTCGGCGGCAATCCTGTCCATCGGCCTGGAAGACGGCACCTACGCCAAATGGCCGGATGACCCGCAACTGGCCAAATACGATCCACGCGCTCGCCCCTGGTACAAGGCGGCGATGGCCAGCCCCGGCAAGACCGTGCGCACCCCGGCTTACTATTACGACAAAGATGACGTCGCCTTGGTGGGCACCGCACGGGCGTTGCTGGATAACACCGGCAAGCCCAAGGGGGTGTTCGTGGTCAGTGTGTCGCTGAAGAACCTCACCGAATTGCTCAAGAGCATCAAGCTGGGTGAAAGCGGCTATGTGATGCTGATCGAGGACGGCGTGGTGCTGGTCGACCCACGCAATGCGGCGCACAACTTCAAGCCGCTCAAGGACCTCGGCGCCCCTTATGCGCAGCTGGCCGATACGCCCCAGGGTTCCACCGAGGTGGTGATCGACGGCGTGCGTTACATGGCCAACGTCTGGACCTCCCCGGGCCTCGGCTGGCGTTATGTGGGCTTGATCGAATACAACGAAGTGATGGCAGCCGCCACGCGCATGACCTACCTGACCGCCGTGATCGTGGCGGTGCTGGTGCTGATCTTCGGGCTGATTGCCGCGGCGTTTTCCAAGGTGATCGTCAAGCCCATTGGCCAGGTGAGCACCGGCTTGCAGTCGATCGCCCAGGGCGAAGGTGACCTGCGCCATGAGTTGCAGGTGCAGGGCAAGGATGAAACCGCCGAGCTGGCCGGCTGGTTCAACAAGTTTCTCGCCGCGATCCGGCAACTGATCCAGCATATCGGTGCGGCTTCGACCAACTTGCACGACGCGTCCAAGGTCAACAGCGAAGTGGCGCATAACATGAACGAAGCGGCCGGGCGCCAGCGTGAAGCCGTGGAGTTGGTGTCCACGGCGTTCAACGAAATGGTTGCCACGGCCAACGAAGTCGCACGCTCATGCAGTGGCGCGGCGGAATCCGCCGAGAACGGCCATCGCCGGGTGGCCGAAGGCAAGCAGCAGATCGAGGTGACCACCGATAACGTCAACCGCCTGGGTCGCCGCTTGACCGAGTCGTCCCAGGCGATGGTCGAACTCGAAGCCGGCAGCCGCAGCATCAACCAGATCCTCGGCACCATCCGCGCCATTGCCGAACAGACCAACCTGCTGGCCCTCAACGCCGCCATCGAAGCCGCCCGGGCCGGTGATCAAGGCCGGGGGTTTGCGGTGGTGGCGGATGAAGTGCGCGCGCTGGCCAAGCGCACGTCCGACTCCACCGGCGAGATAGAAAGCCTGCTCGGTACCCTCGGCAGCAAGACCGAGGAAGTCACGCAGAAGATGAGCAGTTGCCTGGACCTGTCCCGGGCCAGTGTGTCGTCCATCGAGAGCGCGCGCGACAGCTTTGAAGGCATTCAGTTGTCGGTCAATGAGATCCGCGACCAGAACCTGCAGATTTCCGCCGCCGCCGAAGAGCAACACAGCGTGGCGGAGGAGATCAACCGGCATATCCAGCAGATCTATGACGAGGCACGTTTAGTCGAGACCCTGGCCCACTCGGCGCAGGATGATTCGGGGCGGTTGTCGAACCTGTCGGCAGAACTGAACGGGCTGGTCGGGCGCTTCAAGTCCTAGCGCGGGCACTGTGCCGTCATTCTTTCGATACGAAATACACTGAACTATCTGACAAACGCAGGGCTCCTTTCCTATGCGCTGCCCCGATTCCAGGGGCGTTGTATAACAAGGAGCCGCCATCCCATGACCACCCTACCCGCCTATCGCTACGCCCCCGGGCCGCTGCACACGGCGCTGCTCGCCGGTACCGTGCCGTTGTTTCTGGGTGCCCTGCTCAGTGATATCGCCTACACCCAGACCTACCAGATTCAATGGGCCAACTTCGCCTCATGGCTGATCGCCGGCGCGCTGGTGTTTTGTGGTCTTGCGCTGTTGTGCGCACTGATCAACCTGCTGCGTGCCGAACACAAAGCCGGGCAACCGACCGTCTACGTGCTATTGCTCGTGGCAACCTGGGTGCTGGGCCTGATCAACGCGTTCCAGCACGCCAAAGACGCCTACGCCGCCATGCCTGCCGGGCTGGTCCTGTCGGTGATCGTGACGCTGCTGACGCTGGCCGCCACCTGGACCGGCCTGCGCTCGGGAGGTGCCCAATGAAGACTGCCCACACCCTGACCCTGTTAAGCGCAGCGCTGTTGCTCAGTGCTTGTGGCGGCGAAGCCGATAGACCGCAACCTCACGGCCCTGACCCCAAGCTGCCGGAGCAGCAAAGCAGCCTGTTGCCGAGCATGAAAATTGCCGAACCCACGCCCTGGGGTTCGCAAAAACCCAAAGTGCCCGAAGGCTACAGTGTCACCGCCATCGCCACCGGCCTGGCCATCCCGCGTCAAACCCTGGTCCTGCCCAACGGCGACATTCTGGTCGCCGAAGGCCGTGGCGGCAGCGCGGCCAAGCTCAAGCCCAAAGACGTGATTGCCAGTGTGATCAAGGCCCAGGGCAATACCCAGGTCAAAGGCGGCAACCGCCTGACCCTGTTGCGCGATACCGATGGTGACGGCACTTATGAGCTGAAAACCGTGTTTGCCGACAATCTCAACGCCCCCTATGGCCTGGCCTTCGCCGACGGCAAACTCTACGTGGCTAACCAGGACGCGCTGGTGCGCTTTGACTACACCGATGGCCAGACCAAAGCCAGCGCGCCACCCGTCAAAGTCACTGACCTGCCGGCGCAGATCAACCACCACTGGACCAAGTCCCTGGCCGTGAGCGCCGACGGGCGCCAGCTCTACGTGGGCATCGGCTCCAACAGCAACATTACCGAGCGTGGCATGGAAGTGGAGATCGACCGGGCGATGGTCTGGCAGATCGATGCCGCCACCGGCGCGCACAAACCCTATGCCACCGGCCTGCGCAACCCGACGGCGCTGAAGGTGCAGCCGGGCACCGGCCAACTGTGGACGGTGGTCAACGAGCGCGATGAACTCGGCCCCGACCTGGTGCCGGATTACCTCACTTCGGTGCACGAGGGTGCCTTCTACGGGTGGCCCTACAGCTACTGGGGCCAGAACATCGACAGCCGCGCACAGCCGCAGAACCCGGCGAAAGTGGCAGCGGCGATCAAACCCGATTACAGCCTGGGCTCCCACGTTGCGGCGTTGGGTGTGGATTTCTCCATCCCCGCAATGGGTGAGAAGTTCGCCGACGGCGTGTTCGTCGGCGAACACGGCAGTTGGAACCGCGACAACCCGGTGGGCTACAAGGTGATCTTCGTGCCGTTCAGCAACGGCAAGCCAGCCGGCGAACCCGTCGACTTCGCCACCGGCTTTCGCGGCGACGACGGCAAGACCCGGGGGCGCCCGGTGGGCGTGACGGTGGACCCGAAAGGCGCCCTGATCATCGCCGATGACTTGGCCAACACCGTTTGGCGGGTGACGCGCAATCCGTAGGCAAAGGGTTTGACATGCTTGCCCGAGGCAACCATATTGTTGCCTCAGGCAACCATTTGAGCGCCATCATGTCCACCACCCTTTCCGAACGCGCCGGCATCATCCGTGGTTTCAATCGTTTCTATACGCACCAGATCGGTGTGCTGCAGGAACACCTGCTGCAAAGCGACTTCTCCCTGACCGAAATCCGTGTGATGTACGAGCTGTCGTCACGTGGCGATCTGACCAGCGCCGACCTGTGCCAGATGCTGGGCCTGGATGCCGGTTACCTGAGCCGGCTGATCAAAGGATTCGAGAAGAAGGGCCTGGTCGAGAAAGTGCGTTCGGTTACTGATGCGCGTGCGGTGCAACTGCATCTCAGCGACCTTGGCCGCTCCGTGCTCGCGCCCCTGGAACAGAAAACTCAATTGGAAGTCATCGCCTTGCTGCAAGGCCTGCCCGAACTGCAACAACAGCAACTGACCGCAGCCATGCAGCGCATCCAGACGTTGCTGCAAGGTCGCGCACCGAGCTACCTGCTGCGCGATCCGCAACCCGGCGACATGGGCCTGGTGGTGCAACAGCAAGCGGCGCTGTATGCCCGCGAGTACCACTGGAACTGGGAGTTCGAAGCCTTGGTGGCGGAAATTGTCGCCAAGTACCTGCGCGAATTTGACCCCAGTTGCGAGCGCTGCTGGATCGCGGAAAAGGACGGTGAGGTGGTGGGCTCGGTATTCGTGATACGTCATGACGAGACCACGGCCAAACTGCGCATGCTCTACGTGGACGCCAGTGCGCGGGGCATGGGCATCGGCCAGCGCCTGGTGGACGAATGCCTGCGCTTTGCCCGGCATGCCGGCTACCAACGCATGGTGCTCTGGACCATGAGTGCGCTGACCGACGCCTGCAGGCTCTACCAGAAAGCCGGTTTCGAGTTGATCAAAGAAGAACCCACCCAAAGCTTCGGCAAGCCCCTGGTCAGCCAGACCTGGGCGCGTGATCTGTAGATCGGGGCCTGTCACCCAAGCCCCGCACCGCTTATAGGTTGGTGATTTCCTTGTGGCGTGGCACCAGCGCTTTCATCACGCTCCACGCCACCAGGTACGCCAGCGCACAGATCGCAAACATGATCATGTAGCCGGTGTGAATATCATTGACGGACTTGTAGTAGTCGAACACCCAGCCGCCGATCTTGGTCATGACCACGCCGCCCAGACCGCCGGCCATGCCGCCGATCCCCACCACGGACGCCACGGTTTTCTGCGGGAACATGTCGGACACGGTGGTGAAGATATTGCACGACCACGCCTGGTGCGCCGAGGCGCCGATACCGATCAGCAGCACCGGCACCCAGAAGCTCAGGTAACCCAAAGGCTGCGCCAGCAACACCACCAGCGGGAACAGTGCGATCACCAGCATGGCTTTCATCCGGCCGTCGTAAGGTGCATCGCCACGCGCCATGAAGTAACTGGGGAACCAGCCGCCGCCGATACTGCCGACCATGGTCATGCTGTACAGCACCGCCAACGGCATCACGATATCCGCGCCTTTCATGCCGTACTGCGCCGACAGGTAAGTCGGCAGCCAGAACAGAAAGAACCACCACACGCCGTCGGTCATGAACTTGCCAAAAGCGAATGCCCAGGTCTGGCGGTAGGTCAGCAACTTGAACCAGGAGACTTTTTTCTGCGGCGCGCCGGCAGGTGCAGGGGTAAAGGGTTGTAGGGTCTGGTCACTGCGGATGTAGGCCAGTTCTTCGGCCGAAAGGCGCTTCTGCTCCTCCGGTTTCTGGTAAAGCACGCCCCACACCGCGACCCACACAAACCCCAGCATGCCGATGACGATGAACGCCGCTTCCCACCCCCACAGCCCGGCAATCAACGGCACACAGATCGGCGCCAGGATCGCCCCCACGTTGGCCCCCGAGTTGAAGATGCCGGTGGCCAGGGAGCGTTCTTTCTTCGGGAAGTACTCGGCGGTGGCCTTGATCGCGATGGGGAAGTTACCTGCTTCGCCAATGGCCAGGACGGCGCGGGACAGCATGAAGCCGGCAATCGACACCGGGATCACCGCAAGGCCAATGGCCCCACTGAGCGCCGCGATCCCCTCGCCCATCGGCACCGCGAACGCATGCATGATTGCGCCGGTGGACCAGATCCCGATCGCCACGACATACGCCGCCTTGGTGCCGATCCTGTCGACAAACCGTCCGGCGAACAGCATGGAAATCGCATAGACGAACTGGAACACCGCAGCAATGTTGGCGTAGTCGGTATTGCTCCAGCCAAATTGCGTCGACAGTTGTGGCGCCAGCAGGCTGAGCACCTGGCGGTCGAGGTAGTTGACGGTAGTCGCGAAGAACAGCATCGCGCAGATGGTCCAGCGATAGTTGCCTACCGCCTGGCCCACGCGCTGGGCGTTGAGGGGCTCGTTCAAGTTCATGGCATCACTTTTTATTGTTTTTAGTAAGACACACGTAACGTCATATGTCGTCGTACAACATATGACTTTTATATCGAGCAGCCCGAGCGCTGTCAATCTGAAAGATTCAGCTTTGTTGAGGTCCTCGCAGGGATCGGAAGAATCGGGCAGGCGTAGTTGTAGGATGACGCTGCTGATTACTCCGCGAAGAGCACGCCTGGCCATCCCCACTGCAAAAAAAACCAATCAGTGGTGAATTATTTCGTATGCGCTTGTATCTGAACTGACAGAGCGGTGCCATCGCAACGATGGCACCTCCCCTGTTCAGATTTAGAGTGGCCCGCATGAAATTACGCAAGAAAAGCGTCAAACCCATCGGATTGAAAGACATCACCATCGTCGACGATACCAAGGTGCGCAAGGCAATCACCGCCGCGGCCCTGGGTAACGCCATGGAGTGGTTCGACTTCGGCGTCTACGGTTTCGTCGCCTATGTACTGGGCAAAGTGTTCTTCCCCGACGCCTCGCCCAGCGTACAAATGATCGCCGCACTGGCTACCTTCTCCGTCCCCTTCCTGATCCGTCCTCTGGGCGGCCTGTTCTTCGGCGCATTGGGCGACAAATACGGGCGGCAGAAAGTCCTCGCCGCCACCATCGTGATCATGTCCCTGAGTACCTTTGCCATCGGCTTGATCCCAGGTTACGCCTCCATTGGCATCTGGGCACCGATCCTGTTGCTGCTCTGCAAGATGGCCCAGGGGTTTTCGGTGGGCGGCGAATACACCGGCGCCTCGATCTTCGTCGCCGAATATGCCCCGGACCGCAAGCGCGGCTTCCTCGGCAGTTGGCTGGACTTCGGCTCCATCGCCGGCTTCGTGCTCGGCGCGGGCGTGGTGGTGTTGATTTCCAGCGTGCTGGGCGAGGAACAGTTCGAAGCCTGGGGCTGGCGCCTGCCGTTCTTCCTCGCCCTGCCCCTGGGCATCATCGGCCTGTACCTGCGCCATGCGCTGGAAGAAACCCCGGCCTTCCAGCAGCACATGGACAAACTCGAGCAAGGTGATCGCCAGGGCCTGACCCACGGCCCCAAAGTGTCGTTCAAGGAGGTCGCCACCAAGCACTGGCGCAGCCTGCTGACCTGCATCGGTATCGTCGCGGCCACCAACGTGACCTACTACATGCTGCTCACCTACATGCCCAGCTACCTGTCGCACAACCTGCACTACAAAGAAAACAGCGGCGTGCTGATCATCATCGCGATCATGGTCGGCATGCTGTTCGTACAGCCATTCATTGGCTTTATCAGCGACAAGATTGGCCGCAAGCCTTTCATCATCGCCGGTAGCATCGGCCTGCTGTTGTTGGCCATTCCAGCGTTCATGCTGATCACCAGCGGCAAGATCGGCCTGATCTTCGGCGGCCTGTTGATCCTGGCCGTCGTGCTGAACTTCTACATCGGCGTGATGGCCTCGACCCTGCCGGCCATGTTCCCCACCCATATTCGCTACAGCGCGCTGGCGAGTGCCTTCAACGTCTCGGTACTGATCGCCGGTCTCACCCCTACCGCCACGGCCTGGCTGGTGGAAAGCACCGATGACCTGTACATGCCCGCGTACTACCTGATGGCGTTTGCCGTGATCGGCCTGATCACCGGCCTGACCATGAAGGAAACCGCCAACCGCCCCCTGCGCGGCGCCGCACCGGCGGCCTCGGATATTGAAGAGGCCAAGGAGTTGCTGCAGGAGCACCACGACAGTATCGAACAGAAGATCGAAGCGATTGACGCCGAGATTGCCGAGCTGGAAGCCAAGCGCAAGAGCCTGGTCGAGCAGCACCCACGTATCAACTAAGCGGCTGGCGTGGCGGCGCCTGCCGCCACGCCATCGGAGTGTTCAACCATGATCCCCAGCGTCAACCCGACCCACTCGTTTCTCAGCCCGGAGGAGCGTGCCGCCATCGCGGAAATCGAGGCCACCACCAGCATCCTGCAATTGGTGACTCGCTTGACCAACATGCGCTTCGCCGGCATTGCCAAATTCACCGACGTGGAGTGGATAGTCTGCTCCGTGTACGACACCGCCAACATGGGCATCCATGTGGATGACGTGCTCGATCTGGAAACCACTCTGTGCAGTGAGTTCTGCATCAACCCCCACGCACTGTTCATCCCGCAAGTCAGCCAGGACGGCCGTTTTTCAACCCGCCCGGTAGTCAAGCAGTACGCCATTGAAAGCTACGCCGGCGCACCTATCTTCCTGCCGGACGGCCGCCTGTTCGGCGCGCTATGCGCCCTGGATTCACGGGCGATGCTGTTTGACGACCCCAACCTGTCGGAAACCCTGAGCCTGTTTGCGCGGCTGATCGGCTGTATCTTCTTCGCTAACTTAACGGCGGCCGAACAGTAACAACACGCTTGCCTCGCAACACGGCCACATCGCGCTTGGGAGGCACGCCGAACAGCCGGCTGTACTCTCGACTGAATTGTGACGGGCTTTCATACCCGACTTTGAAGGCGGCGCTGGACACGTCCTGATGTTCGTTCAACATCAAGCGCCGCGCCTCGTTCAAACGCAGCCATTTTTGATACTGCAACGGGCTCATTGCGGTGAGTTGGCGAAAGTGATGATGAAAAGTGGCCGGGCTCATTTGCACGCGGGCGGCCAACTCATCCACCCGTAGCGGTTCGTCGTAATTAAGCTTCAGCCAGTCAATCGCCTTGGCGATCCGATAGCCCTGACCGTCCACCGCACAGATCTTGCGCAGGCGCCCGGCCTGATCACTCTTGAGCAAGCGGTAGTGGATTTCGCGCTGAATCAACGGGGCAAGCACCGGGATCGCCTCGGGCTCATCCAGCAGAGCCACCAGCCGCGCGAACGCCTGGAGCATGCCCTCGGTAACAGTACCGATACCCACGCCCTTCAGCGCTGCCCGTTCTCGGGTTGGCGGCAACTCACCCTGGGCGATCAGTTCAGCCAGGATCTGCAGGTCCAGCTTGAAGGTCAGGCCCAGGCAAGGTTGAGCCGGGCTGGCGGCCAGCACCTCGGAGTTGGCCGGAATGTCCAGCGAGGTCACCAGAAATCGCGAGGTGTCGTAGGCGTAACCCAGCCCGCCCACCCACAACTGCTTCGCACCTTGGGCGACCAACACAATGCTGGGCTCGACCATGCAGACCACCGGCGCCGCCGGCTGCTCCCGCCGATAAAAGCCCAGGCCCGGGATCGCCATGGGGCGGTCACCCGGCGTGCAAACCTGCGAACCGATGGCTTGGATCAAGCTATCCAAAGGCGTTGGGTTGTTCTTCATAAAAGGCTCTTTTCTCTCTTCATCGAACTTTACCCCGGACGCCCCATGAACGTCCCCAGCAAACGCCAAGACTCAGAGGATCAGGCAAGTAATCCAGTGAAACGCACTACAGAACCACAGGCCACATCAGGAAAATGCACGGACCAACCTTCTCACGGATCACGCCATGAAAAGCCTTTTGCTCGCCCTGAGCGTGCTGCTGACGTCTTTTTCTTCACTGGGAGCCGATATGATCAACGGTGC
Organism: Pseudomonas sp. Q1; assembly: GCF_009935975.1. NCBI lineage: Bacteria > Pseudomonadati > Pseudomonadota > Gammaproteobacteria > Pseudomonadales > Pseudomonadaceae > Pseudomonas > Pseudomonas sp. Q1. The sequence goes on along the minus strand of NZ_QODI01000002.1, from coordinate 42,495 downwards.
TGACAACTTCTACAAAAGCGACAAGGTGACCGTCGAAAAAGTCACCTTCAACAACCTATATGGCATGCCGGTCGTGGCTAATCTATTCGTGCCAAAAAACCTTGCGCCGGCCTCCAAGAACGCAGCCATCGTCGTCGGCCACCCCATGGGCGCCGTCAAAGAACAGAGCGCGAATCTCTACGCGACCAAAATGGCCGAACAAGGCTTCGTCACCCTGTCTCTGGACCTGTCGTTCTGGGGTGAAAGCGCAGGCTCGCCGCGTAACGCGGTGCTGCCTGACCTCTACATTGAAGACTTCAGCGCCGCGGTGGATTTCCTCGGCACACGCCCGCTGGTTGATCGCGAACGCATCGGTGTGATCGGCATCTGCGGCAGTGGCAGCTTCGCCATTGCCGCGGCGAAAATCGACCCACGCTTCAAGGCCATCGCCACCGTGAGCATGTACGACATGGGGGCGGCCAACCGCAACGGACTCAAACACGGCGTAACGCTGGAGCAACGTCGACAACTGCTGCGTCAGGCTGCCAACCAGCGCTACGTGGAATTTCAGGGTGGCGACAGCGTCTACACCGGCGGCACTCCGCACGCCCTCAGCGGCGATGCGGTAGGCGATGAGTTCTACGATTTCTACCGCACCCCGCGCGGCGAATTCACCCCGGCCGGCGCGTCGGCGCAAACCACCACGCAGCCGACACTGACCAGCAACGTGAAGTTCATGAACTTCTATCCGTTCAACGACATCGAGACGATCTCCCCACGCCCACTGTTATTGATCGCCGGCGCTGATGCCCACTCTCGCGAATTCAGCGAGGACGCCTATCAGCGTGCCGCCGAGCCCAAGGAATTGGTGATCATCCCGGGGGCCGGCCATGTGGATCTGTACGACCGAGTCAATCTGATCCCGTTCGTCAAGCTCACCGCCTTCTTCAAAGGCAACTTGAAGTGACCTCCCCTAACACTCATACACACGGTTGGGCTGCGGTGTTCGCGATGTCTCTGGCGGCGTTCGCGTTGGTCGCCTCTGAATTCATGCCCGTGAGCTTGCTGACGCCGTTGGCGGCCGACCTGCAGATCTCCGAGGGTCAGGCCGGCCAGGGCATTTCGGTATCCGGACTGTTCGCCTTGCTCACCAGTCTGGTCATTGCGGCTGTCGCGGCACGGGTTGATCGCAAACGCCTGTTGCTGGGGTTGACCTTACTGATGATCCTGTCTGGAACCGTGGTGGCACTGGCGCCGGACTATCGGGTGTTCATGCTCGGCCGCGTGCTGATCGGCGTGGCCATAGGCGGCTTCTGGTCACTGTCGGCCGCCACTGCCATGCGCCTGGTGCCATCGGCCCAGGTGCCGCGCGCCTTGGCTATCGTCAATGGCGGCAACGCATTGGCAACCGTCATTGCAGCACCGCTGGGTAGCTTTCTCGGCGGATTGATCGGATGGCGCGGCGCATTCTTTTGCGTCGTACCGGTCGCCATGTTGGCGGGCGTATGGCTGCTGGTGAGCCTGCCATCGATAAAGATGCAGACCGCACCCCATTCCGGCAACGTGCTGCGCTTACTCAGAAAGGCTTCGGTGGCTCTGGGCATGCTCGCAGTCAGTGTATTTTTCATGGGCCAGTTCATGCTGTTCACTTACCTGCGCCCGTTCCTGGAAAACGTGACTCAAGTGAGTGTGTCCACACTGTCATTGATGCTGCTGGTGCTCGGCCTCACCGGCCTTGTGGGGACGTTCCTGATAGAACGGTGCCTGAAAAACGCTCTTTACCCGGCGCTTATCGCCATCCCGCTGTTGATGGCCGTGATCGCCGTGGCGTTGTTGGTAATGGGCAGTTCGCCAGTCGCCACCACGGCATTGCTGGGTTTCTGGGGCCTGGTGGCCACTGCTGCGCCGGTGGGTTGGTGGACCTGGCTGTCGCGCGAGCTGCCCGATGACGCGGAGGCTGGCGGCGGCTTGATGGTCGCAATCATTCAATTGGCGATTACTGCCGGTGCCACGGTCGGCGGCCTGGCGTTCGATCACTGGGGCTATCAAGCGACCTTTGAGCTGAGCGCGGCGTCGTTGGGTATCGCCGCGCTGCTGGCTTGCCTGGCCGCACGGCGCGCCTCGTTGACAACCGTGGTCGGCCGCCCTAGCGGAAAAACTGACTCGGCGTCTTGCCGAACTGTTTCTTGAACATATTGGTAAAGGCGCTCGGGCTGTCGTAGCCCAGCTCGATCGCCACATCGATGATCTTCTCCCCCACCGCAATGCGCTCCAGCGCCAGCAGTAACCGCGCCTGCTGGCGCCACTGGCCGAACGTCAGGCCGGTTTCCTTGCGGAACAGGCGCTGGATGGTCTTCTGGTCCAGGCCCAGTCGGTCGCTCCAGTCCGCCACCGTCGAGGCATCACCGGCATCCTGTTGCAACGCCTGGCAGATACGGTTGATGCGTGAGTCGGCGGGCTGGGGCAACGACAGCGGCAACGCCGGCAGAATCGCCAGTTCGTCGAGGATCAGGTGCATGATCCGCGCATCGCGCGAGTCTTCGGCATAAGGCGGCTTCAAACTCACCGATGCCTTGATCAGTTCACTGAGCAGCGGTGAAATGCTCACCGCCTTGGTCTCGGTGGGCAAATTCGGGAAGGCATCCGGGCGCACGAACACGCTGCGCATTTTCAGCGTGCCCACGCAACGCAGCGAATGCACTTGCCCGCTGGGCATCCAGAAGCCGCGATTGGACGGCACCGTCCACTGGTTCTGCGCCGAGTGCACCACCATCACGCCTTCGATGGCGTAGAGTAGTTGGTGCTTTTCGTGGCTGTGATCCGGGATCACCCAGTTTTCAGGATAATCGGTGGCGGAACTGATCACCGCCCAGTCGCCCTCATCGATCTCCTGCAAAAATTCATCCAATGGTTTGATCATTTCGCCCTTTTTGCGATAGTTGCCTCCCGATTTTCGCGAGACAGGCATTTACGCCGAATCTAGCATGAACGCCGAAACAATTTGAAATGGGCAGCCAGCTCAAGTACTGGCAGCCCTGGAACGCTGCCTTGTATGGAATGCCTGCATGTCGACACTGACCGCGTCACCCGCCGCTGCAACCCCTGCGCCCCAGATAAGCCCTCTGGTCATGCGCGTCCTCGGTGCCTGCGCCCTGGCGCACCTGATCAATGACTTGATCCAGGCCGTGCTGCCCTCGATCTACCCGATGCTCAAAGCCAACTATGGGCTGAGCTTCACCCAAGTGGGCCTGATCACCCTGACCTTTCAACTGACCGCGTCCTTGCTGCAGCCCTGGATCGGTTACCACACCGACCGCCATCCCAAGCCTTGGCTGTTGCCGGCGGGCATGGTCTGCACCTTGATCGGCATTCTGATGCTGGCGTTCGTCGGTTCCTTCCCGGCGATCCTGCTGGCAGCGGGGTTGGTCGGCGTCGGCTCGTCGACCTTCCACCCGGAAACCTCGCGGGTGGCACGCCTGGCCTCGGGCGGCCGCTATGGCCTGGCGCAATCGACCTTCCAGGTCGGCGGCAACACCGGCAGCGCATTCGGCCCGTTGCTCGCGGCGGCCATCATCATTCCCTACGGCCAGACGCACATCGCCTGGTTCGGCCTGTTCGCGGTCTTCGCGATCCTGGTGCTGTATGGCTTGAGCCGCTGGTACCGCAACCACCTCAACCTGTTCAAGCTCAAGCAAGGCACCCAGGCAACCCATGGTTTGTCCAAAGGCCGCGTGACTTTCGCCCTGGTGGTACTGGCCCTGCTGGTGTTCTCCAAATACTGGTACATGACCAGCCTGACCAGCTACTTCACGTTCTACCTGATCGAAAAATTCCAGCTGTCGGTCGCCAGTTCCCAGATGTACCTGTTCCTGTTCCTCGGCGCCGTGGCCGTCGGCACCTTCGCGGGCGGCCCGATCGGCGACAAGATCGGGCGCAAGAAAGTCATCTGGTTCTCCATCCTCGGCGCGGCCCCCTTCACCCTGGCCCTGCCCTATGTCGACCTGTTCTGGACGGCGGTCTTGAGCGTGGTGATCGGGTTTATCATCGCCTCGGCCTTTTCGGCCATCGTGGTTTATGCCCAGGAACTGGTGCCGGGCAATGTGGGCATGATCGCCGGGATCTTCTTCGGCCTGATGTTCGGCTTCAGCGGCATCGGCGCGGCACTGCTCGGCTTGCTCGCCGACAGCCACGGCATCGAGTACGTCTACAAACTGTGCTCGTTCCTGCCGCTGGTGGGGATCCTGACGATATTGCTGCCATCGACCAAAGGCGCCTGACCCGCCGATCATCGGCTGGCCGTACGCCAGCACGATGAATGCTCTGAGAAACCTGCGTGTGCGCTTACAATCCTGGCTTTTAGCGCACACCCAGGCAGACCCGGCACCCAATGACGCTCGATCCCCCGACCATTCTGGCACTCACCGTCGCCCTGGCAGCCGCTGCCGCCCTGTACCTGGCCGTTGAATGGCGCAGCGTGCGCGAACCCTCGCTGCTGTTCTGGAGCGCCGGCTTCGCCATCATCAGCTTCGGCTCCATCCTCGCCCTGCTGCGCAGCAGCGGCTTCTGGATGATCGGCATCTGGTTCGCCAACGGTTTGCTGGTCAGCGCGCACTTTTTATTCCTGTTGGGCGTGGCACGCTTCACCCAGCGGCGGCTGTCAGCGTTTTGGCTACTGATGCCGGCCATATGGTTTGGGCTGCTGATGCTCCCGGCCGACCTGCTATGGTCCAAAATCATGCTGGCGGTGCAGTCATTGCTGGTGGCACTGCCCACCTTGTGCGCCAGTTTCCTGCTGCGGCCCCATGGCAAATCCCTCAGCATCGGCGCGGTGCAACTGCGTTACGTGCTGCTGATCCATGGCGCGTTCTATGTGGCCAAGGCCCTGTCGGTGCTGATCCCCGGCACCTTGATCGACCTGACGGCGTTCAAGGGCGAGATCATCCAGGTCTCCCTGGTGGAGGGCGCCATGGCGATCATGCTGATTGCCTTGTCGATGACCGGTTCCGAACGCTACCGCCGCGAACAACAGATTGCCCACCTGGCCGCCCGCGACCCGTTGACCGCCCTCTACAACCGCCGCGCCCTCGACCTGCACGCGCCGCCCCTGCTCACCCAGGTTTCAGCGGCACAACCGGGCGCGCTGCTGCTGATCGACATCGATAACTTCAAACTGGTCAATGACCTCTACGGCCATACCGCCGGCGACCGCTTGCTGATCACCTTGAGCGAGATGATTCGCACCGTGGCCCCCGACGGCTCGCTGGCCGCCCGCCTGGGCGGCGATGAGTTCGTGATCCTGCTCAACGACACCTCGACCGAGCGGATCGTGGAACTGGGCAGCCGCCTGCGTGCCCAGTTCCACCAATTCGCCTCGCAGTCCTTCACCACGCCCGCGCCGATCACGTTGAGTATCGGCGCCAACCTGTTCGACCAACCGCCGCACAGCCTCGCGGTGTTGATTGAACTGGGTGACAGCGCACTCTATGAAACCAAGCGGGGTGGGCGCGACAGCATTCGCCTGGTGGACCGTACCGGCGCGTACGCTCATTCATCCCGGTAGGCGTTCACAACGATGTACAACAACGGCCCCACCGAGACGAACACCGCCGTCAGCAAAAAATACGGCAGCACGCCAATAACCGAGCGCCCCCGGGCCCGCGTATCCCGATACATCCACACACATGCCAGCGCCGCCATCAGGTACAGGTCGATCACGACCTGCGCCGTGTCCGGCCGCGTCATCAGTTCCCAGCCGAACGCCAGCAACGATTGCTCGGCAGTGAGCATCACCGCCAGGCTGTACAGCGAAAACCCGAGCAGAGCGGCCAGGGCGATATAAGGTCTTCTGGACATGGACTCTTCCTTGCAGTGAACGAGGCCCACCCTAGTGATAAGGTGGCGGCCCTCGCAATGACCTCGGAGGTCATGACCACGCCATGGACATCACCGTCAGCGCCGGCGAACTGTTACGCCAACTGCGCCGCCACGCCCACCTGAGCCAACTGGACCTGGCCTTGATCACGGGCGTCTCGCAGCGTCACCTCAGTTGCATCGAAACCGGCCGCGCCAAGCCGAGCCCGGGCACCTTGCATAATCTGCTGACGGCGTTGGAAGCCCCGTTGGAGCTGTGCAACCGTGTATTCCTCGCCGCCGGTTATGCCCCCCGCTACGCCGCCACCTCGTTGGCATCGCCCGACATGGCGGCGATTCGCGAGGCGGTCAGCCATGTGTTGCATGCCAACAACCCTGCACCAGCGATTCTGCTGGGCAGCCAGTGGGAAGTGTTGGCGGCGAACGCGAGTACCGGCGTGTTGTTTGAACTGGTGGGTATCCCGCCGGATGCGGCCGATGGCATCAACCTGCTCACCACGCTGCTGCAGACAGGTGGCCTAGGCGATCACCTGATCAACGCCGAAGAAATCCGCAGCCTGGCCTGGCAACGGGCAACCCGCGAAGCACTGGGTAATCCCGGATTGGCTACGTTATTGGCGGGTTTACCGACACCGGCCGGCACCGAACTGCCCGGGTCGATGCCGCCGTTGGTGCTGACGCGTATCCGTTCGAAGCGGGGCGAACTGAACTTCCTGTCGACCTTCACCACGTTTGGCATGCCCCAGGACATCACCCTGACTTCGCTGCGGATCGAACATCTGATTCCCGCTGACGCGGCTACATGGCAAGTAATGCGTGCCGCCTACGCGGATTATGCGGCGCTGGTTTTGTGAAATATCTGTCCGTAGACTGCCGCCATACCTCCCACCTGAAGGCGGCGAAAAAAACGTGATGCAAGTTACCGAAGTCTCCATTGCCCAATTGCGCGCGGCGCTTGAAACCAGCCAGACCACTGCCGTTGAACTGGTCAAGGCCTACCTGGCGCGGATCGATGCCTATGACGGCCCGCAGACGGCCACCGCCTTGAACGCCGTGGTCGTGCGCAACCCCCAGGCCCTTGAAGAAGCCAAGGCGTCCGATGCGCGTCGGGCCAAGGGCGAAACCTTGGGACCACTGGATGGCATCCCCTACACCGCCAAAGACAGCTACCTGGTCAAGGGCCTGACGGCCGCCTCGGGCAGCCCGGCCTTCGCCAAGCTGACGGCCCATCGCGACGCCTTTACCATCGAGCGCCTGCGGGCCGGCGGCGCCATCTGCCTGGGCAAGACCAACATGCCGCCGATGGCCAATGGCGGCATGCAACGCGGCGTTTATGGCCGCGCAGAGAGCCCGTACAACGCCGACTACCTCACCGCGCCCTTTGCTTCCGGCTCCTCCAACGGCGCAGGCACCGCGACAGCCGCCAGCTTTGCCGCATTCGGCCTGGCCGAAGAAACCTGGTCGAGCGGGCGCGGTCCGGCGTCCAACAATGGCCTGTGTGCCTACACCCCGTCCCGTGGGGTGATTTCGGTGCGCGGCAACTGGCCGTTGACGCCGACCATGGACGTGGTGGTGCCGTATGCACGCACCATGGCCGACCTGCTGGAAGTGCTCGATGTGGTGGTTGCCGAAGACCCCGACACCCGTGGCGACCTGTGGCGCCTGCAACCCTGGGTACCGATCCCGAGCGTGGCCTCGGTGCGCCCGGTTTCCTACGCTGAACTGGCAGCGCCTCGTGAGTCGCTCGCAGGTAAACGCTTCGGCGTACCGCGCATGTACATCAACGCCGACCCCGAGGCCGGCACCAGCGAAAAACCCGGGATCGGCGGGCCGACCGGGCAGAAGATCAACACCCGTGCCAGCGTGATCGACCTGTGGCAGGCTGCCCGCCAGGCGCTGGAAGCCGCCGGCGCCGAGGTGATCGAGGTGGATTTCCCGCTGGTGTCCAACTGCGAAGGCGACCGCCCCGGCGCGCCGACCGTGTTTACCCGCGGCCTGGTGTCCAAGGAATTCCTGCACGACGAACTGTGGGAGCTGTCGGCCTGGGCCTTCGATGACTTCCTGCGTGCCAATGGCGACCCGACCCTCAATTGCCTGGGCGATGTCGACGGCCCGCAGATCTTCCCGCACGACCCGGGCACCCTGCCCAACCGTGAAGACGACCTGGCCGCCGGCATGGACGAGTACGTGCGCATGGCCAAACGTGGCATCACACCGTGGAATGAGATCAGCACAGTGCCCGACGGCCTGCGTGGCCTGGAGCAAACCCGGCGGCTTGACCTGGAAGACTGGATGGACAACCTGGGGCTGGACGCCGTGCTGTTCCCGACCGTGGCCGACGTGGGCCCGGCAGATGCCGATGTGAACGAAACCAGTGCCGATATCGCCTGGAGCAACGGGGTTTGGGTCGCCAATGGCAACCTCGCCATTCGCCACCTGGGTGTGCCCACCGTCACCGTGCCGATGGGCGTGATGGCGGACATCGGCATGCCGGTGGGGCTGACCTTTGCCGGGCGTGCCTATGACGACTCGCAACTACTGCGCTTCGCTTCGGCGTTTGAAGCCACCGGCAGCAAACGCGTGATTCCCCCGCGTACTCCGCCCTTGGCGGCAGACTGATATCGGGCAAGCCCTAATGCCTGTCAGTTAAGCGATTGAGTCGACGACGGATAACCTGTGGGAGGGGGCTTGCCCCGCTCCCACTTTCGACTGCATTTCAAACCAACGGCACGGCTATCAACAAAATGGCCGTGCCATGGGTCAGCGTGGCTGGCAACACGCCATAACGCATCCGCACCCAGGCGCAGGCCAGCCCTTCGATCAGGGTGAACAGCAACACCGTCGCACCCAGTTGGGTCACACTCAAGGCCAGGAACGTATGGCAGGCGGCAAAGGCCACGCCGCTGATCAAGGCGGCACGCAACGGCGTGAGCTGCTGCTCCAGGTAACCCTGCAGGAACCCGCGAAACAACACCTCTTCCAGCGCGTTGGCGCCGTAAGCCAATACCAGCATGCCCGGCAGCCACACCCAATAGCCATGGATCGCGGACGCGTCGATACCTTGATGAACCCGTAGCGGCACACCGATCAGGCAGCCCACCAACAGTCCCACGGCCAGGCCAACAGCCGGATTGCCGATGGACCAGCGCACCATCTGCCACAACTGCGGAGCGATCCGCGCCAGCAACAGGATCAGCAACGCCGATAAACCACCCAGCATGGCCAATACGAACGTATTGTGGGTGAAGGCGATCTGCGCCTCCCTGCCGAGTGACCACATGCCCAGCGGCGTCATCACGTCGCGCATCAATACGAACGCCGCCAGCAGGATCAGGATGCGCATTGCGGACAAGGTGCTGGGCGTCAGCGCAAACCACAACCCGAACAGCAACAGCCCCGGCGCCAAGTGGAGGCCGTAGTCAATCAATACTTCCACGCCTTGGGTAATCATCAACGCTTCAACCCCGAGCGATAGCGATCATGTCGATCTTGACCGACGCCGGCTTCGCAAACGGCCTCCCGGCACCGACGGAGGGTTGAACGGCCTGGTAGTTTGGGTTCGGTAGCATGGCTGGCTTCCTGGTGGATTTGATCAGTGTGGCGCTAGCATAGCCATGTGCCACAAAGGCAGGAAGTGGGGCAAATTCCAGAAAGAAACTGAGCAAGTGTTGAGACGTCATATGATGTCGCACGCTATTTAAAGCGTGACCTATGCCAATATTTCAAAGGCATTCAAAAAATTCACTTTCCTTGCAGATTAAAAATACGGCATGGTTGTACGACGACTTAAGTGTTCGTACCCCCTGACAACAATAAGGAAACACCCATGCCCAACATCAAAGTGCTGATCGGTTTTCTGTGCCTGTTTTCCGCTGCGGTCTCAGCTGCGCCCGCCCCCGCCGAAAAAGAGGTGGCGCAGGCCGTCGACCAACTGACCCAAGCCATGCTCCACCTGGACCTCAAGCAACTGCACGCGTTGACGTCCGACAAGCTCACCTACGGCCACTCCAGCGGCAAGGTCCAGAACAAGGCGCAATTCATCGCCGACCTGGAAAACCACACTAGCGCATTCAAGACCCTGGAGATGCAGAACCAGACCATCACGCTCGACGGCGACACCGCCTTGGTGCGCAACCACTTTCACGCCTTGGCGGTGAACAGCGGCGTCGAAGTGCCCACCGATATCGACAACTTCCAGGTCTGGCAGAAACAGCAAGGCAAGTGGCTGCTGATCGGGCGTCAAGCCTACAAGTACTGACTCACCATGCCACCACCTTGCGCACCTTGAGCAACGCCTCGCGCAACGCCGGTATTTCCACCGAGCCGAGCGCCAGCCGCAACGCGTGGGGCACGTAGGCCGAGACCGCAAACGGCTCGGCGGTGGACACGGAAATCTGCTCGCGCTGCAAGGTCATGGCGATCTGGTCAGCGCGGGCATCCTCCCCCAGCGGCAACCATAGAAAGTACGACGAGGGGTGACTGATGTAGTCAACACCCGTCAGTACCTGCGCCGCCAAAGCCTGCCGCATCCGGGCATCCTCGCGTTTTTGCGCCTCCAGCCGCGCCACGGTGCCGTCTTCGATCCAGGCCACGGCAATCGCACTCATCACCCCCGGCACGTTCCAGGTGGTGGCCATGATCCTGCGCTCCAACCCTTTCACCCAGGCAAGCGGCGCAGCGATGAAACCGACGCGCAGTCCCGTGGCCACACTCTTGGAAAAGCCACCGACATACACCGTGCGCTCCGGCGCCAGGCTCGCCAGGGGCAGTGGCGCGTCGTCGGCGAGAAATGCGTAGGCCGCATCTTCGATAATCATCAGATTGTGCCGACGGGCAATCTCGACCAGTTGCTCGCGCTGCGCCAGGTTCAACACCCAGCCCAAAGGGTTGTGCAAGGTCGGAATGCTATACACGGCGCGCACTGGTCGCTGGCGACACAGGCGCTGCAGGAACTCAAGGTCCGGCCCCTCGGCACCGACCGGAATCGCGACGACCTCCAGGTGCAGGGTCTCGGCCAGCACCTTGAAGCCCGAATACGTGAGCGCATCCACGGCGATCACCTCCCCGGGCTTGAGCAATGCCATCAGGCTTACCGCCAAGCCGTGTTGGGCGCCGCTGACCACCAGCACCTGTTCAGCGTCCACCGCCAGCCCCCGACTCAACAAGTGTCGCGCCACCGCTGCGCGCTCGTGCAGGCGACCGGCGTGGGGCTGATAGCGCAACAGGGCTTCGAGGTCACCCGACAGGGCCAGTTGGCGCAACGCCGTGCGCAACAGGTCGGCCTGGCCAGGCAACGCGGGGTAGTTGAAGTTGAGGTCGAGCATGCCCGTAGCGACGATCATCTGGCCACTGCCCTGCCCCGGCGGCAACGCAATCTCCCTGACAAACGTGCCACGGCCGGTCTCACCGCTGACCAGGCCCATGGCCTCCAGCTCGGCATACACGCGACTGGCGGTGACCAGGGCCAGGCCATGCTCGGCGGCCAACTGCCGGTGAGTCGGCAACCGCGTGCCAGGCGGCATTTTCCCGCTGCGGATATCGGCGGCGAAGCGGTCGACCAGCGACTTGTAGCGGGCGCGCGGCATAGGCGGTGTATCCATGACAATTTTTTGATTGTCTCAATCTTCACTTCTAGGATGCCGGACACGCAACTTTTCTTTCTTCGGGCATCTTCCATGGAACGTACCTCGCGGTTCAGCACCCTCGATAGCAGCACCCAAGGTTGGATCAACGGCTTTATCGGCGTGGTGATTTTCAGCGGCTCATTGCCCGCCACACGCCTGGCCGTGATGGCGTTTGACCCGGTATTTCTGACCCTGATCCGCGCCACCCTCGCCGGCTTGCTCGGCCTGTTGCTACTGCGGTTGTTCAAGGAGAAACGCCCCTCGCGCGGGCAATACATGCCCCTGGTGATCGTCGCCCTGGGCGTGGTCATCGGTTTCCCCCTGCTGACTGCCCTCGCGCTGCAATACGTGACGTCGGCGCATTCAATCGTGTTTATCGGCCTGCTGCCCCTGGCCACGGCGGTATTCGGCGTATTGCGTGGCGGTGAGCGGCCAAGGCCGGTGTTCTGGCTGTTTTCAATCCTGGGCAGCGCGCTGGTGATGGGCTATGCCTTCGCTCAAGGCTTGAGCGCCGCGCCTGCGGGCGATTTGCTGATGCTGCTGGCGGTACTGGTGTGCGGGCTGGGTTATGCCGAGGGCGCCCGGTTGTCGCGCAGCCTGGGCGGCTGGCAGGTGATCTGCTGGGCGCTGGTGGTGTCATTGCCGGTGGTGGCACCGTTGAGCGTGATCCTGGCGCCGCACAGTTTCAGCGGCATCCCGTTGCCCGCCTGGCTGAGCCTGGGCTACGTGTCGCTGTTCAGCATGTTGATCGGTTTTGTGTTCTGGTATCGCGGCCTGGCCCAGGGCGGTATCGCCGCCGTCGGCCAGTTGCAGTTGCTGCAACCGTTCTTCGGCCTGGCGCTGGCGGCGGGCCTGCTGCATGAACAGGTCAGCCTTGGCATGCTGCTGGTGACCCTGGCCGTGATCGGCTGCGTGGCCGGGGCCAAGCATTTCGCACGTTAACGTTGAGGGGCGACCATCTTGAATTTGATGTGGATGTCGTTGGACACCACGCTGTTGCCCGCCCACTCACCCTCGCCGATCCGATAGTCTGCGCGATTGAGCACGAACTCGCCGTCGAATACACCGATGCCGCCCTGCTCCTTGAGCAGCACATCGATCACCACCGGCTGCGTGATGCCTTTGATCGTCAGGTGGCCGCTGATCTTGTAGCGGTTCTCGCCCAAGGCGACGGCACCGCTGGATTCATACACGCCCACCGGGTAGGTCGCGGTGTCGAACCAGGCAGGTTGCTGCAGTTGGGTGTTGGCATCCGGGCTGCCGGCGTCGATGCTGGCCAGCTGGATCTTGAGCAACGCATGGGCAGCCTCGGGCCTCTGCGTGTCGAATGTCAGCGTCCCTTCGAAATCGCTGAAGGTGCCATACACCCGCTGCCCGAACTGCTGGAAGGTAAAGCTGATCTGGCTCGCCGTGCGGTTGACGTCCTTGTACTCCACGGCCTGGGCACTGGAGCAACCAATGAGGGCAAGCACCAGCAGCACAGCGGGGAAAGTTCGACGGTTCATGCAACGCTCCGCAAGAAGTAAGGACGCCTGGTTCCCATTCTGCCCGTGGGCTGTTAAACAGAGTAGTCGCCCAGAACAATAAGGATTTTGCATGCTGCCCCCTTCTCTGCAGGACATCACCGCGCCGCAAGGCATTTGCTACGGCTGCGGTGGCAGCAACCCGCATGGCTTGCACATCAAGAGCCGGTGGGATGCCGATGGCGTCCACCTGATCGCCGAACATCAACCCCAGCCCCAATACACCGGCTGGCCGGACCTGGTCTACGGCGGCCTGATCGCCATGTTGGTGGACTGCCATTCCAACTGGACCGCCATGGCCTACCACTACCGCGCCGAGCAGCGTGAACCCGGCACCTTGCCGCGCATCGACTGCGTGACCGGCAACCTCGGGATCAAATTCATCAAACCGACGCCCATGGGCGTGACACTGACCCTGCGTGCACGGGTCGAGGGCGAGGTCGGGCGTAAAAGCCGCGTGGTCTGCGAGGTGTACGCCGGCGACGTCCTCACGGCCATCGGCGACTCGGTGTTCGTGCGCGTCGACACCGGGCAATTGGCCGCCGCCGCCCATGGCCGCGAAGGTTGATCCTGGTCTACAGTGAACGCCACCGCTCCCGAGGACTGCCCCGATGACGCGTCTCACCGCGAAAGACTTCGCCCCCGAACTGCTGGAACTCTACGACGGCTATGCCCACGGCAAGCTCAACCGTCGTGAGTTTCTCGACCGCGCCGCGCTGTTCACCTTCGGTGGCCTCACCGCCTCCGCGTTGCTGGCGGCCCTGAGCCCCGACTATGCCCTGGCCGAGCAAGTGAAATTCACCGACCCGGATATCGTCGCCGATTACATCACCTACCCTTCGCCCAAAGGCAACGGCACCGTGCGCGGTTACCTGGTGCGCCCGGCCAAAACCAATGGCAAGGTGGCGGCCGTGGTGGTGGTGCATGAAAACCGTGGCCTCAACCCGTACATCGAAGACGTCGCCAGGCGCCTGGCCAAGGCCGGCTTTATCGCCCTGGCGCCGGATGGCCTGACATCGGTGGGCGGCTACCCGGGCAACGATGAAAAAGGCGTGGAGCTGCAGCAGAAAGTCGATCCCGAAAAGCTGATGAACGACTTCTTCGCCGCCATCGAGTGGTTGATGCACCACGACGCCAGCACCGGCAAAGTCGGGATAACCGGTTTCTGTTACGGCGGTGGCGTGACCAATGCAGCGGCGGTGGCCTATCCGGAGTTGGGTGCGGCGGTCTCGTTCTATGGGCGCCAACCGGAGGCCAAGGACGTGCCGCGCATCAAGGCGCCGGTCATGCTGCATTACGCCGAGCTGGACACGCGGATCAATGAGGGGTGGCCGGCGTATGAAAAGGCATTGAAGGCGGCCGGGACGACTTATGAGGCGTACCTCTACAAAGGCGCCAACCACGGCTTCCACAATGACTCAACGCCACGTTACGACGAAGCGGCCGCGAACCTGGCGTGGGAACGCACCCTCGGCTGGTTCCGCAAATACCTGGCCTGAATGTGATGAGTCCTGTGGGACGGGCTTGTGTGGCGAGGGAGCTTGCTCCCGTTGACTGCGCAGCAGTCTCCCGCTTTATGGGGGCGCTTCGCCCCCCAGCGCAAGCAAGCTTGCTCGCCACACCTGACCCTGCGTCGCATTTGGATGTCGCCGCTGCCGTGGTCAGTGCTCCAGCGCATACCTGCGGCAATGGTTGAGATAGCCCTGCTCATGGCTGCCCACCAGTTGCACCACGCTGGTCCATAACCAGGAAGGCGCATCCAACTGCCTGGAACGGTTCTCCTGCAATGCCGACATCCACGCCTTGCGTGTGTCGCGGTCCATTTGCCGGGCATGGGCGATCCCGACGACGCGGGCCAGGTAACCGGCGGCGTGCATGGCATCCGTCTCGCTCAACTCGTCCAGTTCCAGCTTCATGTCCTGGGGCAGCAATTCGCGGATGAAGAAGCCGTGATCCAGAAACCGCGTGGCGACCATGCGCTCACCCAAGCCCGGTGACAGCTGACGAGCGCCCTCCACCACGCGGCGACCGTTGTCCCTGGGCATCTTCGCCCGCGGCGCACGGGGGGCGGCGGCGCCGACCGCTTCCTTGATATCGATCAGGCAGTATTCCTGCTCGTCCTTGTCGCCCACTCCCAACAACGCCGCATAACGCAGCAAGCCCAGGGAACTGCACCCCTTGACCCAATAGGCCGAATCCAGCAGCTCGACCTTGGCGTCTTTGGGGCGGCCTTTGAGTGACGTCACCAGTTGCTGGATCTCATCGGAAGCACAGACGCTTTGCAGGGCACTCTTTTCCGCACGCGACAGCGACCAGAAGTGCTTGCCCAACGGGATGCTCGGCCGTGCATTTTCGATACGTTCACGCGCCAGGTTCTTCCAGGTGCGCTCAACTGCGCTGCGCATGCCGGCCTTGACCTGGGACGGGCGCGGCGGCGCTTCGTCGGGTTTGTCCTTGAAGGCTTGTTCGTAGCCCACCATCATTTCTTCGAGCATGCGGGCGGTCGTCACGCCCGGCAGGTCGGAGCCGCGAGCGGCGGTCGCCAGGGACAGGGCCAGGCGCACCAGGTCGTGGGCCGGGTTACCGATCACAGTCTGGTCGAGGTCGCGAATATGCATGTCGATGCGCCCCTTGATATCCCCGGTCGGGCCCAGGTTGCCCGCGTGGCAATCGCCGCAGATCCAGATAGCCGGGCCATGAGGCAAGCGTCGACCGGGTTGGCTGTGCAGCCACTCATAAAATTGCACCGTACTGCCACGCACATAAGCGTGGGCGGAACGGGCCATCTTCAGGTTGCGCAATTGCGTGAGGTGGGGCATACGGTCGGAGGGGCGCGGACTTTTCATGAAGGCACTCGGTAGGGGCTACGGTAGAGGGTAGCCCGTGACGAATGTTTCATTTTGTTTCAAAGATAAAACTGTCAGCCCTGCCCAGCCGCCTCTTTCAGCCAGCCCTTGAATGCCAGCATGGCCGGGGTTTCGGCTCGCGATTGCAGGCGGGTCAGCCAATAGCTGCCGGTGGTGATGCCAATGTCGAACGGTTTGCGGATCACGTCGCTTTCCAGCTGCCGCGAAAACATCATCGCCGGGGCCAGTGCCACGCCAATGCCTTGCAGCGCCGCCTCCATCATGGCCAAGGATGAATCGAACATGATGCTGCGCGGCACCACTGTATCGGCGGGCAACCCGGCCGCCTGGAACCAGTGGGTCCACTCATCGGCCCGGTAGGAGCGCAGCAAGGTGTGTTTCAACAGGTCTGCGGGCACCTGCAACTGCTCGGCAATGTGCGGCACACAGAGTACGTTCAGCGGTGCCGCCAGCAATTGGCAGGCGTCGGTGCCATGCCAGGCGCCTGCACCGAAACGGATGGCGTAGTCGAGCCCTTCGGCGGCGACGTCGACGCGGTTGTTGTTAGTGGACAGGCGCAGGTCGATAAACGGGTGACGGCTTTGAAAATCCGGCAGACGCGGTAACAGCCACCCCACGGCAAAGGTACCGACGGCACCCACGGTGAGCACCTCACGGTAATGCCCGCCTTCGAACTGGCCCAAGGTATGGGCGATGCGATCAAACGATTCGCGCAGCACCGGCAATAGGGTTTCACCCTCGCGGGTGAGCATCAGGCCCCGTGGCAGGCGCTTGAACAAGGTGACATTGAGTTGCGCCTCCAGGCTCTTCACTTGATGGCTGACCGCGGCCTGGGTCACGCACAGCTCGATAGCTGCGCGGGTAAAACTCAGGTGGCGGGCGGAAGCCTCGAATGCGCGCAGGGCATTCAGCGGTAGATGAGAGCGAAGCATGCCTTGACCTTAATTTTTCTAATGCCAGCTGCAAGATATCATCGTTTGCCGCAAAGCCGGAATCCACCTAGATTTGCCACGCCTGCGCAGGCCCCCATCGTCAGCACATCACCTACAGGGAAGCGAGTCACCATGAATACCCCTCTACCAAAACTTCTGATTTGCGCTTTGCTGCTCGGCGCCGGCAGCTGCATGGCGGCCACCGATATGCGCCAGGTCGTGGACAGCAGCGTTCAACCCTTGATGCAACAACAAGGCATTGCCGGCCTGTCGGTCGCAGTGGTCAACAAGGGCCAGGTGCAATACTTTAACTACGGCATGGCGTCCAGGGAAACCCAGAAGCCCGTGACCGAAGACACCTTGTTTGAAGTCGGCTCGATCAGTAAAACCTTTACCGCCACCCTGGGCGGGTATGCCCAGGCCACCGGCAAGCTCAAGCTGTCGGACAAGGCCAGCGAGCACCTGAGCGCACTGGCCGGCAGTGCCTTCGACGGTATCAGCTTGCTGCAATTGGCGACCTACACCGCAGGCGGCCTGCCCCTGCAGTTTCCCGACGCCGCCGACAGCGCCGCGACCATGCTCAACTACTTCCAACACTGGAAACCCACCTACGCCCCCGGCACCCAACGGCTCTATTCCAACCCGAGCATCGGCCTGTTCGGCTACCTTACGGCCCAAAGCCTGGGTCAACCCTTCAATGCCGCCATGGAGAAAACCCTGCTGCCCAAGCTGGGCTTGAAGAACACCTACGTCGGCGTCCCCGCTGACCGATCCGGCGACTACGCCCAAGGCTATGACAGCGCCCAGAAACCCGTACGCGTCGGCCCCGGCGCCCTGGACAGCGAAGCCTACGGCATCAAGACCAGCAGCCAGGACCTGGCCCGCTACGTGATTGCCAACCTGCACCCGCAGACCCTGGGCAAGCCGTTGCAGCAGGCCATCGCCACTACCCAGACCGGTTATTACACGGTCAACGGCATGACCCAGGGCCTGGGTTGGGAGTCCTACCCCTACCCCATCACCCTGCAAGCGCTGATTGACGGCAACTCCACGCCGATGGCCATGGAGCCGCACAAGGTCCAATGGCTGGGTACGCCGCGCGTGCAACCGGCCGACGTGCTGTTCAACAAGACCGGCTCTACCCGTGGTTTCGGCGCGTATGTGGCGTACGTACCGAGCAAGGACATCGGCGTGGTGATCCTGGCGAACAAGAACTACCCGAATGCCGAACGGGTCAAGGTGGCCCATGCGATCTTGAGTGCCATGGACCAATAGCGCCTGGGTGTGGGAGCGGCTTGCCCTCTCCCACACCGCTTGATCGCGCTACATGCCCAGCCAGTGCGGCAGTGCCAGGGAAATAAACGGCAAGTAGGTGACCATGATCAGGAATACCAACAGGATCATCAACCACGGCATCGCTGCACGAATGGTCTGCCCCAGCGTCAACCCGGTCACCGCCGACGTCACGAACAGGTTCAGCCCCACCGGCGGGTGCACCAGCCCGATTTCCATGTTGACCACCATCACGATCCCCAGGTGAATCGGGTCAATGCCCAGCTTCATCGCAATCGGGAAGAAGATCGGCGCCAGGATCAACACAATAGCCGACGGCTCCATAAAGCTGCCGGCCACCAGCAGCACAATGTTGACCATGATCAGGAAGCCAATCGGCGTCAGCCCTTCAGAGATCACCCAGGCGGTGATTTCCTGCGGGATCTGCTCGGTGGTCAGCACGTGGGCGAAGAGCATGGCGTTGGCGATGATAAACATCAGCATGATTGCCAGGCGCCCGGACTCCAGCAGCACCTTGGGGCAGTCGCGCAGCTTCATGTCCCTGTACACGAACAACGCCACGAACGCCGAATACACCGCCGCCACGGCGGCCGCTTCGGTCGGGGTGAACATGCCGCTGTAGATGCCGCCGAGGATGATCACCAGCAACAGCAAGCCCCAGAACGCCCGGCGCGCACAGGTCAGCCATTCACGCAAAGTCGCGCGCGGCTGCGCCGGCAGTTTCTTGATGCGCGCAACGATATAAATCGTGACCATCAGCATCAAGCCCAGCAACAACCCAGGCACCACCCCGGCCATGAACAGTTTGCCCACCGATGTTTCAGTGGCCGCCGAGTACACCACCATCACAATCGAAGGCGGAATCAGGATGCCCAGGGTGCCGGCGTTGCAAATGATCCCTGCGCCAAACTCCTTGGGGTACCCGGAGCGCACCATGCCGGCCACGGCAATCGAGCCCACCGCCGCCACCGTGGCCGGCGAGGAGCCTGACAATGCCGCAAACAGCATGCACGCCAATACCGCCGCAATCGCCAGGCCGCCACGGATATGGCCGACACACGCGTTGGCGAAGTCGATCAGCCGTTGCGCCACGCCACCAGTGGTCATGAACGCACCGGACAGCAGGAAGAACGGAATCGCCAGGAAGGTGTAGGCATCAGAGGTTTCAAACAGCTTGATTGCCAGCGAGCTCACCGAGTCCTGGCTGAACATCAGGATCGACACCGCACCGGACAGTCCCAGGGAAATCGCGATCGGCACGCCAAGGAACATGAACACGAACAACAGCAAAAACAGACAGAGCACGGCCATCAGTGACGCTCCTCATGGCTGCCGGCCAACTTGCTGGCCTCACCGGCCTCGTCGGCCAGCCCCAACCCGACCTGACGGTGGGTGAACAGGCGGTAGAAGATTTCCAGGTAGCGAATAAACACCAGCGCAAACCCGATGGGCACGATCACTACGATGTCACCGACATCGACGCCGTACTGGTCGAGGTCTTCGGCGCCGATATGGGCCGTCATCACCGCGCTGACCCATTTGTAGCTGGCGACCATGAACAACCCGGCGTAGGCCAGGCAGCACAGGCACGCCAGCATGCCCAGCAGGCGTTGCACGCGGCGCCGGGTCAGCTTGACCAGAGCGTCCACACCCAAATGCCCGGCGGTCCGCACACCATAGGAAATACCGAAGAAGATCAGCCAGCCGAACATGGCCTTGGTCAGTGCCACGCTCCAGGTCATGTCCTGCGCCCAGGTCATGGTATGGTCACCCAGGGCATTGAAAAACGGGCTGCTTACAGCCCACTTGTCGGCCAGGGCGAAGAACAGCGTGTAGATGTTGTTGAGCATCACGTAAACGAATGTCACCAGGGTCATGGCGGCCAGCAGGAAGGCAATGAAGCCTTCCTCCAGGTGCTCCCAGACGCGCCTTAGCGTTTGCATGGCAAAACCTCGCGAGGCAGAGATAGGTAAGTGCAAGGCTCGGGGTGTTACTGGTTGGCGGCATCCGCCGCCTTGATCAGGTCAGCCCCGATCTCCCCTTCGAACTTCTGCCATACCGGGCGCATGGCTTCGCGCCAGAGCGCACGTTGCTCGGGCGTCAGCTCGATGATTTCGCTGGTTTTGGCGTCGATGATTTTCTGCTTGGCCGACTGGTTCAGCGCTTCGGCCTGCTTGTTCACCTCGACGGTGACCTCGGCCATGATCTGCTCCAGGGTGCTGCGCACGTCTGGCGGCAGGCCATTCCAGAATTTGGCGTTGGTGATCACCATGTAGTCGATCAGGCCATGGTTGGACTCGGTGAAGTACTTCTGCACCTCATTGACCTTCTGGCTTTCGTAGTTCGACCAGGTGTTCTCCGTACCGTTGACCGTGCCGGTCTGCAGGCCCTGGTAGACCTCGGCAAAGCTCATCTTGCGCGGGTTGGCACGGATCGCCTTGAACTGTTCTTCCAGCACGCTGGAAGCCTGCACACGGAACTTCAGGCCACGGGCGTCCTTGGGCTCATGCAATGCCTTGTTGGCGGACAATTGCTTGAGACCGTTGTGCCAATAGGCCAGGCCGAGAATGTTCTTGCCCTGCATCGAGGTCAGCAGCTCCTTGCCCTGGGCCGCCTGGAAACGGTCGACGGCCGCCAGGTCGTTGAACAGGAACGGCAAGTCGTAGATCTGCACCTGTTTGGTGTATTGCTCGAACTTGGCCAGCGAAGGTGCGAGCATCTGCACGTCGCCCAGCAACAGGGCTTCCATCTCCTTGCCATCACCGAACAACGACGAGTTGGGGTATACCTCGACCTTGACCTGCCCCGGCAGACGCTCTTCGGCGAGCTTCTTGAACAGCAGCGCGCCTTGACCTTTGGGGGTGTTCTCGGCGACCACGTGAGCGAACTTGATCACAATCGGGTCCGCCGCCTGGGCCAGGCCTGCGGCAAACAAGGTGGCGGCGCACAGCAGCGCCCGGGATAGCTTGAGCATGGAAAATCACCTTCTTATTGTTGTGTTGTGAGGCAAGGTGCCTGATGTAAAGCGTTTAGTGAATTTAGAATTCCAGATACCTGCGTTCTGCCAAACTGAACGCCAACCGCATAAACAATCGACACGCCTGTGGGAGGGGGCTTGCTCCCGATAGCGGCGTGTCAGTCAACACATCAGGTACTGATCCACTGTCATCGGGAGCAAGCCCCCTCCCACGTTCAATCCAGTTTTTGCAGTCAGGTCCGGGCTGCCAGCAATCGTTGGGCTCTGAGCAATACCGGCGCATCCACCATCTGCCCGTCGATCTGATAGGCCCCTGCCCCATGGGCTCCGGCCTCCACGACGCGCCTGGCCCAGGCCAGGTCTTCGGCGCTGGGCGCCAGGGCGGCATGGATCACCGCGACCTGCTTGGGATGGATGCACAGCGCTCCGGCAAAGCCCATTTCATAAGCATGGCGGATCGAACGGTGCAGGCCCTCGGGATCGTCGATTGCCGGATGTACGCCATCCAGCGGCGCAACCAGGCCGGCGGCGCGGGAATGCACGATCAGCGACAGGCGCGCCTGATCCAGCGCAAACCGTGCCGCCGCCGACTGGCTGCTCAGGTTCAAGTCCAGGGCCAGATCCAGGCCACCAAATGACAGACGCTCCACCTGCGGCGCATGGGCGATCTCGGCGATGGCCAGCAAGCCCCGTGCGCTTTCGATAATCGGCCAGATCACTTTACCGGCGGCGGCCACCACGGCCACCTGGGCGGCACTCTCCACCTTCGGCAACAGCACGCCGGCCACATTCGCATGGGCTTTGCAAAAGGCCACATCCGCAAAATGCTCGGCATGCTCAGGCGCATTGATGCGCACCCACACCCGGGCATCAGGCTGGGCGGTCAAAAACGCCGCGAGGTTATCCCGTGCCTGGCGCTTGAGCGGTTCTTCCACGGCATCTTCAAAATCCACGATCACCGCATCGGCCCCACTGGCCAGGGCTTTGGCGAAACGTTCCGGGCGGCTGCCGGGGACAAACAGGGCTGAACGAACTAAAGATTGGGACATCACTGACATTCCTTTTCAGATAACGCCACGCGTGCGCAGGCGGTCGATGGCATCAGCCGAGTAACCGATCTGATGGAGGATGGCCTGGCTGTGCTGCCCCAGCGCCGGCACCCCGTCCATACGTGGCGAAAACGCGGTATTGCGTGCCGGTGGCAACAACGCCGGCAACGGGCCAGCGGGGCTTGCGACTTCACGCCAGCGGTCCCGCGCCTTGAGTTGCGGGTGGTCCCACACGCCTTGCATATCGTTGACCCGGGCACTGGCGATCTGCGCATGCTCCAGCCGTTGGATCACGGCTTCGGTATCCAGCTGCGCGAAGCGGTCGACGATGATCGCGCGCAGCACCTCACGATTGGCCGAACGCTTGAAGTTCGCGCTGAAACGCTCATCCGTCGCAAGCTCAGGGGTGAGCAGCACCTTGTCGCAGAACGCCGCCCATTCGCGTTCGTTCTGCAAACCGAGCATCACCGTGCCGCCGTCGCCGGTCGGGAACGGCCCATAGGGGTAGATCGTCGAGTGCGCCGCACCGGCACGCGGTGGTTGCGGGGCGCCATCGAAGGCGTAATACATCGGGTAGCCCATCCACTCCACCAGGCTTTCCAACATGCTCACGTCGATGCGACTGCCCTGCCCCGTCGTGCCACGCAACAACAGCGCCGAGAGGATGGCGCTGTAGGCGTACATGCCGGCGGAGATGTCGGCAATCGAACAACCGGCCTTGGCCATCTGCTCGTCACCCGGGCCACCGGTCACCGACAGAAAGCCGCCTTCGCTCTGGATCAGCAGGTCATAAGCCTTCTTCTTTTCGTAAGGCCCGCCTTCGCCATAACCGGAAATATCGCAGACGATCAGCCGCGGAAAACGCTCATGCAGCGCCTCGAACGACAAGCCCATGCGTGCCGCCGCGCCGGGTGCCAGGTTCTGCACCAGCACATCGGCATCGGCCAGCAAGGTTTCGAGGATAGATCCTGCCTCATCCTGCTTGAGGTCCAGGGTCAGGCTTTCCTTGGAGCGGTTGGTCCACACGAAGTGCGAGGCCAGGCCGCGCACCCGCTCGTCATAGCCACGGGCAAAGTCACCGGCGCCGGGGCGCTCGATCTTGATCACCCGAGCGCCCAGGTCGGCCAACTGACGGGTACAAAACGGGGCGGCAATCGCGTGTTCCAGGCTGACGACGGTGATGCCGTCCAGCGGTCGTTGATGAGTCATGGCAGTTCCTCAGAGCCAGTGGGCCATGGACGCTGCGCTGCGCAGGTTCCAGACTTTTTCGATCAGGGCATCGGCCTGTGCCGGTGTGCGTGCGCCGCTGAATTGACAGAGCCGGCGGAATTTGTCGGCCAGTTCGACGCGGCTCAAGGTGTTGCCCGGGTCGCCTTTGGGCTCGTCAATCGCGCCGTGCAGGGTGCGGCCATCGGTGGTGGTGACCGTAACGCGGCCCAGCCAG
Source organism: Pseudomonas sp. Q1 (assembly GCF_009935975.1). Lineage (NCBI taxonomy): Bacteria > Pseudomonadati > Pseudomonadota > Gammaproteobacteria > Pseudomonadales > Pseudomonadaceae > Pseudomonas > Pseudomonas sp. Q1. Next base: position 18,936 of record NZ_QODI01000002.1, on the reverse strand, counting down.
CGTTGCGGGTAGGCGTCGTCGACCTCGGGGTCGAGGGTCATGCTGACCTTGTCGTGCACGCTGGCCACCGCCGGATCGCTCAACGCCAGTTCGTGGAACTCGGTCAGCCCGGCCTTGCCATGCACCGCGATCAGGCCCAGTACCGTGCCCATGGAAAACTTGGCCTGATGCACGGTGGCAGGCACTTTCACGCGCCCCAGTACGTCAATTGCGCCTTGATGGACACGGGTTTGCACGTGGGCCATATCGGCGGCGCTCAAACCCTCACGCTGCATCAGGTGCAACAACGCGTCTGCGGCAGGATGGGTGTGACGGCACGACGCGTGGAACTTGAACGACGTCTCCAGCAACGCCCAGCGGTTCCCGAGGCCGGCCGACAAGCGGCTCGGCTGCGCATCCTGGGACATGCCGGCCGCCAAGCCCTGATCGCCTTCCAGGATATTGCGCGCGCCGGTCAACCCATCCGCTGTCAGGTAAGCGGCGAGCAAACCATCCGCCGCGGCCTTGGCCGTATGCAGTTGCTTTGAGTCTGCGGCATCGCGCAGGAACTCCCACAAACCGGCGGCCTGGGTGCCGGCACTGCCGAGCAGGTTGACGAACTGCTCCTGGTTGAAACCCAGCAATTTGCCCACCGCCACCGCAGCGGCGAGCGTGCCGACGGTGGCCGTGGTATGAAAGATTCGGTAGTGGGAACGGCCCATGAATTCGCCGATGCGGATCCCGGCCTCGTAACCGGCGACCGACGCCAGCAGCAGCTCACGCCCGGATTTACCGAGGTCCTGCGCGGCGGCCAGGGCAGCCGGAAACACAACGGTGGCCGGATGCAGCACCGAGCTGTTGTGCAGGTCATCCTGCTCGACCAGGTGCGAGGCGGCGGCGTTGACCAGGGCGGCAAAGTACGCACTGCTGCTGCCACCATTGACGATCACCTGCGCCGGGCCGCTGCCGGGCCCCATCTTTTGTGCATAGCGTTCAAACAACGGGATCGGATGCATGCCCTGGCTGGCCAGGGCCGAGCCCAGCCAATCCAGATAAAGCTCTTCGGTGCGCGCCAGCAGCGTTTCCGGCAGCTGCTCGTAATCCAGCTGCGCAAGGAACCGACACAAGGCTAGGGTATGGCTCATGGTCAAAAGCCTCAGAAGCTGCGGGGCAGTTCGAGCAGATGCTCGGCCACGTAGGACAGGATCAGGTTGGTGGAGATCGGCGCCACCTGGTACAGGCGGGTCTCGCGGAATTTGCGCTCCACGTCGTATTCGCAGGCAAAACCAAAACCGCCGTGGGTTTGCAGGCACGCGTTGGCAGCTTCCCAGGACGCCTTGGCCGCCAGGTACTTGGCCATGTTCGCGCTGGCCCCGGCATTGGCGCCGCGGTCGTATTCCTCGCAGGCGCGCCAGCGCATCAAGTCAGCGGCTTCGATTTCGATATGGGCTTCGGCAATCGGGAATTGCACGCCCTGGTTCTGCCCGATGGGTCGGCCAAATACCACGCGGTCGCGGGCATAGGCGCTGGCTTTTTCGATAAACCAGCGGCCGTCACCAATGCACTCGGCGGCAATCAACGTGCGCTCGGCATTCAGGCCATCGAGAATGTATTTGAAACCCTTGCCCTCCTCGCCGATCAGGCTGTCGAGCGGCAGTTCCAGGTTGTCGAAGAACAGCTCATTGGTTTCGTGGTTGACCATATTGGCGATGGGCTGCACGGTCAGGCCATTGCCGATCGCTTCGCGCAGGTCCACCAGGAAGATCGACATGCCTTCGGATTTTTTCGTCACCTCGGCCAGTGGCGTGGTGCGCGCCAGCAGGATCATCAGGTCGGAATGCTGGATACGCGAGATCCACACCTTCTGGCCGTTGATCACGTACTTGTCGCCGCGTTTGATCGCGGTGGTCTTGATCTTGGTGGTGTCGGTGCCGGTACTGGGCTCGGTGACGCCCATGGACTGCAAGCGCAATTCGCCACTGGCGAGCTTGGGCAGGTAGAAACGCTTCTGCGCCTCGCTGCCGTGACGCAACAAGGTGAACATGTTGTACATCTGGCCGTGCACCGTGCCGGAATTGCCGCCGCAACGGTTCACTTCCTCCAGGATCACCGAGGCTTCGGCCAGGCCCAGGCCGGAGCCGCCGTACTCCTGCGGGATCATCGCCGACAACCAGCCGGCATCGGTCAGGGCCTTGACGAACGCCTCGGGAAAGCCTTTTTCTTCGTCGATCTTGCGCCAGTAAGCGGCATCGAATTCAGCGCACAACGCACGCACGCCGTCGCGGATAGCGTTGAGTTCTTCAAGGTCATTAGGGGTCATGTAACGGCTCTCCGCCTGTTGTTCTGGGGTTATTCGAAGTGCACTTGGGCTTGTTGCGCCAGGCCACCGGCGTTACCGGCCCACAGTTCGGCAACACCGTCCGAGGTGATACGACCGCCCACTTCAAACGGTTGCGGTGCAATCAACGGGCGCACGCCACGGTAGGCAAAACGGCGCAACCGGGCTTCAGGGTGGGCACGACAAAAGGCACGCAGGCTCAGGGTGGCGATCAATGGCCCATGCACCACCAACCCCGGATAACCCTCGGTGCCGGTGACATAGGGGTAGTCGTAGTGAATGCGGTGGCCGTTGAAGGTCACGGCGCTGTAGCGAAACAACAAAGTGGGGGTCGGCTCGACGGCTTCACGCCACTCGCTGAGGGGCAGTGCCTCACCGCCGCCCTGCTTGGGTGGCGTGGGTTCGCGGTAGACGATGTCCTGTTCTTCGCGGATCGCCAGGCGACCGTCCTGGGAATAGTCATGACGCACGGTGACAAACAGCAGCGAGCCGGTGCGGCCGGCCTTCTCTTCTACGGCAGTGATCGTGGACACGCGAGTGGCTGCCGCACCGGCCCGCAACGCCTGCACAAATTCAATGCGGCCACCGGCCCACATGCGATTGCGGTTATCCGCCGGCGGCAGGAACCCGCCACGGGCCGGGTGGCCATCAGTGCCCAGTGCCGCTTCCGGCAGTGGATCCTGAAAAAAGCACCACTGCCACAACGGCGCAATCGCTTCGCCATCGCTCGGCACCTCTTCACCGAACGTCGCGGCAATACGCTTGAGCAGGTTGTGGCTCAGGAGGTCGTGCGTGGTTTCACTTCGGCCGATCCAATCAGTGGCACTCATGGGGTCCAGGTCCTCGGGCAGTGGGTGTCTGCCCCGGATCATGCAAGCCCTCATCCGTTCTGAGAATTTGCATTTCAATAAACCAGCGTTCGGTTATGCTGAACGCCGCCATTCTGCTCCCGGAGTTTTGCATGCACTTCGACCTGGCCGACCTGCGCCTGTTTATCCATATCGCTGAATCCCCCAGCCTGACCCAGGGCGCCAAGCGTGCGTTCCTCTCGCCGGCCGCTGCCAGTGCGCGGATCAAGGCCCTGGAAAGCCAGCTCGACACGCGCCTGCTGTACCGCGACAGCCGTGGCGTGGAAATCACCCCGGCGGGCGCACGCCTGCTGCACCATGCGCGGCTGATCATGCGCCAGGTGGACTACCTGAAAAGCGAATTCACCCAATACGGCGCGGATTCGGCCGGGCATATCCGCATCTTCGCCAATACCACGGCGGTCACCGAGTTTCTGCCGGAGGTGCTGGCGGGGTTCCTGTCGCAGCGCCCCGGCGTCACGGTCGACCTGCAAGAGCGCCTGTCCCGGGATATCGTGCGCGGCGTGCTGGATGGCACCAGCGATATGGGCATCATTGCCGGCCCCGTGGAAGCGGCAGGCTTGCAGGTATTGCATTTCAGCACCGATGAACTGGTGTTGATGGTACCCGTCGATCACCCGTTAGCCGGTCAAGCGTCAGTGACGCTGGAACAGACCCTCGCCTATCAGCACATTGGCTTGCATGAGGGCAGCACGTTGCTGAGCTTTCTGCGCGAACACGTCGACCGGCTCGGCAAACAGCTGTCGCTGCGTATTCAGGTCTCGAGCTTCGAGGCGATCTGCCGAATGGTCGAGGCCGGCGTGGGCATTGGCATCATCCCCGAATCCGCCGCCGTGCGGCACAGCCGCACCATGCAACTGGTGGCGGTCAAGCTCCAGGAGCCGTGGGCCATTCGCGAGCGCAGTATCCTGGTGCGGGAACTGGACGCGTTGCCTGGGACCATTCGCGCATTGATCGCTACCTTGATGCCGAAAACCGCCTAAGCTGAACAGTCACCTTGCCAAGGAGACTCCCATGCAGCTAGAAGGATCCTGCCATTGCGGCGCTGTCACCTTCAGTTTGAACAGCGCCCACCCTTACCCCTACCAGCGTTGCTATTGCTCGATCTGCCGCAAGACCCAGGGCGGCGGTGGCTACGCGATCAACCTCGGTGGCGACGCCAAGAGTCTCAAGGTACAGGGGCGCAAGCAGATTTCGATCTACCACGCCAAGCTCAAACCAGAAGGCGCCAGCCGTGCCCACGCCAGCACCGCCGAGCGGCATTTCTGTTCGCAATGCGGCAGCGCCCTATGGCTGTTCAGCCCGGAATGGCCAGAGCTGATCCACCCGTTCGCGTCAGCCATCGACACACCACTGCCAGTGCCGCCGGAACATACGCACTTGATGCTGGGGTCCAAGGCACCGTGGGTGGAGGTAACGGTGCGCAAGGGGGATTTGCAGTTTGATGAGTATCCTGAGGAGTCGATTGCTCAGTGGCATGAGCGGTTGGGGTTGTAGTGGCTCGCCCAATCGTAGGCCACTTTAATGAGGCGGAAATAAGAGCCCTTCTTTCGTCCTAACCACATCGTCTGCAACATCAGTTATCACCTGACTCGCGAGCGTTTTATCACCAAAAGAATTAGAGTTACATGTAAACGTATCTTCATACGTAAAAGCACTTCCTGCCATCCGCACGTTCAAAAAAGCTCGCGCACCAAGGGTTTCTTGCGGAACACCAAAAACATACAAATAACCACCATTCTCAAAACCAAAAAAAGTAATATATGTATTTAAGTCCAGCCACCTGTACAACTTCCTCCCCTGCCTGAATTTAACCTCCAACTCCGTTCCCAAAAGCTCACCAAATCGATAATAAACGTCAACCTTGTTGTTCCCGGAGCAAATCGACACAAGCTTTCCTTTTGTCGTTTCACATGACGCAATCTTCGTTTCAGCTAATGCACACAAGCTATTTTCCTCGCCTTGAACCGGCGACGGACAATACAAAAGGCAAAGTAAAAATCCACTTACACCGATTCTAGTATTCAATTGAGCACCCTTTCAGCCAAAATGTAAGCAGACTTTCTCTCCGTCAACCCCGTTGCCCCGCCATTTACAATGCGAGTGACATCATTCACATCGAGAACTCCACGCCCGTGGATCTCGGAGTAAGGAGCCTTGTAGAGCCAAAACCACACTGCGCTTCTGATTGAGTTTAACGTCGAATTAATAAGTTCCGGACACCGAACTGTATCAGGCGAATCACCAGACCAATATTTATTAAAATCACGCATATAACCCTTATATTTTTCATAACCGGTGATTTGTATAAGCCCCCTTCCACGAAAATCATACCCATCACTTGGATGCCCTATCCTGTTCCCATTCAATCGTTGAAAGTGCTTGCGACCTATTTCTTTCTGATTCGCCCTGCGGACAATTCGCCCACTCGCGCCCTTCAAATGCCCATCCTGCTCTGCCTCCAAAGGATGCGCTCGATAATAGGCACTAAATGATTTAAGCACCGCCGGAGAATACTCCCAGCTTTCGGTCACCCCTTTCATAGACGCCCCCACCTCGCCCTTGATCTGGGCGAAAAAGTGCCGTTGCCTAAGCCGGGTGTCCAACTTGAACTCGGCCAATCGACCGTTTATTTCATTGAGTACTACCTCAATATCGGCATCGTCGGCCAAGGGAAATATTTGCTTTAGTTGTGCCGGAGTAATTGCCAATGGATTAGCCGCGCAGAACTGCCCCACCAACCCCACCGGATGAAAGTGAAACACCGCCCCATTCGCAGGCAGGCCAAGCTTCGGCGCCACCTCTTCCCACCAACACAGCGCATTGATCCGTTGTTTCTCCGCCAACCAGTTCAAGTGCGGTGTTGCGCCACTGTGGCCTAGCAACTCGTCCAACCCATCCCACTTGTTCGGCCGGGACCATTCGCTTTCGGTATGAATGATCAACCGTGAAATCGACTGTGCGTGAGCCGGCCGGCAAATGGCTGCCTGCAGCTCGGCAGCGGTGACCCGTCCATCGCGATTGCGGTCGATGATGTCGTAGAGACGGCTTTTTATGCGGCTTCTGTTGCCCTCGTCCGCCACGCGAGCAAACCGCGCAAGTTGAGCCTCGCTGAACCGTCCCAGGTCACGCCACAGCGCGGCAAGCGTGCCAAGGGAAGAGTCGAGGCTGTAGACAATGGAGTAGCCCTCCCACGACCACGGACTGACCCAGGGTGTCACCCCCACCTCTTCGCAGACCCAGCCATCAAGCGGATGGTTGTCGGCATCCATGAGCAACCCATCCAGGCGATACCATGTGCATTTCCTACCCAGGGCGCTGCTGATTTTGCTCTCGGGCGGCAAGCTGTCGAGCAACACTTTGGGCAGTAGCAAGTCAGCACCACTGGCCACGCCGGCAGTACCGGGAACGGGGCATTGCGCAACGCCAAAGCCCTCTTGATGGGGGACGACGACAGTGCCTGCCACCAGCTTGAGCCAAGTCTGTTCGTCGGCAGGCAACTGTTGCGCCCAAGCCCGGCTGGCGTCGATAAAGCCTTCGACGTCATCACCACTGAACACTTCCAGATGCAGTTTGCTTTCCGGGCGCTTTGTATCCGCGCAGTGATACAGCCCGATGTGCCCGACCAGATCGGCGGCCTTGATTGCGACAGGCGCTTGCAGCACAACCGCGCCATCCGTTGCCTCTTCAGGCCAGAAGGCGGGTCGAGCGTGCGTTGAGCCGTCGCGATAGAACATCCCCTCCTGCAGGTGCATATACAGGCTGTAGAAGGTCAGTCTGGGAGGCGTCTGTGAGTGACCTGCGATGGTCGGCGGCGCAAGACGATGGCGCACCAGCACAAAGTTGCGCGAGAACGGTTTTGCCACGCACTGGTCGTCATCCACGTAAGTAGTACTGGGTGAATGCTCATCGATGCGGTAAGCCACGACCTCACCGTCTGCCAGACAGTAGACCGCCGACTGGTCCAGCAGGGCTGCGGTGCCGCTGTCAAAATGCACGCCGCCATGCCACAGGGCATTGCGTCCTATGGGGTAATAACCCGCGCCGGCATGGGCCAGTTGGGTCAACTGCGACAACGGGTGGCTTTGATCCTTGAACGGGTGGCTCCAGCGTGTAGCGTCCATGGCGGGTGTCGCTCCTGATTTCACAAGAGCGCTGAGATTAAAGTCTGAATATCCTCTGGAAATGCCGGAAAACTTCCCTTTTTCAGCAAGGGGCTTCCCTGATTCTGCCTTGAGATTTCCTGGCGCCTGATCTTTAACAGTCTTTGACAGTTTCTCGACAAAGCTGTCAAAGATTATCGGCCGCCACCGCCCTAGCATTTGAGCATCCAAACCACCATTCGGGTGTTCTTCATGTTTCGCACATTGCGCAGTATTCCTCTGCTGGGTTGCCTGCTGAGCAGTATCGGTTGCCATGGGCAACCCCCTGCTCCGCCGCCGATTCAAAAGGGTGATTACGGTGCAATCATCCGTTACCTGCAAACCCGAATTCCCCAGGACATGGCCCGAGATAACGTGGCGGGATTGTCGATTGCGTTGGTCAATGGCCAGGAATTGCTCTGGACCCGTGGCTTCGGCATGGCGGACAAGGCGCGCGGCGTACCGGTTACACGTAACACGGCATTTCGCGCCGGGGGCATCTCCAAACTGCTGACCACCACGGCGGCGTTGCAATTGGTGGAGCAGCAACGTCTGGCGCTGGATGCGCCGATCCAGCAAACCCTGCGCGAGTTTTACGTGCGTTCGCGTTTTCATACCGACCAGACTGCGGCTGACCGCGATATCACCTTGCGTCGCTTGCTCAGCCACCAGTCCGGCCTGCCCAGCGAGCACCTGCGCGACCTGCGCAGTACCTATGCGATGGGCCAGATGCCCATGCGTGTGTCGGGTGTGTGGCTGAGCAGCCCGCCGGGCTCTCAGGTGGCCTATTCCAACCTCGGCTACGCCTTGGTCGGCGCGGCCATTGAGCGCAGCACCGGCAAAAGCTTCGAGGCTCAGCTACAAAGCAGCCTGCTCAAGCCGTTGGCGATGGACCAGTCCAGCTTCGTCGGCACCGGCGCACAGCTGGGTTATCGCGCCATGGGCTACGAAGACGGCCAGGCCAGCACCGATGCGCAGGTGCGTGACCTCGCGGCCACCGGGCTGTGGGCCAGCCCGAAAGACCTCAGCCACTACGTGCAGATGCTGTTCGCCCAAGGCACCTATAAAGGCAGACAAGTGCTGAGTAACGCGTCCATCGAGGCGATGTTCACCCAGCAAAACACCGGCAACGCCCTGGACTTCGATTGCCAGATGGGCCTGGGCTGGTTTCTGGCGCCTTGTGGGGATGAGCCGGTCGGCCCCGGCATTCGGACCTATCAGCACAGCGGCGGTGGCGATGATTTTGCCGCCCAATTGAGCGTGCTGCCTGATCAGCAGTTGGCGGTGATCATCATGGCCAATGACAGCAATGCCGAGGACATGGTGGTGTCGCTGTCCACCGACGCGCTGCGCTTGATGCTCCAGGCACAAACCGGCACGCCAGTGTGCAGCGGCGACTGCCAGCCCCCCAGCCACGGGTTGAAGCTGCGCCAGGTGCCGGCGGCCGTGGACCGTAAACGCCTGGCCGGGTTTTATGCGACGGCCTGGGGCGTGCTGCGCCTCAAGGACGATAAAAATCGGCTGTCCGGCGAACTGGCCGGTTTTGACTTTGAATTGGTACGTGACGAGCACGGCTGGTTGCGCGCACAGAAAAAAGTCCTCGGGTTCTGGCTCAAGGATCTCGGCGAATTGGGCCGCGTGCAGCTGGATGTGGTGACCGTACAAGGCCGCCAGATGCTCACTGCCCGCAGCCATGGCCAACGCATCGCCATCGGTGAGCGCGTCGACCCGCCGCCGCTGCCCCTGGCCTGGGCCGACACCATCGGCACCTATCACGTGCTCAACACCCATGAGCCGAACGCGCCGCTGAGCGGCATCAGCGTACGCCTGGAAGAAGGTTTCCTGGTATTGCGCGGCCAACTGCATGGCGAGCCGCTGACCGACTACATCCTATTGCCCGTCGACAACGCCCACGCGGTACTGGCCGGTAATGGCTATGGCCTGGGCGACACCGTCAGCCGTCAGGTCAATGGCCTCAGCGCTTCGGGTTACTCCTTCAAACGCACCCAAGCACCACACAAACCTCTGAATCTCTAACCAAGGAAGAACGCCTCAATGCGCTCAAATCACCTTTGCCTGTCCCTCACCTCGGTATGCCTGTTCGCCGCCGCCGACAGCGCCATTGCCGAAGACTGGCAATACAGCCTCAAGCTCGGCGTCAGCAACGCGCCCCGCTACAGCGGGAGTGACGAACGCCGGACCGGGCCGGAACTGGGCGGCAAAATTGTCAGCCCCTGGGGGATTTTCCTCGACACCGGCAAGGGCCTGGGATGGCGCTACGAAGGCGACGCGGCAAGCTTCAGCGCATATGTCGGTGCCAGCGGTTCACGCAAGGACAAAAATGAAACCCTGCATGCCGGCTCCAAACGCCTCAAAGGCATGGGCGAGATCAAGTCACGCCCGCAACTGGGGGTGAGCGCCAGCTATAAACTCGGCGGCGTGATTGTCGGCGCGACGCTGGAACACGCCCTCAAGGAAAATGACCACAAGGATACCGGCAAGGCCTTCACCCACCTGGAGTTGAGCTTGGGCACCAATCTCTACAAAGGCCGCTTTGGTTCCGTCGACGCCACCCTGAGCAGCCACTTTGGTGACCGTAACTACCTGCAGACCTGGTACGGTGTGACCACGGGTCAGGCGGCGCAAAGCCGCTTCAAGGAATACAAGGCCGGAGCCGGCAACATCAGCAATGGCATGAACCTGGCGTGGAGCCTGCCGATCAGCGAAAACACCCGGTTCTCGACCTTGCTGGACGTGCAGTACCTGGCGGATGAGGCGGGCAAGAGCCCGATTGTGGAGCGACGGTTGCAGACGTCGGTGATGGGGATGGTGGAATACACCTTCTGATCCGACCATACAATTAGAACGCAGGAGCGAGCTTGCTCGCTCCTACAAGAGACTGCTACTCGGCATACGCCCACGTCATCCGAAACAACGCCCCGCCCCACTCCGAGTCCAGCACTTCGACCTGGCCGCCATGCCATTGGCTGACCCGCTGCACCAACGCCAGGCCGAGGCCGAAGCCACCGGTGCGGCGGTCGCGGCTGGAGTCCAGGCGCATGAAGGGTTCGAAGATCTTCGCCCGGCCCTCCAGCGGTACGCCGGGCCCGTCATCGCTGACCCGTACTTCGTAACCCGTGCCGAACTTGACCAGCGACACCTCCACGCGGCGCTCGGCATAACGGATGGCGTTGCGCAGCAGGTTGATCACCGCCCGCGCCATGAAGCGCGGTTCGATCTGGATAACGTCGACTTCACAGGTACGCAACGACAGCTGCACACCGGCCGCTTCCGCTTCGAGGGCCACGCTGCCGATGACACTGTCGAGCCAGCTATGGGCCTCGATGCTTTCCCGGGTGACCTGCGTAGCGCCACGCTCCAGGCTGGCGTAGGTGAGCAATTCGGAGACCATCTCCTCCAACTCGCCCAGGTCGGCGTACATGTCATTGATCAACTCACGGCTCTGGCGCGGGTCGGCCTGTTGCTTGAGTTGATCGAGCTCGAACGATAAGCGCGCAATCGGCGTACGCAACTCGTGGGACACGGCGTTGGTCAGTTCGCGCTGGTTGGCGATCAGGCTTTCGATACGCTCGGCCATCTGGTTGAAGTGCCCGGCCAGTTCGCGCACGGTGGACCGGCGCGGCAGCAGGATGCGCGAGCCAAGCTCGTTATCGCCAAAGCGTTGCGCGGCCAAGCGGATATGCTCCAGGTCACGCCAGTGCGGGCGCACCCAGAAATACAGCACCACGGCCAGGCACAGGCCAAGAAAACCGTAGGCCCACAGGTACAGCCACTTGGGTTCTTCCGGCAGCTTGATTTCCAACAGCTGCGGGCCACCGTCGATGCTGGAGATGAACTCCATGAAGTCGCCGCGAACCACCAGCTGGCCGGCGCGCAGCAGATTTTTTTCGCGCTCGTTCAACGCCAGTGTGTCGCTCTGGACCAGCTTGAGCCGCAAACCGTAATGCGGTTGCAACTCGGCCAGCCGAGCTTCGCGCGCCGGCCCTTGCAGCGTGCGCAGTTGCTCCACCAAGGCATAAGCCGGGCCGCGCAACGCTTCGCGGTTGTAGACTTCGTTGGTTTCAGGCGTCAACTCATCGAAGGTGTAGTTGACCAGCCAGATCGCCCCCGCCAGACCCAGCGCCAGGATCACATACAGGCGCAGAAACAGCCGCAGCATCTAAACCTCCCACGCGAAAGGATTGAACAGGTAGCCTTTGCCCCAGATGGTCTTGATGCACACCGGTTCACGGGGGTTATCGTTGAGTTTGCTGCGTAATTTACTGATGTAGACGTCGACGCTGCGGTTGAGGCCGTCGAAGGCAATACCGCGCATGCGGTTGAGGATGTCATCGCGCGAGAGGATCTTTCCCGAATTGCTGGCCAGCAACCACAGCAATTCGAACTCCATGGTCGTCAGGTCGATGGTTTCCCCTCCCAGGCTGACCACCCGGCAACTACGGTCAATCGACAGGTGGCCGAATTCGAGGGAGCCGCGAACGGTGGGCTCGGGCACTTGTCGGCGTTGCAGGGCACGCAGGCGTGCGAGCAAAACCGGCGGCTTGATCGGCTTGATCACATAGTCATCAGCGCCGGACTCCAGGCCCAGGATGTGGTCCAGGTCATCTTCCTTGGCGGTGAGGATCACGATCGGCGTGTCAGACACGTTACGAATCTCACGACACACATACAGGCCGCTCTGGCCCGGCAGCATCAGGTCGAGCACGACGATCTTCGGCTTGAAGTCCAGGAACGCCGCCAGGGCTTTATCGCCCCGGTGCACCACCCGCACCTCGAAACCGTGCTGCGCCAGAAAATGCGCAATCAGCCCCGCCAGTTTTTCATCGTCCTCAACGAGCAGAACTTTGCCCAGCCCCAGGTTTTCCATAAATTCTCAGTGTACAAACGCCGATTGAAGTGCAGCCATTATAGGTGGCAAGCTGTTCGACTGAAGCATCTGGCCATGACGCCCCAACGAAGCTTCATGCTTTTAAGAGTTTTTAACAAATAGCCTGCAATCTTTAACGCCATCCACAGGGAGTTGTATGCGCAAGGATTACCTGGCGTTCTTCGTTTCGCTGTTCCTGTCGCGGCTGGCAGACCAGATTCTATTGTTCATCGTGCCCCTGATCGTATTTCAGACCACCCAGAGCGTGGCCTGGGCGGGCTTTGCATTTTTTGTCGAATCGTTACCGCGTTACCTGGCCTTCCCGGTATGCGGTGCCCTGTGCGACAAGTTCCCTGCCGTGCGCATCCTGCATATCAGCCAGGTCTACCGGGCGCTGGCCTGTGCCGTCACAGTAGGGCTGTACGCGTTATTCGACGGTATCTACTGGATCGTGCTGCTGTCGGCGTTATGCGGGGTATTGACCACCCAGGGCATCATGGCGCGGGAAGTGCTGATGCCGCATATTTTCAAACACTACACCTACGCCAAGACCCTCTCCTATTCACAGATCGCCGACCAGAGCGGCCTGGTGCTGGGCCCATTGGCGGCCGCGCTGCTCCTGGAAATCTGGGCCTGGCATTGGGTGGTGCTGGGGGTTGCCGGGTTGTTCTGGCTGGCGGACCTGGCCATGCGGATCTGGCGGCGCACCAGCGCGGTAGACCTGCAAACCTTCGAGCAACATCCGGATATCTGGCTGCAACCGTTGCGCATCGCGTTCGGGCATATCCGCAACCGGGTGGAATTAAGGCGGATCATTACCCTGGCGGTGGGCGTGAACCTGATCATCGGCGTGACGCTCGCCACCTCGGCGGCGCTGGTCACCGGCCAGTTCGACGCCGGCAAGGATGCGTATGCGTTGCTGCAAGCATTCGGGGCGTTGGTGACGATCGGCATTCTGTTTTACCTGGCGCGGGCCGACCTGCCGTTTAGGGTACTGGGCGGTCTGTCGTATTCGATGATCGGCATCGGGGCAATGATCATGGCCGTCAGCCCAAGCGTATGGCTGTACGCCGTGGGCTTTCTGCTGGTCACCGGTTTCGACAAGATGTTCAACGTCTACCTGCGCAGCACCCGTCAGCGGGTCATTCCGGTCCAGGATTTCGGCAAGACAGTCGGCGTGATCACACTGCTCAACAATCTGGCGCAACCCTTGGCGGGCCTGGCGATTGCGCTACTGGCCGCGCCCTGGGGCACGCAAACGGTGATCCTGCTGTTGGCGGGCGTCGCCGCGCTGATCGGCACGGCGGTCGCTTCAGGCTGGCACGCCACTGTGAAAGCGGAACTCGACGTCGGGTGACTCGATCAGTTCCTGCTCGGCTGCCCTCACCCGTTCGATCACCTGGGCAATATCCTTGGCGTCGCCATACTGATACGCCAGCTTCAAATAACCTTGAAAGTGCCGAGCTTCGCTTTTCAGCAAGCCGAAGTAGAACTTGCCGAGTTCTTCGTCCAAATGCGGCACCAGTGCTTCGAAACGCTCGCAACTGCGCGCTTCGATAAAGGCACCGACCACCAGGGTGTCCACCAGTTTGACCGGCTCGTGGCTGCGCACCACTTTACGCAACGCCGAGGCATAACGGCCGGCGTGCAGTTGGCGCAGTTCGACCTTGCGCTTTTTCATCAGGCGCATGACTTGTTCGTGATGCACCAGCTCTTCGCGGGCCAGGCGCGACATCATATTGATCAAGTCCACATGGCCGTGGTACTTGGCGATCAGGCTCAAGGCGGTACTGGCGGCTTTGAACTCGCAGTTCTTGTGGTCGATCAGCAGGGTTTCCTGATCGGCCAATGCGGCCTGGACCCAGGCGTCGGGGGTGCGGCAGCCGAGGAATTCGTGGATTTCGGGCAGGTTCATCGGGCTCACGGGCAAAAGGATCACAAAAGGCCGCCGATTATACCGACCACGCCGCAGACCACCAGTCACGGGCCTTGATGTGTATCAACATACCGCCTGACGGGCAGCAACTATAGTGGTTACATGCCCCCTCTTACTGGAGATCCCGATTATGCAAGCCATCCGCAGCATTTTGGTGGTCATCGAACCCGAACATTCGGAAAGCCTGGCCCTCAAGCGCGCCAAGCTGATCGCCGGGGTCACCGGCGCGCACCTGCATTTACTGGTGTGCGACAAGAAACACGAGCACTCGGCGCTGCTGAGCCTGCTCAAATCCGGTTTACAGGAAGACGGCTATAGCGTGACCACCGAGCAGGCGTGGAATGACAGCCTGCATGAAACCATCATCGACGTGCAGCAGGCCGAAGGCTGCGGCCTGGTGATCAAGCAACATTTCCCCGACAGCCCGCTGAAAAAAGCCTTGCTCACCCCGGCCGACTGGAAGCTGCTGCGTTATTGCCCGACGCCGGTGCTGCTGGTCAAGACTGCAACCCCGTGGGCCGGGCGGGTGATTCTGGCTGCCATCGACGTGGGCAATAACGACGGCGAGCACCGCGCCCTGCACAATACGATCATCGACCACGGCTTTGATATCGCCAGCCTGGCCAAGGCGCAGTTGCATGTGATCAGCGCCCATCCGTCGCCGATGTTGTCGGCGGCGGACCCGACATTTCAGCTCAAGGAAACCATCGAGGCGCGTTATCGCGAACAATGCAAGGCGTTTCAGGCCGAGTTCGATGTGGACGATGCCCACCTGCATATCGAAGAAGGGCCGGCGGATGTGCTGATCCCCTTCGAGGCGCATAAGTTGCAAGCGGCGGTGACGATCATCGGCACCGTGGCGCGCACCGGGATTTCCGGAGCGCTGATCGGCAACACGGCGGAAGTGATACTCGACGCCGTGGAAAGCGATGTGCTGGTGCTCAAGCCCGGCACCCTGATGGATCAGTTGGAAGAACTGGCCAACAAAGCCTGACCTGCTCCCCCAGTCAATCAAGTGCAATTGTGGGAGGGGGCTTGCTCCCGATAGCGGTGGTTCAGTTACCTATGAGCTGACTGACCCGGCGCCATCGGGAGCAAGCCCCCTCTCACAGATGTAGTGACTCATCCCTCAGGAAATCCGGGGCGATGTAGCGCTGGTAGTGGGCTTCGGACAGGATGAAAAACTCACGATCAATGGCATCGCGCAGCTGCGGCAACGTCCAATCGCGGAATTCCGGCAGCAGCACCATGCCGTAAGCCTCCAGGTTGGAAATCACCCGCGCACCCCGGGCAATCAACTGGTAGGCCCAGCAATACTCGGACTGGTGCGGCACGAAGCGAATCTTGCGCCGCTCCAGTTGGCTGCGCAGCGTCTTGGGGTCGAACACTTCCAGCTTGCCGGCCATGACCTGCACCAACAACTGCTCCAGCCGCAGCCAGACCGCACGTTTTGCCTCTTCGTCATAGCCATTCCACTGCACCACTTCATGGTGGAAGCGCTTGCAGCCACGGCACACGAGATCGCCGTAAACCGTGGAGCACAGGCCGACGCACGGGGTCTTGATGGTTGAATTGGACATGGGCAACGGCACCCGGCTCAGCGGAACAATGGGCCATGTTAGCCCTTTGTCTAAGGTTGATCACCCTGCAAACTTGGTCAGGCAACTTACCTTTAGATTTTTTTTGCCGTAGAATCATCCGGCCTTGTAAGGCGCCAATAATATCCGCTGGAAGCTGTTTTCAAAGCGTCACGAGCACAGTCGTTCCTTCAGAACGGTGTTGGCGCGTGTTATGACCCGGTAGGTCAAAGCCCGCGCCAACCCTCATCAGCTCCGTTCTGCAGGCGTAAAACTTTGAAAGCAGCTTCTGTGAGGAATGCCGGCAGCGCTGGCTTTGCGGCCCAAAAAGCCCCTGAGCGCATGCGTGCCGTTCATTTCTGGATGAGCGTCCCGTGGGACCACTGATGAGGGTAATAACTGTGCTTGAAGCCTACCGCAAACATATCGAAGAGCGCGCAGCACTGGGTATCGTTCCCCAGCCGCTTAACGCCGAACAAACCGCAGGCCTGGTCGAGCTGCTGAAAAATCCTCCGGCTGGCGAAGAAGAATTCCTCGTTGACCTGATCACCAACCGCATTCCACCAGGCGTTGACGAAGCTGCCTACGTCAAGGCCGGTTTCCTGTCTGCCCTGGCCAAGGGCGAAGCCACTTCCCCCCTGATCAGCAAGCAACGCGCTGTTGAACTGCTGGGCACCATGCAAGGCGGCTACAACATCGTGACCCTGGTCGAACTGCTGGACGATGCCACCCTGGCACCTGTCGCGGCCGACCAGCTCAAGCACACCCTGCTGATGTTCGATGCGTTCCACGACGTGTCCGAAAAAGCCAAGAACGGCAACGTGCATGCCAAGGCCGTGATCCAGTCCTGGGCCGACGGCGAATGGTTCAAGAACCGTCCGACCCTGGCCGACAAGATCAGCCTGCGCGTGTTCAAGGTCACCGGCGAAACCAACACCGACGACCTGTCCCCTGCCCCGGATGCCTGGTCCCGCCCTGATATCCCGCTGCACGCCCTGGCCATGCTGAAAATGGCCCGCGAAGGCATCGTACCGGACGAGCAAGGCAAGACCGGCCCGATGAAGCAGATCGAAGAAATGCGCGGCCAAGGCTTCCCGATCGCCTACGTGGGCGACGTGGTCGGCACCGGTTCGTCGCGTAAATCGGCAACCAACTCCGTACTGTGGTTCTTCGGCGACGACGTGCCTTACGTACCGAACAAGCGTGCCGGCGGCTTCTGCTTCGGCAGCAAGATCGCCCCGATCTTCTACAACACCATGGAAGATGCTGGCGCATTGCCGATCGAGTTCGACGTGTCCAACCTGAACATGGGCGACGTGATCGACCTGTACCCGCATGCCGGCAAAGTCTGCAAGCACGGTACCGACGAAGTCCTGGCCACCTTCGAAATGAAGACCCCGGTGCTGCTGGACGAAGTCCGCGCCGGCGGCCGTATCCCGCTGATCATCGGTCGTGGCCTCACTGAAAAGGCCCGTGCCGAACTGGGCCTCGGCCCTACCGACCTGTTCAAGCTGCCTGAAGCGCCTGTCGATACCGGCAAAGGCTACACCCTGGCACAGAAGATGGTCGGCAAGGCCTGCGGCCTGCCGGAAGGCAAAGGCGTTCGTCCAGGCACCTACTGCGAGCCGAAGATGACCACCGTGGGTTCCCAGGACACCACCGGTCCAATGACCCGTGACGAACTCAAAGACCTGGCGTGCCTGGGCTTCTCGACCGATCTGGTGATGCAGTCCTTCTGCCACACCGCGGCCTATCCAAAGCCGATCGACGTGACCACCCACCACACCCTGCCTGACTTCATCATGACCCGTGGCGGCGTATCGCTGCGCCCTGGCGACGGCATCATCCACAGCTGGCTGAACCGCATGCTGCTGCCGGATACCGTCGGTACCGGTGGTGACTCCCACACCCGCTTCCCGATGGGCATCTCGTTCCCGGCCGGTTCCGGCCTGGTTGCGTTCGCCGCCGCCACCGGCGTCATGCCGCTGGACATGCCGGAATCGATCCTGGTGCGCTTCAAAGGCAAAATGAAACCTGGCATCACCCTGCGTGACCTGGTTCATGCCATTCCTTACTACGCCATCCAGTCCGGCCTGCTGACCGTCGAGAAGAAAGGCAAGAAGAACGCCTTCTCCGGCCGCATCCTGGAGATCGAAGGCCTGAACGACCTGACGCTGGAACAGGCTTTCGAGCTGTCCGACGCCTCGGCCGAACGTTCGGCTGCCGGTTGCACCATCAAGCTGTCGAAAGAGTCCATCACCGAGTACCTGAACTCCAACATCACCCTGCTGCGTTGGATGATCGGCGAAGGCTACGGCGATGCGCGCACCCTGGAACGTCGCGCCCAAGCGATGGAAGCCTGGGTCGCCAACCCTGAACTGATGGAAGCCGATGCCGACGCGGAATACGCCGAAGTCATCGAGATCGACCTGAACGACATCAACGAGCCTATCCTCTGTGCACCGAACGACCCGGACGATGCCCGTCTGCTGTCGAGCGTTGCCGGCGAGAAGATCGACGAAGTGTTCATCGGTTCGTGCATGACCAACATCGGTCACTTCCGCGCTGCCGGTAAGCTGCTGGAACAGGTCAAGGGTCAGCTGCCAACCCGTCTGTGGCTGTCGCCGCCGACCAAGATGGACGCTCACCAACTGACCGAAGAAGGCTACTACGGCATCTACGGCAAGGCTGGCGCACGTATGGAAATGCCAGGCTGCTCGCTGTGCATGGGTAACCAGGCACGCGTAGAGCCGAACTCGACCGTGGTGTCGACCTCGACCCGTAACTTCCCGAACCGTCTGGGTGACGGCGCGAACGTCTACCTGGCTTCGGCTGAGCTGGCGGCAGTGGCTTCCACCCTGGGTCGCCTGCCGACCGTCGAAGAGTACATGGGTTACGCAGCGAAACTGGACACCATGGCCAGTGACGTATATCGCTACCTGAACTTCGACCAGATCGCCGAGTTCCGCAAGATCGCAGCAAGCGCCAACATTCCGGTAGTTCAAGCTTAACGGTATGTTGATGTAAAGGACGCCGCGCATCGCAAGATACGCGGCGTTTTTTTATGCCCGGAATATAAAAATGTGGGGGCTTTCCCTAATACCTGTCAGTTAAGACTTAACGCTGTCACTGTGGGAGGGGCGGTGCGACGATTCGACTTGCTCCCGATAGGCCGCGCAGCGGCCTCAAAAATGGGCCTGCTACGCA